>CANPBB010000029.1 GCA_947572235.1 uncultured Clostridia bacterium
GAACCTATCGACTGTCGTCTATATTTCAGCCGGCCTGCGCAGACCGGGTGAAACCGTATTACCGCAGCACCCGTGTACGGTGATAGTTGGGCTCCTTGGGGCCGTTTTGGGCGCGTACCCGCCGGATGCACGCGGGAACCTCCCCCATGGCCTCCTGCACCTTGGCGCGGCGGATGTCCATGGATTTGGGGGCCTCTATGGCGATACGGAATACGTCGCCGGTTTTCAGCACCTGCACCACGATGTCGTCGCCGATGGTCACGTAGTCGCCCTCTCGGACTGTCAAGGCCAGCATGGGTGTCCCCTCCTTTTTGGTCGTTCGCCGTCGATGTTTGTTACAGGAAGTATACAACCTGTAACAAAATGTCGAGGTTGAAATTTTTTTGTAAAACCCCTTATTTCTTCCACTTCCTTGCCGATATTGTTAGTGAACAAACCCATGATTCCCTGTTACAGGTTGTATACTTCTTGTAACAAGATTCAGGCAAAAAAGTGACCGGATTTCGCAGGTATTTTGCGAAACCCGGTCTTTTGATTTTGATTTGTGCAGAGCGATTTGTTACAGATTGCCCTTAAATGACCTGTAACAAACTAAAAGGGGAAAAATACTCAAAAAAAGCTGGCAGGACGCCGGATAGGGCGTCTGCCAGCTTTTTGAGTTCCCATGGCTACTGCTTTGCCTTGGGCAGGTTCCAGTGGTAGTGGGCCGCCAGCACGCGGATCAGGACCACGGCCGCCATCCCTGCCAGCATGGCGGCCATGCTCCCCGCCCAGCGCCACAGGCCGGCGCAGAGCATCGCTCCGGCCAAGGAGGCGCAGGCGTAGACGTGCTTGACGAAGATGTAGGGCACCTCCTGCGCCAGCAGGTCCCGGACCACCCCGCCGCCTACGCCGGTGACAACGCCCACGAATACCAGCAGGAAGAAGGTGGGCTCCATGGCCCGCTGGTAGGCCAGCTCCACGCCGATCACCGTGAAGGCGCCCAGGCCCAGGGCGTCCATCCAGAAGAGGAGGAGCCGGTAGTGCTCCGGGTTGTGCATCAGGAGACGGCGCACCCGGCGGGCGAAGAACACCGCCGAGACCACCAGCGCCACCGTGGCGGAGGTGGGGTCCCGGAAGGCCATGGGCGGCGTCAGGCCCAGGATCAGATCCCGGATCACCCCGCCGCCGGTGGCGGTGGTGAGGCCCAGGATGCACATGCCGAAGATGTCCATGTCCTTACGCAGCCCGATCATGGCCCCGGAGGCGGCGAAGGCTACGGTGCCTATGAGATTGACAATCAAAATAAACGTATCCATGCTGGTATTATAGCCGGCAGGCGGCGGGGTGTGCAAGGCGTTTGGGGGGACATGCGTTGTCTATTTCTGCAATCCCGCCGGCGCGGCCCCTAATCAAACTGGAAAAGCTCCTCGATGGGGGCCTCCACGGCGCGGGAGATGTCGATGGCCAGCTTCAGCGAGGGGTTGTACTGGGCCTTCTCCAAGCGCATGATGGTCTCCCGGCGGACGCCTACTATGTCGGCCAGCTGCTCCTGTGTCAGGCCCTTGCCTATGCGGTACTTTTTCAGATGACAGGTGAACATGGCCTACTCCTCACTGCCCGCAGGGTCGTCCTGGTCCAGACGGTAGAGAAAATACTCGCTGAGAAACAGCGTGGCCCCGAGGATCAGCCCCAGCCCCGCCAAGAGGACGGCCCCAGTCCGCTCCGCCGCCCTTCCCTGCCCCGCCAAGACCATCAGGAGAAACAGCAGGCTAAAGCCGATCCGGTAGGCCCGCAGCTGGGCCTCCTTCTGCTCCGCGCAGTACCGCTCATCCCGCATGGTGTGGGACAGCTTCCCCTCGTAGAAGAAGCCGAAGAAACCAAAGAAGGCGAAGAAGGCAAAGGGGAAGATCTGGCCCACGGGGTAGGTCCAGAAGCCCAAAAAGCCGGCGAAACCTAAAAAGCCCAAAAGGCCCAGCTTGGGGTTCAGTGTCCGGGTAAACCGCTGGGGACAGCGCCTGTTCCGCCAGAGAGCCCGGAGCAGCAGCGCCGACAGCGCCAGCACATACAGCCCCAGCGCACCTATGGCAATCCACATGGGCAGGTCCCCCGCTTGGAAGGTGTAGGCGGAGAAATCCATGGGGCAGACCAGCCGCCCCTCCTGACAGGCAACGGCGTACCAGCTGGCCGCCGCCAGCAGCAGGGCGCAGGCCGCGCCGGCAAGGATCAGTCCGGTTTTGAGACGCTTCGACATAGAGACGCTCCTTTCTATGGGAGGGATGTGATATATTTATCTCTCGACATGACAAATATATCACACCTTCAGGGCGCTGTCAAGAGGGATGTGATAAAAACATCTCATGCTGGGGCCCGCGGCGGCGGGGACGGCGGATTTTTATGAAACTTCCTCTTGCATTTTGCCGCGGGGCGCGTATAATAGGAGCATAACAACCGAATATCGTCTTCAGGGCGGGGTGCAAGTCCCCACCGGAGGTAAAGTCCTCGAGCGGCGTGCCGCATGAACCGGTGTGATTCCGGTACCGACAGTATAGTCTGGATGGAAGAAGACGTAAGGGATAGGCTCCTTTGCGGCACCATTGTAAGGCGAATTGGGTGTTGGAAAGGAGATTTTTTTATGTCAACAGAAGCAAAAACCCTTACGGCCAGCCGGGTGGATACCCGCAAGCTGGCCACCATGGCCATGCTGGTGGCCCTCGCCTACATCGTCACAGTAGTGACCCGCGTCCCCCTGATCGCCGCCGCCCCCTACCTGAAGTACGATCCCAAGAGCGTGGTGCTGGTCATCGGCGGCTTCCTCTACGGCCCCATGGCCGGGGGGGCCATGTGTCTGGTGGTGAGCCTGATTGAGATGTTCACCGTGGGACAGAGCGGCATCATCGGGTTTATCATGAATGTGCTGGCCTCGGTGGCCTTCGTCTGTCCGGCGGCTTGGATCTACCGCCGCTTTCGGACGCTGAAAAGCGCCGTCTTTGGCCTCGCGGTGGGCGTGGCGGCGCTGACGGCGGTGATGCTGCTGTGGAACTATCTGGTGACGCCCCTCTATCAGCCGAATATGACCCGGGAGGCGGTGGCGGGGATGCTGCTGCCGGTGATCATGCCCTTCAATCTGCTGAAGGGCGGACTCAACATGGCGCTGACGCTGCTGCTCTATCAGCCGGTGAACAACGGCCTCCGGCGGCTCCACCTGCTGCCCGCCCTGCCCGATGGGGAGACACGGCGGAACATCCACGTGGGGAACGTGCTGTTTGGCGCGGCGCTGCTGGTGATCTGCCTATTGGTGGTGCGGATCATGATGCAGGGGGCGTAAGCGGCAGGATAGATTGAGAGGAGGGCCATCCGCTTAGCGGATGGCCCTCCTCTTTTTGCGCTTTTCTGCCGCGCGGCGGCGGGGCGGCGTCAATCGGCGGTGAGGCCGGAGATCAGGCACTCTGTCAGCGCCGGGTGGGACGGCGGGGGGATGCCCATGGCGGTGAAGTGGGCCCGCAGCAGAGGGCGGAGCTCCGCCGCCTCCTCCAAGGTTACGCGGGCCATGGGCAGCAGGAGCTGGAACAGCAGGGCTCCTTTTGGCAGGGACAGCAGGGGTTTCAGGCGGGGATAGGGCAGTGTGCCGGTCCGGTGGTGGGGGCCGGTGCTGCCCAGCTCGGTATCGCCGAGGAAAAAGAGGGTGTCCCCGGGGTGGAACTCGATTTTCAGTGTGTCGCCGCCGTCCAAGGGGGCCTCCAAGGTGGTGGGAGCGTCTAAATAGCCGTCCCGCTCCTCGATGACGCCGTCGTAATACTGGGTGAAGGCGTCCGTCCACCGGACATCCACCGGCAGAACCTGCCCCACCAAGTCGTACATGGGCTGGTCTGTCTCCTCCAGCAGGGCGTTGGGGTAGCTTGTGGAGAGGAAGTAGGCCCAGAAACGGGCGTTTGGAAAGTCAATCTCCTCTAAACTGACCATTCTGCGTGCGCTCACTCTCACTCTCTCCTTATAGGGTCCGCCGCTGGGCGGGGATATTTTGGGCGGAAGGCCGCCGCGTCCTCGATGAATCGGGGCGGCATCAGCTCACAGTGGAGCCAGTGCTCCAGCGTCTCCACCACCGCCGCCTTGCTGCGGGAGGTGAAGGTCAGCAGAGGGCGCTCCCAGTCACTGTCGATTACCGCCACAAGGCGGAAGGCCCCGGCGGGCTCTCCGTCGGGGTACCAGCCCAGGTCGATGACAAGACGCTGCCGCTGTGTCCGGCGGTTCAGCCGGCGGCTGAGGTCGGTGTGGAGCTGGAGGATGTCCTCCGTATAGCACAGCGGCCACGCCCTGTCCTCCGGCGGCAGCTCAGCCGGCTCTCCCCGCTCCAGCTTGTGGAGGGTCACTGTCCAGCCCCCGGGGATCCGGAGGGGCTGGAGGTTCTCCCAGTACCGGTTCTCCATGTCACCTACATGTCGCTGAGGATGTCCCGGTTTTTGAGGAAATACTCCGCCCCGGAGTACAGGGTGGTCAGGGTGATCACCCACACGCATAGGGTGTCCAGCCAGGCGAACCGGCCCTGGCCATAGGTAAAGAGCAGCATCAGGCACAGGCAGACCATGGTGGCGGCGGTCTTGACCTTCCCCGACCAGCCCGCGGCGATGACACGGCCCTTGTCGCTGGCCACCATCCGAAGGCCGCTGACGCCGAACTCCCGCACCAGCACGATCAGCAGCATCCAGCCGGCCATGCGGCCCTGCTCCACAAACCAGACCATGGCCGCCGTCACCAGCATCTTGTCCGCCAAGGGGTCCATGAATTTGCCGAAGTCGGTGATGAGATTATATTTCCGGGCGATTTTCCCGTCGGCCATGTCCGTGAGGCTGGCCAGAATGAAGATGGCCAAGGCCCAGCAGGCCGCGTAGGGCACGTCCAAGTACAGTACCAGCAGGAAGGGCAGGATCATTACCATCCGCAGGATGGTCAGCTTGTTGGGCAGGTTCATCTCTCGTTCTCCTCGTCTTCTTCTTGTTCTCGCAGGAAGGGGGAATTGTCCTGGTAGTTCCACCACTTTTTCCGCTCCGGCGGCGCCTCCGGGTGGGCGGCGCAGTACACCGCGCAGCGCCAGACATACAGCGCGCACCGGTCCTCGGTATAGCCCTTATAGGCGCACTCCCGGAGGTACAGCTCCTCCGGGTCCTTTCCGATGAGGTCGGCGACGGCGTGGATGCCCACGGCCTCCATGGTCCGCTCGATCCGCTCCCCCACGCCGGGGAGGCTTCGCAGCTCCCCCATTACGGTTCCACCAGCTCGCCGGTGAGCTCGCCGTCCATGACGCCGGTGGCCCGGACAGGGACGAACTCCCCCGGCAGGATCTTCCGCTCAGCGGTGAAGTAGATGTGGCCGTCGATGTCGATGCTCTCGGCGCAGCTGCGGCCGATATAGCTCATGGACTGGCCGTCGAAGCCCTCGCACAGGACCTCTATCACGTCGCCTAAGCGGCTGTCGTTGAAGTCGTCCATGATCCGGGACTGGATATCCACCAGCAGTTCTGCCCGGCGCGACGCCTCGTCGGCGTCCACCCGGTCCTCCATCCGCTCCGCGGCGGTGCCCTCCTCCGGGGAGAAGGGGAACACACCCGCCCGCTCAATTTTCACCTCCCGGAGGAAGTCCGAGAGCTCCGCGAGCTCCGCCTCCCCCTCCCCGGGGAGGCCGGTGATCAGGGAGGTCCGCAGTACCAGGCCGGGGATGCGTGCCCGGAGTTTTTCCAGCAGGGCGAGGACCTCCGCCTTGGTCCCCCGGCGGTTCATCCGGCGCAGGATGGCGTCGTTGCAGTGCTGGAGGGGGATGTCAAGGTACTTGAGAATCTTCGGCTCCGAGGCGATGGTGTCGATAAGCTCGTCGGTGAACTCGTCGGGGTAGAGGTAGTGGAGGCGAATCCACCGGAAGGGCAGCTGGCACAGACGGCGGAGCAGCTCGCTCAGGTGGTACTGCCCGTCCCAGTCGGTGCCGTAGCGGGTGATGTCCTGGGCCACCACAATCAGCTCCTGCACGCCCCGCTCGCTGAGGGCGCGGGCCTCGTCCACCACGTTCTCCATGGGGCGGCTGCGGTAGCGGCCCCGGAGCTGGGGGATGACGCAGTAGGCGCAGCGGTTGTCACAGCCCTCGGCGATGCGCAGGTAGGCGGTGTAGGGGGGCGTGGTCAGCACCCGGTCCCCCTCCTCCACCGGGGCGTGGATATCGCCGAAGCGCCGGGGGCTCCCCCCGGCCATCACCTCGTCCACCGCCGCCGCGATCTCCCCGTAGCTGCCGGTGCCCAAGACGCCGTCCACCTCGGGCAGCTCCTCGGGCAGCTCCCGCCGGTAGCGCTGGGAGAGACAGCCGGTGACCAAGATCTTCCCCACCTGCCCCGCGGCTTTCCGGGCAGCGGCGTCCAAAATGGCGGCGATGGCCTCCTCCTTGGCGCTGTCGATAAAGCCGCAGGTGTTGATGACGCACACGTCACAGGGGTCCTCCGGACCCACGAGGGTGTGGCCGGCGGCGGCGCACAGGGCCATCATCTGCTCACAGTTCACCTGATTTTTCGCGCAGCCCAAGGAAACAAAGGATATTGTGTAAGCCATAGTACCTCTCCTGTTCAAAAGCCATCGGCAGAGTTTCGCGCACCGGTTGCCGATGGCGCCAGCCCGCCAACACAGTTGGCGGGCCCTACGCTAAAAATGTGCGCCGGCACATTTTCTTAACGCTGCGGCAAACCGCGCTCGGTTTGAACCTTTTTCCTTGGGATCGGCCCCGCCGCTTCCAAGAAAAAAGCCCCCGTCAATCAAATCCAAGTTTGAAATCCTCAGATTCCAAACGAAACCTATATTCTTAACTCGACTGAACTCCGTGGATTTCAATCGAAATCCGCATAGCGGCTCAGCGCGTCCCGGATGTCCCCCCAGTGGAAGCCGCGGCGGAGGAGGGCGTCGGTGAGGCGCTTTACCTCCCGGCGGTCGCTGAGATCCCCCGCCTTTCTCCGGAGGAAGGCGGCGATGGCCTCCGCAGGCTCCGGCAGCTCCTGGAGGGCCTCCTCCCACAGCTCCCGGTCAATCCCCCGGCGGCGCAGCTCCTCCCGGACCCGGCCGGGGCCGTAGCCCCGCTCGCCGTAGTGCCGGACCAGCATGGCGGCGTAGCCGGCGTCGTCGATGGCGCCGATGTCCTCCAGCCAGCCGGCGGCGTCTGAGGCGTCCTCCTCTGAGGCGCCCTTCTGGATCAGCTTCCTCTGCAGCTCCTCCTTGGAGAGGGCCCGGCGGCCCACCATCCGGGCGGCGGAGGCACGGGCGCTGGCCGCGCCGGCGGCCCGCTCCACCTCCCGGCGGGTGTCCTCATCTATGTCCATCCCCCGGGCCAAGCCGAAGCGGAGCACCACGTCCTCGGTGACGCGGAGGATAGTCTCATCCTCCAAGATCACCAAGATCCGGCCCTTCTTCCGCTGGGAGGGCTTGATTGTCTCAATCCGCATTGTCGATGGTCTCGTCGTCGTCCTCATCGTCGAAGTCCTCGGCGGACACGTCCACGGCCCGGCCGGCGGCCTTGGCGGCGATCTTGGACTGGCTGCTCATAAGCTTGTAGAAGTCCCGGCGGATGGCGGCCTCCAAGTCCTCCGCAATCTCCGGGTGGTCCCTCAGATACTGCTTGGCGGCGTCCCGGCCTTGGCCGATGCGGGTCTCCCCCATGGAGAACCAGCTGCCGGACTTCTGCACTAAATCCAGCTTCACGCCCAAATCCAGCAGCTCGCCCACCTTGCTGATGCCCTCGCCGTACATGATGTCGAACTCCGCCTCCCGGAAGGGGGGAGCCATCTTGTTCTTTACCACCTTGGCCTTGGTGCGGTTGCCGATGATCTCACTGCCGCTCTTCAGCGCCTCCACACGGCGCACGTCCACGCGGACGGAGGCGTAAAACTTCAGGGCGCGGCCGCCGGTGGTAACCTCCGGGTTGCCGTAGACCACGCCCACCTTCTCGCGGAGCTGGTTGATGAACACCACCACGCAGTTGGTCTTGTTGATGGCGCCGGTGAGCTTGCGCAGGGCCTGGGACATGAGGCGGGCGTGGAGGCCCACGTAGCTGTCCCCCATCTCCCCCTCAATCTCCGCCCGGGGCACCAAGGCCGCCACCGAGTCCACCACCACCACGTCCAGCGCGCCGGAGCGGACCAAGGCCTCGGTGATCTCCAGCGCCTGCTCGCCGGTGTCCGGCTGGGAGATAAGCATGTCCTCGATCTTCACGCCCAGGGCGCGGGCGTAGGTGGGGTCCAGGGCGTGCTCAGCGTCCACGAAGGCCACCTCGCCCCCCCGCTTCTGGGCCTCGGCCACGATGTGCAGGGCCAAGGTGGTCTTACCAGAGGACTCAGGCCCGAAGATCTCCACAATGCGCCCCTTGGGCACCCCGCCGATGCCCAAGGCCAGATCCAAGGCCAGAGAGCCGGTGGGGATGGACTCCGCCACCGTGTTCAGGGTGTCCCCAAGGCGCATGATGGAGCCCTTGCCGAAGGTCTTTTCAATATTCTGCACCGCTGTCTCCAGCGCCTGTTTCTTCCCCGAGGCGGGCACCGCCGCCGGGGTGGGCACCGTGTTCTTGTCCTTCTTCGCTGCCATAGTCCGTTCTCCTTCTGTCTTTCGTCTTACCGCCGGCCCTCTGCCGGGGGGTCCTTCTGGGGGTATTCTATCAAATGATGTGTCCGAAAATATGTACTCAGCGTGCTGTCAAATCGTCTCCGCCAGCGTTCCGTAGACCACGCGGGCCACGCCACGGCTGTCAGCGGTGACATTGATGTCCCCAAAGCCGCTGGTGCGCATCAGGCGCAGTACCGCGTCGGCCTGGCCGATGCCCACCTCGAAGAAGAGCTGCCCCCCGGTCTTCAGCACCGCCCGCCACTCCGAGGCCACGCTGCGGTAGAAGTCCAGGCCGTCCGCGCCGCCCTTCAGGGCCAGGTGGGGCTCGAAGTCCCGCACGGAGGGGTCCAGGTAGGCGATCTCGCTGTCGGGGATGTAGGGGGGGTTGCAGACGATGGCGTCGAACTCCCCGATGGCGGCGAGGGGCTTCTGCAGGGCGTCCATCACCATCACCGACACCTGCCCGGTGAGCTGGCAGCGGCGGATGTTCTGCCGGCAGATCCGCACGGCCTTCTCGCTGAGCTCCCCCAGGAGCACCCGGGCCTCCGGCACATGGGCGGCTATCGCCAGACCCACACAGCCGCTGCCGGCGCACAGGTCCAGCACCCGGCAGCTCCCCTGCCCCCGCAGGTGGCCGATGGCCTCCTCCGCCAGGGTCTCGGTGTCCGAGCGGGGGATCAGCACCTCCTCGGACACGTCCAAGGTCAGGCCGTAGAACTCCCACTCCCCGATGAGATAGGCCACCGGCTCCCCGGAGAGATGCCGGCCCACCAGCTCCCGGATGCGCCCCTCCACCTCGGCGGAGACATAGAGCCGCCCATCCTGCACCAAGCCCTCCCGGGTTTTGCCGCTGCCAAAGCAGACTATCTCCCGGGCCTCCAGGGAGGCCGCCCCTATCCCGGCGCGCTTCAGCTCCCGGCGAATATCCAAATACAGATCGTTATAAGTTATCGGCATAATACTCTCTGTCTCCCTCTTCACAACACAGCATTTGCCGCGCAAGCGCCGCAAATAGCAAAAAGCCTCGCAGAGTTTCGCGCCTCCGGCGCGAAATAAATTAAAATCGTACTGTCTTTTCCAAGGCGCCATCCCGCCAGCACAGTTGGCGGGATCTACGCTGAAAATGTGCCGCCGGCACATTTTCTTAACGCCGCGGCAAACCGCGCTCGGTTTGAACCTTTTTGCGGGAATCGCCCTCGGCGCTTCCCAAAAAAAGCCCCCTCGCAAATCAAATCCAAGTTTGAAATCCAAGATTTTAAACGAAAACTTGATTTCCAATTCGCTTGAAATCCGCGGATTTCAAGCGAATTTACCATTTGTCTTTTCCCTTTTCCGCCGGGATTACCAGCTTCATGGCCTCGATGGCCACCTCGATCATGCTGTCGTCAGGCTCGTTGGTGGTGAAGTTCTGCATCCACATGCCGGGGCGGGCCAGGAAGCTGGTCAGGGGGTTGTCGTGGCCCCCCACGTAGCGGTTGAACTCGTAGGTCACACCTACCACAAGGGGAAGCAGCAGCAGCTGTATGCCGATGCGGGCGAAGGCGTTGGACACCGGCCACAGGGCGAAGATCACGCTGTGGAAGAGCACCGCCACCACGATCACCACGAAGAGAAAGCTGGTGCCGCAGCGGGGGTGGTGCTTGGGCTGGATTCGGACGTTCTCCACAGTGAGCGGCAGGCCCTTCTCATAGCAGAAGATGGTCTTGTGCTCCGCCCCGTGGTAGGCGAACACCCGCTTGATGTCCTTCATCCGGGAGACTAAGATCATATAGGTCATAAAAATCGCCAAGCGCAGCACCGCGTCCACCACATTGCGCACGACAGTACTGTCGGTGAGATAGGTCTCCACCAGTCCGGAGAGGAGGGTGGGGATGAACATGAACAGCAGCAGCGAGAAACCCACCGCCATCACCACAGACAGGGCGATCACTATCTTCTCCATCCGCTCGTTGCCCAGCTTCCGGTCCAGCCACTGCTCAAATCGGGAGGGTTCGCCCAAGTCCTCCTCGGGGAAGTAGTCGGCGGAGAACATCAGGGCTTTGACGCCCTTGAACATGCTGTCCAAAAAGGTGACGCTGCCCCGGATCAGGGGCAGGCCCAGCAGGGGGCAGCGGTCCCGGATCAGCCGCAGGGGCTCCTCCTTGACCACAAGGCCCTCCGGGCCCCGGACGACGATGGCCTGCTTCTCCGGCCCCCGCATGAGGATGCCCTCAATCAGGGCCTGTCCGCCGATGGTGGTGCGGAATGTCTTTTCTTTTTCCATAGAGGGTAGTTTCTTCCTTTCCTAAAAAGGGGAGGTAAATTTTTTGATCGCTATATTGGTATCATAGCACAGGTTGTCAAATATCGCAACGTTTGTTCTGATTGGTGCGGGAGAACGGGGGTGGCGGGGTGTTCTACAGGCGGGCGCGGTGGTCGGAGAGGCCTAACAGGTAGTCGGTGGATACGCCAAAATAGTTGGCGAGAAATATCACGTCCAATGAGGGCAGATTGATTTCTCCACGTTCGATTTTTTGGTAATGGCGCTCTGTGCACTCCAGCAATACGGCCATTTCCCGCTGCTTCAGTTGTTTCTCTTTTCGCAGTTCCTTTAGTCTGGACGACATTTCGGGCATGACAATTTTCATTTTTTTGATTTTCCCCCTTGACACGAAAGATAATGGCGGTATATAATGAGATTATCAGAAATTAAATGGCGTAATCGGAGGTGCCCCTATGGAAACGATCTATGAATGGCTGTATGAAAACTACTACAAACCCCATGCGGAGGAAATTCTTGACGCCTATGGGGATATGAGGCCGATTGTGGAGGAGGCGGAGCGTGCGCTGCTGGTTGGGGAGGGCGATACGATAGAGCGGCAGGATGCTATCAATGCACTGCGGCGGATCAATGGCACTGCGGCCTTTGCCGCGGGGGTGTGTTTTGGTAGCCGCCTGCTGCTGGACGCGGGGTTTGTTTCCAGTGTTGCGCTTGGTGGGATGTCGCTGGTTATTTAGTGCGGTGAGGTGCCGGCGGGGCGGGCGCACAGTGTGCGCCCCTACAGGGTGCTGTGTTTTGCAGGGAGAAGTCGGGTGGCGGGGGAAGGCGCGCCGGGTCGTCGCGCCCTACGGGTGGGTGATGGGGGTGCGGTGGGGCGGCGGTGGGGCGGGCCGGTGAGGACACCGGCCCCTACAGGTGGGTTTATCGGGTGGGTTTATGGAGAGTCCCTGCGCGGAATCCCTCCACCGCCTTGCGGCGGTCCCCCTCCCTTTAGCAAGGGAGGCAAGGCGCAAAGCATCGTGCCTTGGCGGGCACCACTATCCCCCCAGCGGCAGGACAACGCTTACCACCGCGCCGCCGCCCTCGGCGTTCTCAATCAAAAACTCCCCGTTGTGCAGGCGAATAATCTCATCGCACACCGCCAAACCGATACCCGATCCGCGGGCTTTGGAGGAGCCCTTATAGAACTTCTGCTTCACAAAGGGCAGCTCCTCCTCGGGGATGCCGGGGCCGTAGTCCCGGACCCGCATCACCACCGCGTCCTCGCCGAGGGCGAGGGAGGCGTCGATGCGGCGGCCGGCGCCGCCGTGCTTGCTGGCGTTGTCCAAGATGTTGCAGAACACCTGCCGCAGCCGCTCGCTGTCACCGGAGAGGAGGGGCACCTCCACACCGGTGTCGTCGTAGCGCAGCTCGATCCCCTCCTGACGGAGGAGGGCCTGGTAGGTGTAGATGGTGTCCTCAAACTCCGCCTGTACGTCGATATAGGAGACGTGCAGGGTGAAGCGGCCGTCCTGCATACGGCTGAAGTCCAGCAGCTCCTCCACCATGGAGGTGAGGCGGCGGGACTCCTTTAATATAATGCCGATGCCCCGGTGGAGCTCCTCGCTGCTGCTGTCCCCGGCCAGGAGGGTCTCCCCCCAGCCGTTGATGGCGGTGAGGGGGGTGCGCAGCTCGTGGGAGACGGAGGAGATGAACTCGCTCTTCACCCGCTCCGACTGGGCGATCTTGGCGGACATGTCGTTGATGGAGTCGATCAAATCCCGGATCTCGTCCTGGTAGTGGTTCTCCACCTGCACACCGTAGCTGCCGCCGCTGATGCGCTTGGCCACGGCGGTGACCTCCGCCACCGGCTCCACCACATTGCTGATAAAGACCATGTTGGAGAAGTACACCATAGCCAGGGCAATCAGCGCCACCAGTACGGAGAAGAGGACGCTTAACAGCAGCTCCCGGTTCACCCGGTCCAAGGAGGTCACGTAGCGCATGGCCCCCACCACCCGGCCGTTGAACTGGAGGGGGGCGGAGACGGACATGATGCTCTGCCCCGTGGCCGGGTCGGCCCCCTCGTAGTAGGCCGGCTCCCCGGTGGAGAGCGCGTCGGTGATGTCCTGCGTGCCGGGGCTGAGGCCGGCGGTGATGCCGTAGGTGGAGACCAGGATCATGCCGTTGCTGCTCAGAAACTGGAGCTCCAGCTGGTCGCGGTCCTTGAAGCTCTCGGTATAGCTGTAGGCCATCTGGTAGAACTCGTTGTAGCTGTTCATACCGTAGGTGTTGAAGGCGTCGGTGGACTCCTTGGCCCGGGTCTCAAGACCGGTGCGCATACCGGTATAGTAGTAGTTGGCGATGCCCACGGAGAACACCGCCACACCCAGCGCCGCCACCAGCAGAATGGGCCCGATGGCGTTGATCAGCCACCGCTTGCGCAGTCCTTGGATTCGTGGCTTCATGGTGCCCCCCTTTCTTTCAAGTTAGGAGTCAGGAGTTTTGAATTTTACAGCGGAGAGCAAGGGCCGCCCTCTGCCGGAACAGCGCAAATCGTCCGGCGAAGCCGGATACATCAGCTCCTCGCTCCCCACTAACAGTCCTTGGGGCCTGTCAAAATCCCCACTTGTAGCCGAAGCCCCAGATGGTGGTGATGTAGATAGGGTTTTGGGCATCGTCCTCGATTTTCAGGCGCAGGCGGCGGATATTTACGTCCACGATCTTCAGCTCACCGAAGTAGTCCCGGCCCCAGACCAGGTCCAAAATCTCCTCCCGGCTGAGAGCCTTTCCGGGGTTCTCCATGAACATCTTCATGATGGAATACTCCACCGGCGTCAGCTTGACCCGCGTGCCGTCCTTCTCCACGGTCCGGTTTCGGGTGTTCAGCCGGAAGGGGGGCTGGCTGATCTCGCCGCTGTTCTCCCCGGAGGCGGCGACGGCGCCGCCGGCCCGGCGAAACAGGGCATCCACACGGGCGGTGAGCTCCGCCGGGGAGAAGGGCTTGGTCACATAGTCGTCGGCGCCGGTCATGAGGCCGGTGACCTTGTCCATCTCCTGGGAGCGGGCGGTGAGCATGATGATGCCGATGGAGGTATTGGTGGCCCGGATCCGCCGGCAGACCTCAAAGCCGTCGATACCGGGGAGCATGATGTCCAAAAGCGCCACCCGTACATCGGTGTGCCGCCCCAGCAGCTCCAGGGCCTCCTCCCCGCTCTCCGCCTCGATCACCTCATACCCCGCCCGGGTCAGATTGATGACAATAAACCCCCGGATACTGGACTCGTCCTCCAGTACAAGCACTTTCTTAGGCATAGTACCCTCCCCCATTCTATCTGTCATGATATCCCGGTTCGCGCCGCCGAAAACGGTGCGGAGAAAAGCCCTCCGCAGGAGTTTGGGCTCCGCGCACAAAATCTAAGAATCGTTTTTCCGGAAACCGCGTTTTCGGAAAAACACCTTGCAAACCGCGCTCGGTTTGATCCTTTTTTCGCTGGAGACGGCCACGGCCGTCTCCAGCGAAAAAACCTCAAAAAAATGCTCGCATTTTTTTGAATTAGTTGACCCCCGCCGTCCACTCCCGGGTGATCAGACGGAAGCGCTGGTTCAGCTCCTCTTGGTTGATGGCGCCGGACCAGTCCGTCCCCTCTCCAAAGAATACGGCGGAGTAGATGGTGCCGGACTGGCGCTTGAGGACGAAGCGGTTGTTGCGCACCGCCTTGTACTCCCGGCTGCTGCCGGTGATGGTGTAGATCCCGAGGAAGTCCTCCGGCGCCTCCTCGGCGCCCCGGCGGCGGGAGAAGATGGTCCCCCGCTCGTCCACGCCGATGATCTGGCGCACAGCCAGCTGGCCCTCCCAAGGGTCGGGCAGCATCAAATACCAGCCCTCGGCGGTGTTGTGGTAGGTGGAGGCGGCCACCTCCCCCTGTCCCTTGGCGTTGTAGCTGCGCCAGTAGACCTGCCAATAGACCTCTTCACTGCCCTCAATGGCACTGGGCAGGGCCACGGGCATAGGCACCTCGGTGACACCGTCGCCGTCAATGTCCGTGGGCTTGAGGGAAATGCTGCGGAAGATCTCGCTGGAGACGCCGGTATAGTCGCTGCGGACAATGTTGGCGATGCTGCCGTCCCGGTAGATCAGAATATCGGTGATAGCCCGGGTATCCTCGGACACGCCGGTGACAAAAAGGGCCCGCTCCCCCTCCCGCAGGGTGCCCATGTCCACGCTGCGCAGCTCCGCCATGGTCATGGACAGAGGGGCCACGGAGGTGATCTCCAGCGTCTTGCCGGACCAGTCGTAGTACTCAGCCACACTGTTGCCGTCGGTGTCGCTGCGGAGGACCACCACCTCCTGAAGGCCGTCCTCATCGAAGTCCAGCACCTCATAGCGGGAGTACATGCTGAACATCAGCGGCTGTACCCGGTCCCCCTGAAGGGCGTAGACCCCCAGGGCCTGCAGCTCCGCGCTGAGGCGCCAGCCCACCAGGATCTCCCGCCGGCTGTCGCCGTCCAAGTCCACGTAGCGGACGCTGTAGATCGACATGCCGCTGCTCTCGATAAGGGCAGCCCGCTCGTAGTCCTCGTGGGCGGAGCGGAAGATGTAGATCTTCAGAGGCTTCTCCTCGGTGGAGTTTCGGAAGAAGGCCACCGCCTCCTCTGTGCCGTCGCCATCCAGATCCACCAGCTGCACCGACTGGATATTGGTGCCGGAGGTGGGGGCGGCGTACTCGGCTCCGGCGGTAACGAGCTCGTCAATCTTCTCCTGCAGGGCGGCGTACTCCTCCGGAATGTGGGGCAGCTCGTACATCTCCTCCGGGGAGGAGTTGAACATGCAGGCGCTGAGCAGCAGCGTCAGCAGGGCGCAGGCCGTCAGGCAGAGTGTCTTTTTGATCGCGGTCAAGGCTGTCCCTCCCTCCCCGGTGAGATGTGCGGCGGTATGCCGCTGGAATTTATAGTATAGCACAAACAGAGGCCTATTGGTAGACCTATTTCTGCGGTTTTGCCGCATTTTTTAGGCAATATGGCGGTGCGGGGGATGGCGGGAGCGCGGAGGCAGGGGAAATTTTGTTGGGTCGGTGAAAAGAGAAGAAATGGTGGTATGGTTTTTAGGATTTCCGGGTGGAACCGCGGAAATTTTGTATTTTGTGAGCGGAAATGAGGGGACGGTATGGTTGCGGCGCGTCGGGGGTGTGTGAAAAAAGGCTTGATTTTTTGGGGATGCGGGCGTATAATAGGCGTGCTTCTAAGTTCTTAATAGGCCGGTGTGATGGAATTGGTAGACGTGACGGACTCAAAATCCACTTCGCCGGTTCCTGTTCCATTAGCGGAACGCATTGTGCGGCAAGGCCTTGTGAAAACTTCATATGTATAGTAGTGTTCAAGTCCCTTCGCAATGTCCCTCCATTTTCTAAGAGGTGATTTTTTCGAGCTGGATTTGATGATACAAACGCCGGTGTGTTGGAATTGGTAGACGAGGTGGACTCAAAATCCATTGCCAGCGATGGCGTGCGGGTTCGAGTCCCGCCACCGGCACCAAACAAGCGATCCTCTATGTAACAGAGGATCGCTTGTTTGTCTTTGACAGCTTACAATCCTTTGCCTCTGGAGAGGTAAGGGGCTATGCTGCTTTTGATAGAATTAAAGGAAAGACATCGCCCTTATTGCGCTGTAGGATAGATGCCAAGGATTGCGTTGGCTGAGGCTATTTTTGTGTCGTAGCTTAAATGTGTGTAGATGTTTGATGTGGTTGAAATATCACTGTGCCCCAACCATTCTTGGATTTCCCGCAAGCTAACACCGTTGGCATAGAGCAAACTGGCACAGCTATGACGCAGATCATGGAACCGAATTCTCCGCAGTCCGTGTTTTTCAAGTACCAAGGGGAAATGCTGTGTAATGTAGTTTGGCTTTATCCGCTCGCCAATCTCATTTACATAGATATACCCTATGTACTCCCGGCAGTAGGTTTTCCCACATATTCTGCGATTACGTGCTTGGTCTGCTTGCAGCCGGCGTAAAAGCTCCTCAAATGGTGCTACCAGAGGCAGTGTACGATAACTGGACTTAGTCTTTGTCCGATCCTTCGACATAATGGTACTCTTACCACCCAATGTTGCCTGTGTCACTGTATGGCGGATGGCAATGGTCTTCCGCTCAAAGTCGATGGCATCCCACCGAAGGCCAACTACTTCGCTACGCCGCAGGCCATAAAAGGCTGCCAAAATGACCCCAAGCTCAATAGGATCGCCTTTCACCGCGTCAAAGAGAACTGTCAGCTCCTTTGCATTGTAACTCCCCCCGACAAACGGCTCTTTTTTAGGACGTTGTATCCGATCCGCAGGATTGGATGCAATCAGGTCTGTCTGCACAGCATATTGAAGTGCCTTTCGGATGTTGGCGTGATGATGGATTACCGTGTTGGCTGATATCCCCAACTCGTTCAATTCATAGGTGTAGTAATCCTGAATGTGCTTAGGCTTCAGCTCCTGAAGTTTTAATTTGGGATGCCTCTTTTCAAAATAAGGATTAATACGTTTTTCAACACAGTAGTAATAGGATGCGTAAGATGTTGGCTCTATGCTGTTCTTCATCATCTCCAGCCAATCAGACATAAATGCTGTGAATAAGATATCCTCTGGCCCAGCCGCTCCTTCGCCCCCCTCCGCCAAACGGCTTAAAGCCTCCTCTTTTTCTCTTCTGGCTTCCATGAGCATTGCTTCAGCCCGCTTTTTGTTGCCTTTTACGGGAAGGCCGGTAGATCTGGAGATTGTCTTTCGTTTCCCGTACTTGTCCACATAACTAAGGACAATTTGATAGATTCCGCGCTTCTCCCTAAGATGCCCTGCAACCATACTAAAACCTCCTTCGCTTTTTGTACTACACATTTTGTTTGCTGGCAATTCCCATTTTAGCAATAGGAGCCACAGATGCCAAATGTACAACACGGAGTTTACACATTGGAGGCGGAGGTAATTTGCAAGTATTCTAAGACATAGATTTTGGGGATACGGTAACGCCGGCCTACCACAAGGTTTTTTATTGTACCAGACCTCAACAAGCGATAGGCTGTTTTGGCGCTAATCCCCCCGAGCATCTCGCATAATTGCTCCACATTTACTACATCAGGGTACTCTCTAAACATAACCTGATAGGTTTCCTTTTGATTCATAAATTACACTCCCGTTCACACCAAATCATCGCCCAGCCGCTTTCTGCGGTGGGTAATGCGGTAGTCATAGCCTTTACGGACCTCGCAGTAAGTACAGGATTCCGTCGCCCTTTGCAGGGGGTCCACTCTGCGGATCACATGGACCGGGGAGTTGTAGAACTGGCTGGCGCAGGTGGGACATAGGCACAGCAGCATCTCCTCCGGCGTTTCCTTCTCCCGCCTCGGTTTGCTGCGGCGCATTTTGGCTTTCAGCCCAATGCTCACACCCAACGCCTCGTCAATGCAGTCCATGATATCATCATCCAGATTGCCGATGTACTCCCGCAGTCTGGATCGGTCCACAGTCCTGATCTGCTCTAACATGGCCATAGACTGCTCCGGCAGGTCGAAATAGGGCGGGATACCGATGTGGGTGGGCTGCTCCATCTTTTTGATCTGGGTGGTGATGGGGACCACGATAACCGTAGGGCTGTAGCGGTTGCCTACATCGTTCTGCACCACTAAAACAGGCCGGACACCGCCCTGTTCGGAGCCAATCACCGGGTCTAAGTCAGCCGTGTACATCTGCCCGCGCAGGATTTGGGTGGGATTCTCTCTCATAAGGACGCACCTCTTTCGTTTAGAATTGTCCTTACCACCGAATACCCATTGGCTTCCCCATAGTGTGCCATAGCATATCCGGCCACCATACCACGATGAAGTCCTGACAGTCTTTAGAAACACTTCGCCCTTCTCGCGATATGGGGCCGGATATGTACAGCACACTATTTGTCCTCGACATCCCGTGTGCGGGGAAGTCGTCAAGCGGCGGTCTGCTCACCGCCTCACGGGAGTTTCACCCCAACTGTCGTTCTGACAGAGCCGCCCAATGCTGTGACGCGTTCAAGGCGGGAGTACCATTATCATTCCAACTGTCATGGCCATGCCGGGTGCAGCCCGGCATCTGCGGAGGGGATTTTCGCTCACTCCGTTGTTTGGAGGTCTTGGCGTACCCTGCCGCTGCGGCTCGTGATTTTCACACATCGTCGGAACTGATGTACTTGACGAATGGGTATCCGGTTTTCAAGGAGCAGCGGGGCTGTTTCAACCCCTTACCCCTCATTTGGGACGAATTCCCGATTTGTTGCGCAAAAAAATCAGAAAAATTTTTCGAGCTTTGCAATAACGACCGCCAGCCGGCGCAGGATCGTAGAGCGGTGAACATCCAGCTCCCGTGCGATATCCGCAGCGGATCTCCCTTGGACGTAGATATCGGACAGAAGCCGTGCCTCCTCGTCCGTCAGGGCCTGCAAAGCCTGTTCCAAGTGCTTGTGGGCGATGCTGGCCAGAGCCCTCCTCTCCACACTTACTTGACCGTCTCCCACCAGCTCATACAGGGATGTACTATCCGTCCCGGAGACTGGGGCATCTAAAGAGGTGATCTGTGCGGTTCGTTCATATTTCGCAAGATATCGTCTGGCCTCCCGTTCCTTTGCCCATTTGCGATATTCCTCCTCGGTGGCCTCAATAATGACCGTATCATCATCCGGGCAGATATCATTACCCAAGCGGATAAAGCGACGGCCCCGGTTCTCCTCTTTTTTCAGCATGTGATAAAACTCCGCACCGGTGAGCTCTGTCCATTCGATATCCACCCCACCGCAGGCGGGGTCCTTCCAAGCGTAGTACTTTTTAGCCATTTTGTAATCTCCTTAGATTTTTGGATTTTTATGGAAACCAAAAATCCGGGAGATTACGGGTAGCGGCAGACTGCGGCCTGCCATTTAGTCAAACACATTGCCTGCTCCATTTCTGGAGCGGGAATAAAATAGCCGGACATCAGGAGATAGAGGGCGTGGTACTCTCAATCTCCTGATGTCCGGCTATTTCATGACACATGGGTCGCTGCCCATGGACCGGCTGCTCGATACGATCAGGCGTATTCTATTGTCGCTTCCGCTATAGCTTTATGCTCCGTATGCCTGCACTCTGCGGTATCTTATCCGCCGCCGCAGGGATAGGTCTATACTGACCACCTGCCGACAGCGTTGGCACTTGATGGAGATGCACCCGGAGGCCGGCGTCACCTTGTCCAGTACCCGCCAGCCGCAGTTCGGACACTTCACAATGACTTTCATCTCCTCGGTCATTCAATATCATCCTCCTTTTCATCGTCGTCCATATATACCGATACAGCTCTACACTGCTCACGTCGCAGCAATCCTAACTGCTCCATCCGGATTGCCAGCGCCTGCTTGGAGGAGCCGAGGAAGGCCGCTGCCTCGCAGAACTGGCGATACTCCTTGGGATTCCTGCATCTGTTGCTGACCGTGATGCCATTGTTCAGACCAACATAACGCAGAGCATTCCGCACAAAGTCCGCCGGCAGCAGGAGGGCCGAGGCCATGGTGTCGGCTTGCCACTCATCCCAATCTTTAATCGGCTTAGTAGTACAGTAGTGGACACGGCAGCTTGCTTTCCTGCCCAGTTTCGAGTATAAGTCCCCTAAAATCTGGTGGGCTGTCTCGTGCATTACCGTGAAATTATGGCGACCACGCTGTGATTCATCCTCTCGCAGCGCCGTTTCTATCAGGATGGTCCTACCGTCAAGGCAGTAGATGAGCTGTTGACCATCGTCATCCATGACCTCCACTCCCACCACACTCTGAGAGGTCAGGCCAAGGATGGAGCCATCATCGGATAGGTGGTAGTAGTCAATAGTCAGCCCCAATAGATCATGCGCGAGGATGTAGGGGTCTACCCAATCTGCCGGGAAATCGTCAAATCGGTGGAGATTTTTATAGTTGGATAGTATCTTCCCAGCGAGGGCTTCTATGTCATTGCGGGACAGAAATGCCATAGGCACACCTCCTTTATAGGACAACCGCTTTTGTTAATATGGCCATTATATAGAACATATGTTCTTCTGTCAAGAAGCATAACAGGATGGTATATATGCTTTTTTGCGGTATTTTCATACATGTCAAGATTCCTATATGGCACTTGTGATCCAGCTATATGGAACAAAACGCCCTTCAACAGCACGTGTTGAAGGGCGTTTTTATACGAATATTCTCCACATTGACTATTTTGATGACAAGGCCGCGCACCGGACAATTACAAATATGCTGGCAGTGTTCTAAAGGGAATAACTCCTAATTAGACAAAAAAATCTCCCATGCTTTGCATAGGAGATTTTTTGATAACATTTTCGGCTCTAATCTATATCCTCTGGTAGTGTGCTTTTGAACTGGCTGGTATCAAAAAAATCATAAAGTGAAATTCCAAGCCCATCACAGATGAGTTTAATGGTAACGATACCGGGATTGCGGCTTGTACCATAAATGATATTTTTTAGGGTCGTTGGTGGAAGGCCAGCTTGTCGCGCCAAAGAGTTAATATTATAATCATACGCAGCACAAAGCTGTTGAATACGCAGTGACACCAATTTCCACGTATCCATCTACATCCCCCCGTCTATAAAAAGTCCATTTCAGTTTACCCGTCCGAATAAGAAAGAATAGACTTTATATGGACTTTTAGGTAAAGGCGGTGTATAATAACCCTCAGACTTTATATAGACTATGATAGCAGGCAATTCATGATCCATTTTGGGGAGGAATAAATTCCAGAAGATCCCCTATCTCACATTCAAGCACAGTACATAGACGGGCTAAAACATCAATATCCAATCTTGAAATCGTATTATTACAGTAATGATTGATTTGTGTCCGCTGCATTTCTGCACGATGGCTGAGTTTGTTTTTACTCATGTTGCGACCTTCAATCAGCTTTGCCAGATTTATCCTTATCGTTCCGTAGGTTTCCATCACTATCCTCCATTTACAATGGTATTGATAAGCTGAGCTTATCTTTGTTAGAATAGGTTAAAAAGCTCTAAGAAATCTTGTCAGATTAGTTGCACATACCAGAATGTAAAAACAGGCTCACACTATTACATGCAAGCCTGTCACTATTTTATGGTATATCCGCCAAATCTTAATATGTTTTTGACAATTTCTTCAACCACATGAAGCTGTGTTTCATCCAGCGGCTCCAGCATTCGCGTTAAACGAGTTCGCTCAAAATCAGTTACAACCCCTGTAAGCAAAAAATCAGTGCTTACCCCTAACGCTTTTGAAACCTTGATAATACTGTCAGCTCGCATATTTTTCCTGCCGGTTTCAACACTGGCAAAAAACTGTTGCGTCAAACCAGATAACTCAGTCGCTTCTGCTTGTGTCAACCCGAGCTGGTTTCTACGTTTAACAATATTGCTTATTTAGATGACAAGGTCGTACACCAGACAAACACAAGTATACTGGCGTCGTTCCAAAAGGAGTTGTCTGCTATCTTCTCTGATCAAGTAGAATGAAAAACTTCCATGCAACTGGAAGGTTTTTCATTTTTCTTGAATCTGTTCATCTACGAAGACTTGTAGAAACAGATTAAGCGCGTTACGCTGTTCTTTCGACATATCAGGGAACTTTAGCGTATATTGATTATCTAATCCCACAAGGTGGTCAATAGAAGTTCGCAAGATAACTGCTATTTGTCTTGCCCTATCCAGCGAAGGAGCCTGGACGTTGTTCTCATACCGATATATGGTTTCTTCACTTACTCCTAATTTCTTGGCAAAAGCCTTTCTGGATAGTATGCATTCTTCACGGAGCTGACGAAGCCGGATGCCAAAATCATAAACTTGCTCATTACTCATAAGACCACCCCATTAGATTACTCTTATCGTAACGCACCGGCATAGACGTAATACGACTAAATTATTATAGCTATATGCCACTTAAGTGACATATAGTTTCAAATGTTCCTAAACAACTGCATAAAGAGTTCTTGCTGTGTATCCGTCAATGCAGTCCAGCAATCGAGAAGTTCTTTTTGACTCTCAGTGAGAGATACCACATCATCATCTGCGGCAAAAAATTGGGATAAGGTAATCCCAAAACCAAAACAAACCTTTTCCAAGGTCTGTATTGTCGGAATCTGATTTTTTCTATACCAAGTGGAGATTGTTGATTGCGGTATACCAGAGTGCTGTGCCAGCTGGTACTCTGACCACCTCCGCTTCAAGCGCAACCTTGTGATTTCAGCGAGAACATCTTTCAAGCTATCACCTCGATTACTTCGTCACATCGTTTATTATACTTGGTGAAAGCCTTGTATTTGAGTTGGTTTTGAAGTATAATAAATACGTCATACCGTAGTACAAGATGCAAAACCTAAAACACATAAAAATTCAAGGCCATATCAGGTTTTACAATTCTTCTCGCGAAATTCATCCAGTAAAGCCCTAATAATCAATTCTTGCTGATCTGTTAGGTAACTTGTATCAAAAGTATTAGTATCTGCTATGCCAAGCATATAATCAGCTGTCACATTAAAAAAACGACATATGCTGATGAGTGCTTCTACAGATGGATAAAGGGCACATCTTTCATAAGAAGAAATCGTTGCACGTGTTAGCCCAAGAAGTGCCCCTAATTCTTTCTGGGTCAATTCTTTTTCATTACGGAGCCGTTTAAGTTTAATTCCGAAAGATTGCATACATCTCACCAATTTAATCTTGCGCCATTCTAAGAAATTTTAACTTGCTTTTTCATATTTATAATTTCTATTTTTAGAAAACAATGTCTTATCTTTGCCAAAAGCAATCGGGCGCCTGTCTTATTATGGCAAGAGGAGGTGGATAACGGGGTAGAAGATACAACGTATTGGCGAAAAGTCGGAGGGAACCATGACTACAAATCAAAATTCCTGTGCATTTACCGGGCACCGGCCCAAAAGCTTCCCTTGGAAATACGATGAAACTGCCCGTGACTGCATATTGCTGAAGGAGGTTTTGGCCGCTCAGATCACAAAGCTGGCGGATCAAGGTGTGACAGATTTCCTATCAGGCATGGCCTTGGGGGTCGATCTTTGGAGTGCGCAAATTGTCCTCGACCTGCAAAAGAAATATCCTGCAATACGGCTTCATTGTATCCTACCCTGCGAAGGGCAAGAACTAAAATGGTCAGCTTCGATGCAGGTACGGTACAACACTATTTTGAAGCAGGCCAGCGAAGTGATCTATGTGAGCCGTGAGTATACCTCTGGGTGTATGTTGAAACGTGACCGCTATCTGGTTGATCATTCATCCATTCTGCTGGCTGTTTACAATGGGACACGCCGCAGCGGAACCGGAGCAACCGTGCGGTATGCCCAAAAATTGAGGCACGAAATTCATATCATCGACCCAATCTCACGGACAATCGCCCATTTCCAAAACGAGAAATAAACTGTAGTGGAGGGCAGACATGCGACGATTAACATTTATCCTACTAATCATGTTGTTGCCCATCTTGACGGGGTGTAGGGCAAAGCAAGTCACAATTCAAGACGATGGAACAGAGTATTGCTCCAATATATCAGCCGAAGATTGTTATTTGTGCGGGAGCGGTATGGAGAGCTTGGCTTTCTCGGATTGGGGACAGAACAATATCGCATTGATTAGTCTGAACACCTTTGAGGTGAGGCCGATTGAAATTAACCGCTATGATAGATTGGGACAACTGATTGAAGAATATTCTGGTGTTCTATCATCCGGGCACGTCGGCAGTACAGAGGACGGTTATTCCGCCAGACTGATGTTAGATTATGATAGAGGCTATGCTGTTGCCTCTGTAGACTTTCAAAATGACGAAACATTGGACATAAGCAAAGCTGCATCCTTTCTATGTACTATAGCAATCCAATAAAATAACAGTGCATTGACTTGAGGTGTAGAATGTTAT
>CANPBB010000030.1 GCA_947572235.1 uncultured Clostridia bacterium
AGAATTTCTTTACAGGTTAGCCGTATGGCCGACACTTCTTTACGGAGTGTCGGCCTTAGGCGGACTTTTTCGACAGGCTGAGGGGCCTGAGGAACTGGCCTCCTTTTTTGTAGGGGACAAGGGTTTCGCCCCCCGGGCTGCTGGATCTGGGGACAGGGTCCCCAGATCCAGCAGATTTTGGCAAGGTGCCAAAATCTGTCGCTGCGGCGGGTTGATTGAACGCGAAGGAAAACCATACGGTTTTCCTTCACACATCCTTTCCCCTCTCCCCCACGAGAAAAGCAGGCAAAAGCGCGCTTAGGTGTCCGCTCAGGCGGGCTTTAGCCCCCCGCAGGGGGGCACAGCCCTTATTCGCTCCCCCCTAAGAACCCCAAGACGCTACGCACCTTCGATAGACTGGTGCGTCGCTTTGCTGCACAGCTTCGGACGCGGCGGCGGTTGCTCTCGCATGGATAAAGGTATCCTGAGGGCGTCCCCCCATCTTCAGCCTTTTGGTAAGCACCTGCTGCCGCTCTGCCAACCTCGCCACGACTTGCCCCCGAAACTTGGAGGTTGTTGCGCTGGCCCGGTGCCGCAAAGGCCGCCGTGCCTGATAGTGGTTGTGGAGGCGCACATTGTGCGCCCGCCCTATCGACACTCCACCGCACCAAGCCGCGCCGCCCCAGCCGCGCTGTCCCCCGCTGACCCAACCCCCTCCACAACACAACAACCCCCCAAAATCCCGCATTCCCCCCTTGCACTCTCCCGCTAATTACGTCATAATGGATACACACAAAAAAAACAGGCGCTCAGGGCCAACCGCCCTGACCCTCAGGAGGGACCAGCCATGTCCAAAAAACGAACCCAACAGATCGCCGAAACCCTGCTCCGTGCGCTCAGCGGCAAGCAGGGCGGGGCGCGCTTCCCCCTTCCCCGGGAGGAGACCGCCGCGCTGCTGGAGCGCCGGCACTTCTCAGAGCGGGTGCAGACACTTCTCAACGAGGGGCAGCGCCCCTCCTGCGCCCGGACACTGCTGCTATGTGAGGACATTCTTGGCACCTTGGCGCCGGCGCCGGAGGCGGGATGGCTGTCCTTCACCTACCAGTACGCCTGCGCCCGCCTCTTCCCCCGGCCGGACAACCAAGGCCTGCGGGAGGCCCCCCAAGGTACCCCCGCCCTGTTCTTTTTGGCTCTGCTGCAGGCGATCTTCGACGACGAACGGCGCTTTTTCCCCCCTGAACCCCTGTTGGATATCACCCTTCTGCGGGAGGTGGAGGAGGGGCCTTACGCCGAGGAGTACCACCGCTTCGTCACCGCCTACCGGCGGGAGTTTGTCTATGAGACCATGCGCTTAGGGCTGGAGGCCACCCCCTTCCGGGCGCTGGAGCACATCGCCGGGGTGAATTTCGTAGCCATGTCCGTGGCGAAAGACCTGAAGCGGGCCGGGGCGGCGGTGGACCCGGCTCTGGTCTCCGGGGCGGCGGTGGCCCACGACATCGGCAAGTTCGGCTGCCGCAGAGGGGAGCGGGTGCCCTACCTCCACTACTACTACACCTTGGACTGGTGCCGCCGGCACAGGCTGGACGCCATCGGCCACATCGCCGCCAACCACTCGGTTTGGGATTTAGAGCTGGAGAACCTGTCAGTGGAGTCACTGATCCTGATCTACGCCGACTTTCGCTCCAAGCAGGAACGGGGCCCCAACGGGGAGGAGATCTGCCGCATCTTCACCTTGGCGGAGGCCTTCGACGTGATCCTCGCCAAGCTGGACAACGTGGACGAGCGAAAGCGCCAGCGGTACCTCTTCGTCTATGCCAAGCTCCGGGACTTTGAGCGGTACATGATCGCTATGGGAGTGGACACGGAGCTCTTGGGCCGGACGCTGCCCCCCGTCCCCCGGCGGGATATCGCCCTGATGGACAGCGGCGAGGTGGTGGAGGCCCTGAAGCGCAGCGGCGTGGAGCACAACCTGAGTCTCATGCACCGTTTAAGCAACCAGCGCAGCTTCTCCGCCATTTTAGAGGAGGCCCGGGGGGAGACCAGCTGGAACCGCCAGCGGGCCTACCTGAGCATCTTTGAGACCTACTCCATCTACCTCAACTCCGCCCAGAAGGAGATGATGCTCTCCTTCCTCTATGAGCAGCTGATGCACCGGGAGGGGGACGTGCGCCGTCAGGCGGCGGCGCTGATGGGGGAGATCTTAGCCAAGTTCCACGCCGGCTACGTGAAGGAGGTCCCCGCCGACCATGTGCTGCCCCCCGACGCCGTCACCGACGTATCCCTCACCCGGCAGTATATCGACCGCATCCTCTACCCCGACCACAAGCTGACCCAGATGCACAAGCGGTGGCTCAACTACACGCTGAAGATGGTGGTGGGCTCCCTCCTCTCCCGGTGCGCGCCGGAGCGGCAGGGGGAGTTCCTGTCGCTGTTTCTGGCGCACTTCACCGGGGCGGAGAACATGGACGACACCACCGCCTTCACCCTCTTGGACGCCGCCGCCCAGCTCCCTCTGGACTGCTGTACGCCGGCCCAGCTTGAAACCCTGCTCCGTTTCGCCGCCGCCCTCTCCCACCGGGAGGCCGTCAACGTCCGGGCCGCCGCCCTGGAGCTTCTCACCGTGCTGGCCCAAGAGGGAACAGGCCGGGAGGAGGCCCTCTCGATTCTGTCGGCCATGCCCCTCTCGGACAGCCGCAGTCTGAGCCTCCAGCGCCAGTACGCCCTCCGCCGCCTCCGGGACGGCCACGAGGACGACGTGATCGCCGCGCTGGAGGACGAGGATATTTCCGAGATCTTCCTTGAAAACCTGAAGGCGGCCACCCCTTGGATCATCAAGAAGGGGAATATCCGCCTCCTCACCGTCTTTGCCCGTCTGGAGTCCTCCTACCACCTGCACATCGCCACCCATCTCTCCAACCTTCTGATGGTCAGCGAACAGGTCACCATCCGCCGCACGGCGGGAAACGCCCTCCTCACCATCGCCCCCCTCCTCAGCCGCGACCAGCGCAGTGAGGTGGCCGTGGAGCTGACCCGGGGCTTGGAGACCGGACAGCAGGAGTTCTCCAAATACATCCCCAGCTTCTTGGGCCAGTTCTACCTGTTTCTCCCCCCCGCCCAGCTGGAGGAGCGGCTCTTAGAGCTGCGGGACATCCTGTGCAGCGCCAACAGCGCCATTGTGGCGGCGGCCCTCGCCACCGTGGGGGTGGTCTATGAGAACTACGGCGCTTACCGCCAGCGGTTTCCCGAGGCGGACGGGGACTACCGCAGCCGCCGGGAGCGGCTTTTGGGGATGCTCCTGAAGGGTCTGGCGGGCTTTCGCAGCGAGGTGCGGCAGGAGGCGCTGCAGGTCATCGGCGAGAGCGTCTTCGGCTCACCGGTGCTCAGCGAGCACGAGAAGCGCCAGACCTTCCTCCTCACCAGCAAAAAGCTGCTGTTTTTGATGCGCGAAAACGGCGGCGGCGGGCTGACCTTCTTCTACCGCGCCGCCGCCATGAGCCGGATCTACCGCTTTATCACCGAGGAGGAGCTCCTCCGCAGGGGCTTCCAGTTCGAGGAGCGGCGGAAGATCGCCTTCTTCCCCGGCACCTTCGACCCCTTCACCCTCAGCCACAAGGGGATCATCCGGGCTATCCGGGACCTCGGCTTCGAGGTGATGCTGGCCATCGACGAGTTCAGCTGGTCCAAAAAGACACAGCCCCACCGGATCCGCCGCCGTCTGGCCTCCATCTCTGTGGCCGACGAGTTCCACGTCCACATCTTTCCCGAGGACTTCCCGGTGAACATCGCCAGCAGCGACAACCTCCGCGCCCTGCGGGAGGCCTTCCCCGGCAAGGAGGTCTACATCGTAGTGGGCAGCGACGTGGTGGCCAACGCCTCCTCCTACAGGGCAGAGCCGGAGGAGAACTCCATCCACTCCTTCCACCACGTAATCTTCCGCCGTGTCAACGAGGGGGAGGAGGAGCGGGAGCGGGACTACAGCCGCATCGCCGGGGAGGTGGTGGAGCTGAGCCTGCCCCCCCATCTGGAGGACATCAGCTCCACCCGCATCCGGGACGCCATCGACGCCAACCGGGACATCTCCAGCCTCATCGACCCGGTGGCCCAGGAGTATATCTACCGCCATAACCTCTACCTGCGGGAGCCCCAGAACAAGCCGGTGCTCCAAGCGGAGGACCTGTCCTTTCACTGCTACGGCCGCCTGGACGGCACCCTGTCCGAAGCCCTGCTTCCCGCCGCCCCCAAGAGCCGGGAGCAGGGGGAGGAGATCTGCCGCCAGATCCGCGTCTTGGAGGACACGGTAATCACCCTGCGCCAAGAGCGGACGGGGAAAGTCTGCGGCTTCGTCTCCCTCCGCTGCTTGGACTCCCACGAGCTCTACAGCCGCTTGGGGAACACCCAGCTCTCCGCCTTCGTCCGGCAGAACGCCGGGGGCAAGGCCTTGGCCATCTCCGGCATCTACGCCCCCAAGGGTCCGGAGCAGCAGGAGCTCTGCCAGTACCTCCTCACCGAGGCCCTGACCTATGCCCTGCGGCAGGAGATCACCTACGCCTTCTTCTACCCCATGACCGGCAGCTGCCCCGCCCACCTGCGGGAGATCCTCACCCTCCAAGGCTTTATCCCCGCCCCGGAGGTGCCGGAGGCCCGGGAGCTGCTGGTGGTGGACATGCGCCGCCCCATCGTCCTCACAAGGGACATGGACACGGTGATCAAGGCCCCCTTGGGGGAGAGCCGCCGGGTCCGGGAGGCCCTCACTGCCGCCCATCGGCGGCTCCAGCGGACGCTGACCATGCTCTACCCGGGAAACCTGGTGCTCTCCATCTCCGCCACCCTGCTCCACCGGCGTCTGGTGGGCCGCATTACCGCCCGCAACGGCGTCCCCTCCACCCCCACCGTTCCCCGAAAGCTGGGACCGTGTATCTGCGTTCCCTTCGGAAAAATCCTGAGAGGGGCGGCGGTGCCCAACACCGTCACCAAGACCCTCCACACCGACAAGGTATACGCCCCGGACCTCTCCGGCTACTCCGTGGAGGCCTACCCCGGCTACTCCCCCCTCCGCTATCAAGTGCGGACCATCCGCTCCTTCCACCGCCCCGCCATCCTGGTGGATGACATGCTCCACGATGGGAAGCGTGTCCGCCGGGTGGTCCCTCTGATGGAGGCCGAGGGGGCGGAGATCGACGAGGTACTGGTGGGCTACCTCACCGGCATGGGCCGGGACACCATGCAGGAGATGGGCCACCAAGTGGACTGCATCTACTACCTGCCCAACCTCCGTATGCGCTTTGTGGAGTCCACCCTCTACCCCTTCATCGGCGGGGACACCGTGGAGCGCAGCGAGCCCATGGCCGGCGGCCTTCAGCCGGCGGTAAACCGGATCTTCCCCTACGCCGCGCCGGACTATTCTGAGGACTGCGCCGACGGCTCCACCTACCAGCTCTCCCTCTGCTGCTTGGAGAACGCCCGGGACATCCTCCTCGCCTTGGAGGCGGAGTACCGAACCCTCTACGCCAGAAACCTGACCCTCAGCCGCCTCAGCGAGGCCATCATCCTCCCCCTGTGCCCCGACCGGGGGAGCTGCATGAACTACGACCCCAACCGGGCCGCCTCCACCTACCTGGAGAACGATCTCATGATGCTGCGGCGTATGCGCTCCAAGGTCAGGATCGTCATCGGCAACGAGGACGAAAACGGGATCTGACCCAAGGCCCTGTCGGGGCAGGTATCACCCGTCCCCTCCGCCGAAAGCCGCCGCCCAAGGCGGCGATGAATACAGCCCCACAGAAGGAGATACCATGTACTATTACCAACACAACGGCCGCGCCCTCTGCTCCTTTGAGCCAAACCTGCCCTTCGAGAAGCTGAACCGCCTCCCCGGCACCGGGCCTATCGCCTTCCTCTTCCGCCGCCCCCCTCTCACCGGGCGGGACGCCTTTGCCGTAACCCATCCCCGTCTTTTGACGGCGGCAGAGAGCATGGCCGCCCTCACCGACACCGCCGACGCCCCGGAGATCCCCCCCGCCTTGGCGGAGGCCATCACCGAGGGCCGTGTGACGGCGGCAAACCTCGACCACCCCCGGTGGGAGGCCCTGCTCACCCCCCCGCTGCCCCAAGGAAAGAGGCGGGTGAACCTGCTGGCCTTGGGCGATGTGGGCAGCACCCTGCTCATCGGCCTAAAACTCTTGGGCGGCGCCTCCATCAGCCGCCTGGGGATCTGCGACGTGCGGGAGGAGGCGGCGCGGCGCTGGGAGTTTGAGCTGAACCAGATCTCCCCGCCCATGGCCTACGACGCCCTCCCCCCGGTGGAGATCGTCCCTCAGGAGGCGCTGTTTGACTGCGATGTGTTCCTCTTCTGCGCCTCCCGCTTCGTGCCGGACACGGCGGTGAAATCCGGGGACGTGCGCATGGCCCAGTACGCGCTGAACCGGGAACTGGTGGTCTCTTACGCCCGCAGGGCCCGTCAAGCCGGCTACAAGGGCCTCTTCTGCGTGGTCAGCGACCCGGTGGACCCCCTGTGCCGGGCGGCCCTCCTGCGCAGCAACGAGAACGAAAACGGCGTCCTTGACTTCCGGGGCCTTCTGACCCACCAGGTCCGGGGCTTCGGCTTAGGTGTGATGAACGCCCGGGCCGCCTACTACGCGAAAAAGGACCCCCGCCTCGCCTCCTTCCTCACCGAGGGCCGCAGCTTCGGCCCCCACGGGCAGGGCCTCACCGTAGCAAACTCCATCACCTGCTACGACGACGCCCTCTCCCAAGAGCTCACCGCCAAGACCCTCCAAGCCAACCTAAAGATGCGGGAGCTGGGCTTCAAGCCCTATGTAGCCCCGGCCCTGTCCTCCGGCGCGCTGTCGATACTCGCCGCCATCGAGGGCCGCTGGCACTACAGCAGCGGCTATTTAGACGGCGTGTTCATGGGCTGTCACAGCTGTCTCACCCCCGCCGGCCCGGCGGTGGAACAGCTCCCCCTCCCCGGCGCCCTCCTCCGCCGGATCGAGGAGGCCGCCGCGGTCCTCCGGGCCATCGAGGTGTAGCCGTGGCGACCATCCGTCCGCTGGAAAGCGGTGACAGCTTGGAAGCTGTCTCCGCCATCTACGCCCGGAGCTGGCGGGAGGCCTACCAGGGCATTGTCCCCCAGAGCTATTTGGACCGCTTGGAGGACGGCTTCTGGCTGCCCGCGCTGAAGAAGCTGCGGCGGGACAGCTTGGCGGCGGAGATCGACGGCGCTCTGGTGGGCACCGTCTGCGCCGTCCCCGCCCGGGACAGCCGGTGGCCGGACTGGGGGGAGATCGTCTCCCTCTACCTGCTGCCGGAGGACCAGCGGCAAGGCATCGGCACACTGCTGCTGAAAGCGGCCATGGACCGCCTGCGGCAGCGGGGATTTTCAAACATCTACCTTTGGGTTGCGGAGAAGAACAGCCGCGCCCGGCGGTTTTATGAGGCCCAAGGCTTCACTTTGGCCCCGGAGCGCACCAGTACGGTCCTTGACGGGGAAACGGTGCGGGAGGTGCGCTATATCCACACACTGCGCAAGGAGGGAGAGACATGACCATCGTCCTGCCGGAAAACGAGTACAGCAAGTCGCTGAGAGAACAGCTGGAGGCCGCGGCGGAGGGCATCCCCCACACCGTCACAGACAGCTTGGACGGCCTCACGGGAAGCATCCTCTTCGCCGTGGCCCTGGACGAGTGCGGCTGCAATGACGGCTACTACCGGATGCTCCGCCGCCTCCGGGGGGAACCGGCCCTGCTTCAGGGCTGCACGGCAGGCCTGGTGGTGACGGGGCAGGGGGAGCTCTACACCAAGTCCATCGCCCGGACGCTGGCCCTCTCGGCCAACATGGCCGGCTGCGCCCTCATCGGCCGCCCCTTGGTGGAGGCCACCGGCTCCCTGCGCAACTTCCATACCCAAGCGGACATCCAAGGGGTGGATGTCCACACCGCCTGCCGCCGCTCCCTCCGGGAGCTGATGGAGCGGTTAGACGCCTTTCAGAACCCCCGGCCGGTGCGGCGCCTCACGGCCATCCACGCCTCGGTCCGCCGTACCTCCAACACCCTGTCCCTGTGGGAGCTGGTCCGCCGCCACCTCACCGGCGTGGAGATCGAGGAGTTCTGCCTCTTAAACGGCGCGGTATCCGACTGCGCCGGATGCAGCTATACCACCTGTATGCACTTCGGGGACCAAGGGGGCTGCTTCTATGGCGGAGTCATGGTGGACGAGGTCTTTCCCGCCCTCCGCCGCAGCGACACCTTGGTGATGCTCTGCGCCAACTACAACGACGCCCTCTCGGCCAATCTCACCGCCTTCGTCAACCGCCTGACCTCCCTCTTCCGCCAGCAGCGGTTCTACGACAAGCGGCTCTACGGCTTAGTCGTCTCCGGCTACTCCGGCGGCGACCTTCTGGCCCAGCAGCTCCTCTCGGCCATGAACATGAACAAGAGCTTCTACCTCCCCCCCTACTTCGCCCTTCTGGAGACCGCCAACGACGCCGGCAGCCTCCTCCGCTCCGAGGGCATAGAGGAGCGGGCGAGGCAGTTCGCCCTGCGTATGCTGGAGGGGTAGGGAGATGAAGATGTGGAAGGAGAAAACGTGGCAGCACGAGGCCACCGGCGTGGACGGCCATGTGGCGCTGTTCGGCGTCAACATCTTCGATTACCAGTGGCGGGACACCGGCCGGAAAGCGAAGGTCCGCCACCCGCTGTACCCGGACCAGACCTACAAATTCCCCATCTACACCGTCACCCTCGGCGACGCGGAACAGGAATTTGCCGCCGGAGAGTTCAGCAGCTGCGTCTGGGGCTTCTACGTGTACAAGTTTTAGGAGGGAGACCATGACCAGAACCTTCCGTGCCTTCATGGAAAAAGAGGACCTACAGGATGTTTTTACCCGATTTCAAAGCCTTCTGCCGGTCTATTACACCCCCACCTACTCAGACAGCGGCCCTGTCACATGGGAGGATATAACCGTCCTGCCGGGCCTCGGTGTCAACACCCGGGGCGAGCACATAGGCAACTGCCAGCTCCGCATATTCCCCCGCCAGACCTCCTGCACTTGGCGCTCCTACCAGTGCCTCAGCCCCGACAACACACATACCATCACCCGCCACACCACCCTCTGCGACGAGAACACGTCAGCGGTAGACATCGACTTAGGCGGCCTGTACCAAGGTGAGGTCCTTTTCCCTACCACCACAGGTACCATCCGCTACGAAAACGAGGAATCCAAAAAGCTGTTCAACGCTCTAAAAAAGTGCTTCCGCCGCGTCGCCACAACCACCGTCAATGGCTACTTCATCGGCCCCCGAACCTACAAAAACCGCAAGACCTATCGCTTCTGTACCATCAGCATCCACTCCCCGCCCCTCTACGACCTCCCCATCCCCTGACCCTAATTCCTAACTCCTAATTCCTAATTACACGAAAAACCACCGGCGGCGCTTACAACGCCGCCGGTGGTTTTTTCTCGCTACCGCCCTGTACTCCCAAATCCTCCCTCGCCCCGCTCCGTCTCATCGAGGCTCTCCACCTCGCAGAACTCCACCCGCAGGTAGGGCATCACAACCATCTGGGCGATCCGGTCGCCGTGCCGAATCACCTGCGGCACGGCGCTGTCGTTGTGAATGGGCACCATATTCTCCCCCCGGTAGTCACTGTCCACCACACCCACACAGTTGGCGGGCCGCAGCCCCTGTTTGGTGGACAGTCCGCTGCGGGCAAACACCGCGCCGAAATACCCCTCCGGCAGAGCCAAGGCGTAGCCCAAATGGATCCGCCGTGTCTCCCCCGGCTGGAGCACCAGCTCCCCCTCCGGCAGGCAGGCGTACAGATCGTACCCCGCCGCCTGTGCGCTGCCCCGTGTGGGCAGGATGGCCTCCGGCCGCAGTCTTTTAATCTGAATCTCCATCATCTCTCCTCTATCTATCCCACAAAACAATCTCGCCCCGCTCCAAGGTGGCGGGCACGTCAATGATCCGCTGATTCCCCGACCCCCGAAAGCGCAGGGAGATGTCCTTCAGCGCCTCCACAAACCGCCCGTCCACCAGTACGTCGATCTGCCGCAGAAGCTCCTCCGTCACCTCGCACTTAGGATGGCTCCCCTCGGTGTGCAGCTCCTCCCAGGTGAACCCGGAGAAGCACCACACTGTCTTACCCGGATACGCCTCCCGCACCCGCCGGACAAAGGGCAGCAGCGCCCTCTGGTTCTCCGGTTCCATGGGCTCCCCGCCCAGGAGGGTCAGCCCGTTGATATACCCCGGCTGCAGCATCGCCAAAAGCCGCTCCTCGGTCTCAGCGGTAAAGGGCTGCCCGTACCCGAAATCCCAGGTCTGGGGCTGAAAGCAGTGCTCACAGTGGTTGGTGCACCCGGACACAAACAGCGTCACCCGCACCCCCTCGCCGTTGGCAATGTCACAATTCTTAATCTCTCCGTAATGCATAACGTTCTCCTTACCGTCCAAAGAACCAGAGCCCTGCCGTGGTCAGCCCATAGAGCACCGGCTGATGGAGCACATAGATCCCCAAACTGTGCCGCCCCACCATCTCCAGTGGCGGACACCGCCAGCGATAAAACCACCCGGGAAGCCGCCCCTCCTTCACATGCCGCCCCAGCCAAGTCCCGAACCAAAACACAAAGGCCCACGGCAGCAGCGGAAAATAATCCGCGGAGGCAAACTCCGGCGTGGTCCAACCCAGCATCCACAGGCCGGGGATCTCAGTCTCCACCCCATTGGCCAAGGGCGCCGTCAGCACTGTCAGAACCGCCGAAACCGCCGGCACCACCCAAGCGGGCAATCTCTCCCAGAACCCTCTTGTCAGCCCATAGAGGATCATACAAACCGCCAGCAGGTGCAGCACCCCGAACCAGATCGGCATCCGCATGACCACCGTGACCACGGTAATCCCCGCCGCGCACCCCAGCGCCTTCAGCCCCCGCCTCACATTGCTCCGCGAAAAATTGGAGCTGACCCCGGACAGCAGAATAAACACCCCAGCAAACACGTAGTGGAGCACATCGAACAGGGGATTGGAAAAAATCCACCAAGGCGCCCCGCAAAACGCGGCCAGATCATACAAAAAGTGGTGCACCACCATCAAAAGCACCGCCAGCCCCCTGAGGGCATCCATCATTCCAATCCGTTTCCCTTTTTCCATCAACCCTCCACCCCCGCCCCCCGTAGGGGGAGTCCAAAGGGGGCAAGGCCCCCCGTGGTTAGTTCGCCCAAGGGCGAACTAATAAATTAAAATCATTTTTTCGGAAACCGCGCTTTTCGGAAAAACACCTCGACCCGCGCGCCGTAGGCGCGTACACCAGTGCGCACACTGGTGAGGGGGATTCTAAAGGGGGGACGAAGTCCCCTCTTTATTCCCGCGCCAAGCGGCGCGTACAAGCGTTTTGGCCATTGGCCAAAACCTTGGCGCAAAGGCGGATTCATTCCGCCTGCGCAAGTCAAATCAAATAGGATCCCCGCTGGGTCTGCGATCCAGCGGGGCGGAATCTAAAGGGGGGACGCAGCCCCCCCTTCAAGGACGTTAGCCCTACAGGTGCATCACCCGCTCCTTAATCTCCTGCGTTCTTCCCTGATTCCAGAACTGGGTGCCGATATACCCGCAGGTCCTCCGGGCCACATTCATCTTGCTCTGATCAATGTTGCCGCACTTGGGACAGCGCCAGACCAGCTTCCCATCCTCCTCGGCAATCTCGATCTCCCCGTCCCAGCCGCAGCACTGGCAGTAGTCGCTCTTGGTGTTCAGCTCCGCATAGATGATGTTGTCATAGATGAACTTCATCACCTGCAAAACCGCCTCCAGATTGTTCTGAAGATTGGGCACCTCCACATAGCTGATGGCCCCGCCGGGGGACAGCGCCTGGAACTGGGCCTCAAAGCGCAGCTTGGCAAAGGCGTCGATCTCCTCGCTGACGTGGACGTGGTAGCTGTTGGTGATGTACCCCTTGTCCGTCACCCCCTCGATGATCCCAAACCGCTTCTGGAGGCACTTGGCAAACTTGTAGGTGGTGGACTCCAGCGGGGTGCCGTAAAGGCTGAAGTCGATGTTGTGCTCCGCCTTCCACTTCCGGCAGGCGGCATTCATGTGCTCCATCACCTCCAAGGCAAAGGGGGTGGCGGAGGGGTCGGTGTGGCTCTTGCCGGTCATGTACCGCACGCACTCATAGAGTCCCGCGTACCCCAGGGAGATGGTGGAGTATCCCCCATAGAGCAGCTTGTCAATGGGCTCCCCCTTCTCAAGACGGGCGCAGGCCCCGTACTGCCACAGGATGGGCGCCGCGTCGGACAGCGTCCCCTTCAGCCGCTCATGGCGGCACATCAGCGCCCGGTGGCACAGCTCCAAGCGCTCATCAAAGATGCGCCAGAACTTCTCAAAGTTCCCCCCGGAGCTGAGGGCCACATCCGGCAGGCTGATGGTTACAACCCCCTGATTAAACCGGCCGTAGTACTTGGGTTCGTTGGTCTCCGGGTCCACATAGGGGGTCAGGAAGGACCGGCAGCCCATGCAGGTGTAGCAGTGGCCCTCGCCGTTTTTGTCCACCTTCAGCTCCAGCATCTTCTTCTCGGAGATGTAGTCGGGGACCATCCGCTTGGCGGTGCACTTGGCGGCCAAGCGGGTGAGATACCAGTACTTGCTGTCCTCGGTGATGTTGTCCTCCTCCAAGACGTAGATCAGCTTGGGGAAGGCGGGGGTGATCCACACCCCGTCCTCATTCTTCACGCCCTCGCAGCGCTGCTCCAGGACCTCCTCGATGATGAGGGCCAGATCGTCCCGGGTCCGCTGATCCTTGGCCTCCCCGAGGTACATAAACACGGTGACAAAGGGGGCCTGTCCATTGGTGGTCAGCAGTGTCACCACTTGGTACTGGATGGTCTGGACCCCACGGCGGATCTCCTCCCTCAAACGGCCCTCCACCATCTGCGCCACCTTCTCCTCGGGAATGATGACGCCAATCTCCTTCAGCTCCTGGTTCACCGCCCGGCGGATCTTCTGCCGGCTTACCTCCACAAAGGGAGCCAGATGGGTCAGGGAGATACTCTGCCCGCCATACTGGTTGGAGGCCACCTGGGCAATGATCTGCGTGGCGATGTTGCAGGCGGTGGAGAAGGAATGGGGCTTCTCAATCAGGGTGCCGGAGATCACGGTGCCGTTTTGCAGCATGTCCTCCAAATTCACCAGATCGCAGTTGTGCATGTGCTGGGCGTAGTAGTCGGTGTCGTGGAAGTGGATGATGCCGGCGTTGTGGGCCTCCACAATATCCTGGGGCAGCAGCAGGCGGCTGGTGATGTCCCGGCTCACCTCCCCGGCCATGTAGTCCCGCTGGACGGAGTTCACGGTGGGATTCTTGTTGCTGTTCTCCTGCTTGGCCTCCTCGTTGTTGCACTCAATGAGGCTCAAAATCTTATCATCAGTGGTGTTGGACCGGCGGACCAGAGAGCGGGTGTAGCGGTAGGTGATGTAGGCCTTGGCCACCTCGAAGGCGCCATGGGCCATGATCTGGTGCTCCACCATGTCCTGGATCTCCTCCACGCTGGGGGAGCGGCCCAGCTGCTCACACTGGAGCACCACACTCTCACTGATGCGCTGGACCTGCATGGCGGTCATGCGGTGATCCTCGTCCACAGCGTCGTTGGCCTTGGTGACGGCGATAATGATCTTCGTAATGTCAAACACGGCCTCAGAACCATTTCTTTTGATGATTTTCAATGCTGTTTTCCCCCTTATCGTACTGGTAAACCCGCCTGTTCTCTATAACCGGCTGTATAAATACGTCTCTCCCCGCCGCCGGCAACCACACGGTATAGGCGACAGTTTCTATATAATACACCATATATTGTGTTTGCGCAATAGGCAAACTGCATAGTTTCCCCGATCCGGCCAAAAAATGGGGGCGCGGAAAAACGCCCCCAAGCCGCCGCCGCCTTGTCCCGCAAGGCCCCGGAGGGCGGCGGCAGCGGCAAAAATTTTTTTACAGATCACGGTGGTCCATGGCGGCCAAACCCAATCGGACGGCGGCGGCAACCCGCGCCCGGGCCTCCTCGCTGTCCGCGGCGTTGTACCGGGCACGCAGCTCTTGGAGAAAGAGCCCCCGGAGGCTGTCCTCCCCCGCCCTGCTCCAGACATCCTCCCCTATATATGTCCGGTCCCGCACCGTCAGGTGGAAGCACCGGCCCTCATAGGCCCGCTCTATTTCGGCGATCTCCACGGCGGTCTCCCGCTCCCCGGTGAGGACCACGCGGAGGATGTCCTCCTCCCGGACCGCCGCCAGCGCCTCCTCCACCGCCTCCCGCACCGACCGCCCGGTGCAGTCGGCCTCTATGCTCTCATAGCGCCGCCGGCACAGGGGGACAAAGTCCATCCGCGCCCGGCCCCGCTCCACATCGCCAAGGAGCACCCCCTTCTCCCCGGTCTCGTCAAACCCCCGCCCCTCTATACAGCCGGGGTAGGCGTAATAGGTGCCGCCTTGGCGCAGCAGGCCGCTGCGCTGGTGGATGTGCCCCAGGGCCAGATAGTCAAGGCCGCTGCGGGCGATGTCCTCCCCGGAAATAGGGTTGTATACGCCGCCGCCGGTATCCCCGTGGAGGCACATGAGGGAGACGCCTCCCCTCTCCGGCGCGGTAAAGCCGGCGAGGAGCCCCTCCCGCTGCTCCGGGGCCGTGAAGGCCGCCCCGTAGACGGTACAGCCCTCCAGCGCCACCGCCTCCACCTGCGGCGTGGAGAAGATGTGGACATTCTCCGGCCAGAAGCTCCCTCGATAGGGGCTTTGACTGGTATAGGGGTCGTGGTTCCCCGGCGCGATGAACACCGGGCATCGAATGCGGCCCATTGCCGCCCTCAGCTGCTCAACGGTCTCCCGATAGACCTCGGCGCCGTCAAAGAGGTCGCCGCTGAGGAGCACCAGCTCCGCCCGCCGGCTGTTGGCTATATCGGCCAGACGGCCCAGCAGCTCCCGGCTCTCCTGCCGCCGCTGACGGCCCTTTCCGGCGCCGAGACCGCGAAAAGGGCTGTCGAGGTGCAGGTCCGCGGCGTGAAGGACCCTCATGCCGTCGTCTCCTCTGTCCGCCAGAGCCTGCACACATCCACCCACCTGTCCGTCTGCGCGTACCGCTCCAGCTCCTGGCAGGTGAGCTCTACGGCGCTGCTGGCGCTGCCGGCGGCGGGAAACACGGTGTCAAAGCGCCGGAGGGACACGTCGAGGTACACCTCCACCCCCTCGTTTACGGCGAAGGGGCACACGCCCCCCACCGCGTGGCCCACCCGCTCCACCGCCTCCTCGGCGGTGAGCATCTTGGCCTTGCCGCCAAAGGCGGCCTTGTAACGGGCGTTGTCCACCTTGGCGTCCCCGGCGGCCACAATCAAAATGGTCCGATCCTCTATTTTGAACGTGAGGCTTTTGGCAATCCGGGCCTCCTCCACGCCCAAGGCCTCTGCGGCCAAGGCCACTGTGGCGCTGGATACGGAAAACTCCTTAATTTTCTCCTCAATCCCCAGGGTGCGGAAGTACCCGCGGACCTTCTCAATCGACATAACAAACCTCCCATAGTATGGCGGCAAATCAGGCAAAAATCCCCCTCCAGCAGGCCTAAGAGGGAGATTTTCCGCCGTTCTACCGGATTTCCAGCCGCTCCACCCCGGTACAGAGCCCGGTGGCAGTGTTCAGCGTAAACACGCTGCCGCAGATCTTGCAGGGATCCTCCGCCACCTGATAGCGCCCGGGAAGCCCCCCCAAGTACCCCTCGATGCTCTGCTCCGGCAGAATTCCCAGCACCGAGCGGATGGGCCCGGTCATCCCCAGATCCGTCTGGTAGCCGGTGCCCTGGGGCAGCACCTGCTCGTCGGCGGTGGCCACATGTGTGTGGGTCCCCCAGAGAGCGGACACCCGGCCGTCCAAGTAGTAGGCCATGGCCAGCTTCTCGCTGGTGGCCTCCGCGTGGAAATCCACCAGCGTCAGGTCGGCGGGGTGCTCTTTGAGAAGCCGGTCCACAGTGGTGAAGGGGTTGTCGGCGTTGAACCAGAGCTCACAGCGGCCAATCAGGTTGATAACGGCGATCTGAAGCCCGTCCCCGCCGTCGTAGACGCCGCAGCCCCGGCCGGGGGAGCGCCCGGTGAAGTTGGCGGGACGGAGGATATAGGGATTCTCATCCAAATAGCGGGCAATCTGCACCCGGTTAAAGGTGTGGTTGCCCAGTGTGATCACGTCGGCCCCGGCGGCAAAGGCGGCCTCTGCCTGCTTGGGCGTGATCCCCAAGCCGGAGATGTTCTCCCCATTGACCACGGTGAAGCGGATGTCGAACTGGGCCTTGATGGTGCGCAGGTGGCGGGAGAGCATGTCGAGGCCGTTTTCGCCCACAACATCTCCGATGGCAAGGATGCGGTACTGCATTCCGGGGATCTCCTTTTCTTTTTTGATGGTTTTTTTGAAACGGTTGGTATTCATGATAGCATAAAACAGTGTCAAGTGCAATTGTTTGTTTCGCGGCGCCTTGAGGCCGCGCCCTCTCAAGAATAATCCCCCGTTTTCCCGGAAATACTACCCCCATATAGGACATCCTGAAAGGGAGGGAAATTACCTATGCAAAAGAAAATCGGCGCCCAGACCCTGCGCCTGGGCCGTCCGCCGGCCATCATCTCCTCCGCCTGCATCGGCGGCAAGCAGGAGCAGGAGGGGCCTTTGTCCGCCTACTTTGACGAGCTCAGCGACGACAGCTTCTTCGGCGAAAAGACTTGGGAAAAGGCGGAGTCCGCCATGCAGAAGCGGGCCCTCTCCCGAGCGCTGGACAAGGCGGGGCTCTCCTCTAAGGACATCGACTTCGTCTTTGCCGGGGACCTTCTCAACCAGTGTATCGGCTCCTCCTTCTCCCTGCGGGACTTCGGCGTGCCCTTCTACGGGCTCTACGGGGCCTGCTCCACCATGGGGGAGGGGCTGTCCTTGGCCTCCCTCCTTCTGGACGGGGGCTTTGGCACCACCATTGCCGCCATGACCTCCTCCCACTTCTGCACCGCCGAGCGGCAGTACCGGATGCCCGTACCCTACGGCAACCAGCGGACCCCCACCGCCCAGTGGACCGCCACCGCCGCCGGCTGTACCGTCCTCCAGAGCGGGGGGAAAGGCCCGGTGGTGACCCACGTCACCTGCGGGCGGATCGTGGACAAGGGGATCACCGACGCCAACAACATGGGCGCCGCCATGGCCCCCGCCGCCTATGACACCCTCTCCGCCTTCTTCCGGGACACGGGGACCAGGCCCGACGACTACGACCTTGTGGCCACCGGAGATCTGGGGCAGCTGGGCCATGAGATTCTCCGCGACCTCTTCGCCGCCGACGGCGTGACCCTGGGGGAGAACTGCACCGACTGCGGCCTCCTCCTCTACGACCGGCAAAAGCAGGACATGCACTGCGGCGGCAGCGGCTGCGGGTGCAGCGCCTCGGTGTTCAACGGCTACCTCCTCGCCCAGATGAAGGAGCAGGGGTGGAACAGGCTCCTCTTCGCCCCCACCGGGGCCCTCCTCTCCCCCACCTCCTCCTTTCAGGGGGAGAGCATCCCCGGCATCTGCCATGCGGTGCTTATTGAGGCGCAGCCATAAGGCAAATGAATCGTACAAATGGAAAGGATGGAAGTTGTGAATGGAGTATTTGAGGGCCTTCCTCTGCGGCGGGATTCTCTGTGCCATCGGCCAGATCTTCATCGACAAAACCAAGCTGACCCCCGCCCGGATTCTAGTGGGCTATGTGGTGGCGGGCGTTTTCTTGCAGGCCGTGGGTGTCTACGAGCACATTGCGGCCTGGGGCGGTGCGGGGGCCACCGTACCGCTGACCGGGTTTGGTTATAACCTGGCCAAGGGAGTGGAACGGGCCGTGGGCGAGGAGGGCTGGACCGGGATCTTTACCGGCGGGCTCACCGCTACCGCCGCCGGCATCGCCGCCGCCGTGCTCTTTGGCGTTATTGCCGCCCTGCTGTTCAAACCCGGCGAAAAGCGGTGAAAAGAGCCGTTTTTTGTAACCAATTTTAGGTTTAAGTTCTCCGGGGGCAGAGGGGGAAATACCCCCCCTTGGGGGGCGCTGTTTCGGTGTTCCTTAAATAGTGTGCCAATCGCCTTTTGAAATATTGATGAAAAAACCGGCAAAAACACGCAAAAAGGCCGCCTTAGAGGGCGGTCTTTTGCACAGGATTGTGCAAATACCCCCACCCCCTATTTTTCTCTTGACAAATACCCATAGGGGGTATATAATGAGTCCATCAACCAAGGAGGAGCGCGCCCATGAGCTGCTGTGAAACAGGAAAGACCAAGGACCGGAGCGAGGCGGAGATCCGCCGGCTGATGAACCGCCTCAGCCGCATCGAGGGGCAGGTCCGCGGGCTGAAGGATATGCTGCAAAGCGACACCTACTGCATCGACATCTTGGTGCAGGTTTCCGCCGCCACCGCCGCCCTGAACAGCTTCAGTAAGGAGCTGCTGGCCACCCACATCAAGACCTGTGTGGCGGAGAATATCCGTCAGGGCAACGACGAGGTGGTGGATGAGCTGGTCTGTGTGCTGCAAAAGCTTATGCGGTAGGGTTTACTGTAGGTGTAATTTGGTTTGGTTAGTACAGGGTGTAATTGGGAGGTGTATGGCGGGGCGTCCTGCGGCGCAGTTCCATTGAGATGGGATGTTGGGGAGCGTTCCCCTTCTTGTGAACGCCGGCAGGCGCGCACTGCACGCCCCTGCATGACTTCGGGGTGATGATGAGGCGGTGGTTGAGCTGGTCCGCGTGCTCAAAGGCTTATGCGGTAAGGTTTACTGTGAGTGTAATATCGTTTGATTAGTACAGGGTGTAATTGGGGGGTGTATGGCGGGGCGTCCTGCGCCGCAGTTCCATTGAGATGGGATGTTGGGGAGCGTTCCCCTTCTTGTGAACGCCGGCAGGCGCGCACTGCACGCCCCTACATGAACTTGTATGGTGCTCTATTCTTTATTAAAGTGAGGTGTTCCTATGAAGCATGAAAAGTTTGTTGTTACCGGTATGACCTGTTCGGCCTGCTCGGCGCATGTGGAGAAGGCGGTGGGGCATGTGGAGGGGGTCTGCGCGGTCAATGTGAATCTGCTGTCGGGCAGTATGACGGTGGACTTCGACGAGAGCGTCACCGGAGAGGAGAAGATTGTGGCCGCGGTGGCGGCGGGGGGATACGGCGCAGAGGTGGCTGGGGCCAACAGCCGCTCCCAGCAGCGGGAGGCCAGTGACCAGCACATCGCCTGGATGAAGCGGCGGCTGGTGGTATCCCTGCTCTTTCTGGTGCCCCTGTTCTACTTAGCTATGGGCCACATGATGGGCCTGCCGGTGCCGGCGGTGTTCCACCACAGCCAGCGGGCCTTTGTCATCGCCCAGATTGTGCTGGTGCTGCCCATCCTCTTTGTCAACTCCTCCTACTTTACAGTGGGCTTTAAGCGGCTCTTTCAGCTGGCTCCCAACATGGACTCCCTGGTGGCTCTGGGGGCGGCGGCGGGGCTGGTGTACAGTTTGATGGAGACGGTAAAGATCTTCCAAGGCACCGCCGGGGAGATGCCGGAGCTGTACTTTGAGAGCGCGGGGATGATCTTGGCGCTGGTCACGGTGGGCAAGTATTTGGAGGCCCGGAGCAAGGGCAAGACCGGGGAGGCCATCGCCGCACTGATCGCCTTGGCGCCGGAGTCCGCCGTGGTGGTCCGTGACGGGAAGGAAGTGACCCTGCCCATCTCCTCTGTGGAGGCGGGGGATACGGTGATTGTCCGGCAGGGGGGGCGCATCCCCGTGGACGGTACGGTCCTCAGCGGCCACGCCGCCGTGGATGAGAGCGCCATCACCGGGGAGAGCATGCCCGTGGAGAAGGAGGCGGGGGATCAGGTCATCGCCGCCACTATCAACCGCTCCGGGTATCTGACGCTCACCGCCAAGCGGGTGGGACGGGACACCACCTTGTCCCAGATCATCACGCTGATGGAGGAGGCGGCCTCCTCCAAGGCCCCCATTGCCAAGCTGGCGGACAAGGTCAGCGGCATCTTCGTGCCGGCGGTCATCGCCATTGCGGTGGTCTCCGCCCTGCTGTGGTATTTTGTGGGGCATCAGAGCCTGACCTTCGCGCTGTCCATCGGCATTGCGGTGCTGGTGATCTCCTGCCCCTGCGCGCTGGGGCTGGCCACGCCGGTGGCCATCATGGTGGGCACCGGGAAAGCGGCCCAGCAGGGGATTCTCATCAAGTCCGCTGAGGCGCTGGAGATCCTGCACCATGTGGACACGGTGGTGCTGGACAAGACCGGCACAGTCACAGAGGGACGGCCGGAGGTGACGGAGCTGTACCCGGCGGCGGGCGTCAGCGAGGAGGAGCTGCTGCGGCTGGCCGCCTCCGCCGAGGCGCTGTCCGAACACCCGCTGGCGCAAGCGGTGATCCGCTGCGCCGAGGAGCGGGGGATTCCGCTCTCCGAGGCCAAGGATTTCTCCGCCACACCCGGCGGCGGCGTGGAGGCCATGGTGGAGGGGAGGCGGCTGATGGCCGGGAACCGCCGGCTGTTTGGCCAGAAACAGATCGACCTCTCCCCCTTCGACGCCCTGTCCGAGACGGCGGCGCAGGAGGGCAAGACACCCCTGTACTTTGTCTGCGACGGGAAACTCCTGGGGATGCTGGCGGTGGCGGACACGGTGAAGCCCACCAGCGCCGAGGCCATCCAAGCCTTGGGCCGCATGGGGATCGACGTGGTACTCCTCACCGGGGACAACCGGCGCACCGCCGACGCCATCGGGCGGCAGCTGAATATTGGTCGGGTCATCGCCGAGGTGCTGCCCCAGGACAAGGAGAGCTGCGTGGCCTCCCTCCAGCGGGAGGGGAAGAAGGTAGCCATGATCGGCGACGGCATCAACGACGCCCCGGCCCTGGCCCGGGCGGACGTGGGCGTGGCCATCGGCGCGGGGACGGATGTGGCGATTGAGTCCAGCGATGTGGTGCTGATGAAGAGCGATCTGCGGGACGTGGCGGCGGCGATTGAGCTCTCCAAGGCGGTGATCCGCAACATCAAGCAGAATCTGTTCTGGGCGTTCTTCTACAACACCATCGGGATCCCCATTGCCGCCGGGGTGTTCTATCTGCCCTTCGCCTTTAAGCTCAATCCCATGTTCGCCGCCGCGGCCATGAGCCTCAGCTCCGTCTGCGTGGTGTCCAACGCCCTGCGTCTGCGCGCTTGGCACCCACTTTCTTTTGTAAAAGAAAGTGGGCAAAGAAAACTTGATGTGACGCCCTCTCAGAGTTTAGAGACGCCCTCTCAGAGGGCGGACCATATCACCAATTTTACAAATCAGGAGGAACAGACGATGGAAAAGACAATGGTAATCAAGGGCATGATGTGCGCTCACTGCTCCGGCCGGGTGGAGAAGGCCCTCAACAGCCTCCCCGGCGTCACCGCCACGGTGAATTTGGAGGCCGGTACCGCCACGGTACAGGGCGAGAGCCCCGATGATGTGCTGACCAAAGCCGTGGTGGACGCGGGGTATGAGGTTGTGGAGATCAGGTAAGGCGCAGAAAAACAGGGAGGCGGGGATCCGGATGGGGTCCCCGCCTCCCTGTTGTGGTTTTAGGGGGAGAGAGGTGGTATAATGGGGGAAACTGTGGAGATTGGGAGGGTCTCATATGGACAAGATGGCGGCGTTGATGGAGAAAAATTTGCAGCTTCTTCTGGAAAATGTCGAGGAGCTGACGGGCGAGGAGTTGGAGGAGGAGGCGCTGTGCAAGGGGCCTCTGAGGCGGGGCTGGAGGACTTTGAGGCGCGGTTTCAGATCCGGCTGCCGGAGGATTTTAGGGCGCTATTGCTGCTTCAGGCTCTCCCGCAGCTTTCGGCGCAGGGCAAGCACACGGTCCACGTGGTAGTTGGTCACGATGTCCACCGGGTTGGGGTCTGTGGGGACACGGGTATCCCGCACCGCCGCGCCGCTGTTGGCTAATCGCTGCTTGATCTCACCGCTGAGGCGGCCCGGCCAAGGCAGGCGGCTGAGGGCGGTGAGCTCCACCACCAAGTTTTGGGCCATCTCGTCGCAGTATCGGAGGCGGTTTAGCTCCTCCCGCTGCCGTCTGCGCCATGGCAGGCGCTGGTCGGCAAAGATGGAGAGCTGCCGGTTGATGTCGGCTATTCTGCGGTTCATCCGGGCTGTGTCCGGCAGTTGGTCGTCGCCATCGAAGAAGTCCTCTAAAAACCGCATCAGATCTTGATCTAAACCCCGGAGGGCGGCGCGGATTTGGCGGCTGTTGTTGTAGGGGAAGAGCAGCATATTGACAGCAAGGCCCACCGCTAAGCCGATGGCGGTGTCCCAGATGCGCCCTAAGGCGTAGGCCACCGGCGCGATGTCCGGGTTGGCGCAGACGGTGACTAAGATGATGCAGGGCAGGGCAGGGGACAATGTGAGGTTTAGGAAGTTGTAGGCGGTGATGATGAGGACCACGCCTAAGCCGATGACCCAAACCGCATCGACAGGGAGCCGGCTCATGAGGACGCCGAAGATGGCGCCGGATATTACGCCGCAGATCTGCGTCAGGCAGCTGCGCACCGCGCCTTTGAAGGTGGGCTCCATGGCGGACAGCGCGCCGATCAGGGCAAAAATCATCTTCCCGGCGGTGGCGCCGTACTGCTCCACGATCAGCAGGGCGACGGTGACGGCCAAGGCGGATTTTAACGTGCGCATACCCACGTGCAGGCGTCTGTGTGTCATGGTGTGCTGCCCCCCTCTCAGGTTTGGGTGTGAAGTGGTCAGTCGTGCTGCTGGATCGTCTCCGATTCCCCGGTTTTGGGGTTCCAGAATATATAAAAGGCGATGCGGCGCAGGCATCCGTCCCGCTTCACCGCAGCTTCAAGCTGTCCCACAAAGCACAGAGGCCGCCCCTCCCGAAAAGGCCATTCCGCTCCCTGAAGCCACCGGGGATACGTCTCCATGATGGGGAAGTCCCGCTCCATAGCGCCGCGCAAGTAAACCGGCAGGGCAGAGGGATCGTCAGGAGCGGTCCGCAGCAGTTGGAGGAAATAGGCCTCACTCTCGGTGCTGCCAAGAGGGTCAATCCCCAAATCCCTTCCTATGTCCAGCAGCAGCGTCAGAATCTCGCTGGGAATGTCCGATGTAAATTCGACCATGGGTTTTCCTCCATGTAAGCTGCAAAAGCACTCAGCGGAGTTTCGCGTCTACAGGCGTGAAATAAACTAAAATCATTTTTCCCGGAAACAAGCCCTTTCCGGGAAAAATACTATGCGAGGCGAACGTCGAACCCTTGGACCTTCCCATGGGGAGATCCAAGGATGAGGTGCAGAACACGCGAAACCTCTGAAACCCGCAAACCTCAAGCGAAGCGTGTAAACGCAATGAAATGCGGACAGATCAATCTGTCCGCATTTCAAGTGTTGGCGTTACCTATCTTTCCGGGCCGTCTCCAGCCAAGTATTGTCGGCAGAAGCGAGCTTAACTACCGTGTTCGGGATGGGAACGGGTGGACCCTCGCCCTAATCAACACCAACTTACTTTCTTTTGAAAAAGAAAGTAAGCAAAGAAAACTTTAAGTTGCGCTCTCCTGAAGTTAACCGGAACCTGAAAGACTATCACTGTCCTTCCCAAACCCTCAACTAAACCGGAAGCGAACTATCCACTTTTCTCTCCTTACTGCCTTCTTCAACAGTAAGCAATTCATTTTACTACAACTTGCGCCCTCTGTCAAGAGGAAAAATGGTGACCCGTACGGGAATCGAACCCATGTTTGCGGCGTGAGAGGCCGCCGTCTTAACCGCTTGACCAACGGGCCATGGTGCGCCTTCAGGGACTCGAACCCGGGACCCACTGATTAAGAGTCAGTTGCTCTACCAACTGAGCTAAAGGCGCATACTTTCTTTCGAGAAAGAAAGTATGCAAAGAAAGCTTTCATGTCGCACTACTGTTACTTGCTTCATCAGCAAGGCATTGCTGCCCGCTTCCTTAGCAAGTCCTCTTTCGCACAACTGCGCCCTCTCACTGAGCACTGCTCCCTTAAACCCTCTTCCTCAAAAGGGCCTGCACCCTGAAAACCGAACAAAGAATCTTCCGTGACCATCCAAGGCAAGCCTGCAATATTCTTGTAGGTCAAGCCCTCGGGCGATTAGTACAGGTCAGCTCCACACATTACTGCGCTTCCACCTCCTGCCTATCAAACAGGTAGTCTTCCTGTGCCCTTACTCCATAAAGGATGAGAGATCTCATCTTAGGGGGTGTTTCACGCTTAGATGCCTTCAGCGTTTATCACGTCCGTACATAGCTACCCAGCTGTGCCCTTGGCAGGACAACTGGTGCACCAGAGGTACGTCCATCCCGGTCCTCTCGT
>CANPBB010000031.1 GCA_947572235.1 uncultured Clostridia bacterium
AGCATTTGAAGTGGGATAATCTCGGCCATGTTCTTGCCGGAGGAAATGGAGACATGGGAGATATTGAGGGGAAGCCCGAAGTATCTGCCGCTTATGAATTAGGCAGATCCATAGATTCAATAAACTCGGAAGCTGCCGCACGACGTCAAAAGAAAAAAGCTGCCGTACAAGCAGGCATATAATCACACTTGGAACGTTCGCTTCGGCCCGCTGTCCGTCTGAAGACTGACGGACAGCGGGGAGCGGTGTCAAAAGGACGAAACGCTCTCCCCGCTGCGGGGCGGGACACTCCGCGCCGTTACGCTGACAAAGGGCTTTGGCGGCGCGGCGGCGGAGGACCAAGCGGCCCTGCTGCGCCGCGCCAAGGCGCTCCGGCATTACGGGGGCCGGTGCGTATCCGCCGCGGCGCTGTGCCCTTTGTCGCTGGAGCAGCGCCATACCAGAAGCCGGTACATGGACCTGAACGCCCCCTACCGCCTGCCCCCGGATTGGGTTGGGAATGGGGTGCTGCGCTTTTTCTCTGTTCAGGAGGACGGCTGGCGGGTGGAGCGGCTGCGGGCGTGGCTGGAGCTGCGGGCGTTATCGTCCGCCGGCGCGCATCGCTCCCCCCAAGGGTGGCATCAGGCTGGAGGCCGGCGTCCTGCCCTATCTGGAGCAGTTTCAAGTGACGGAGGAATAGAGGAGAATGGAGCAGACGATCCGCCGCTACCGGTCCGACTGGGATCTGACCCAGTGCGGACAGCTTGAAAACGGCATATACCGCTCCCGCTTGGTATCCGGGGCTGCGGCCCGACATGGTGTGTCTGCGGCTGTCCTTGTCTGTATCCGGGCCGGTCTATGTCCGGGCCTATGCCGCGGACGATCCATCCCCGGCTCCGTCTATGAGATGGAACCGGCTTTGGAGCGCGCCGCGTCTGATCTTTTGCTCTACGGCGTGAAAGGGCTTTCCATCCGCTTTACGGTGGAGCCGGGGGAGGCACTTATAAGCTATGATATAGCCTTTCCGGGCCTTTCCCATTGACAGCGATCTCCCCTCTGTCACGCGGTGGGACGACACTCCGCAAAAGCTGCTGGGCGTTTACCAGCCCCTTTACATAAATGCAGACCGGGAGCTGGCCCGGTTCCCGGAGCGGCTGTCCCCCCAAGGGCCTGATCCGCTGCCGGAGCTGCATCGCTGGCTGGGCGCGTCCTCTTGGATGGGGCTGGCCTGCCGGAACGGGAGATGCTGGCCGCCGCAGAGCTGAACCGGCTTCTCGGGGCACAAAAACGGGCCTCCAACCGCTAATAAGGCTTGTAACCGGGCAGCCATGCGAAGTTGTGGAGCGGTTCCAGTGGGAGGACGGGATACGCTCCGACGGGGAGCGGGGGGACTGCAAGCGGCTCTATGGCGGCGGGCAGTCCGGCGTGACGCTGCTGTTCCCCGCCGCCACGTCCTCTGAAGAACTGTCCGCTCTGAAATCGGTTTTAGACGACTTCATCCCCTTGGCGTCCCTTATACGGTGTTGCGGCTGGAGGAGACGGCCGACGTGACCTTGGAGGACATGGTGCTGTCCGACAACGTGCGGGAGCAGCTGGAGCTGATCTGACAGGCGGCGCTGCTGCGGGCGGACTTGTCCCAGATCATGGATAAATATGTGGGCAACCGGAGAAGCGCTTGGGGCGGCTTTTCCGCAGCGCAAAAGAGAATCCCTGTGTTTTGCTGTTTGACGAAGCGGATTTCCTGTTTGGCAAGCGGGCGGCAGGTGTCCTCCGGGCATGACCAATACGCCAATCTCTCCACATCCTATCTCTTGCGGGAGATTGAGCGGTATGACGGGATCGCAGTTAATCTTCTCAGCAACTTTGACGAGGCGCTTTTGAGCAGAATTGCCGTATCAATTGTGGAAGGGAGGGCGGTTCTGCGGTGAATGCCAAAGAAACGGCGGTACGATGGATGCAGGCGCTGTGTTTGCGGTGGAATATAGCGGTCAATGCCCCCGCTAACCGCTACAGGATACCGCCGTCTGTGATTGGCGGCATACTAAACACAAAGAGCAAAAATCCCGGTATCGTGACCATCCCAAAAATCTGCGACGGCTTGGAGATCAGCTTGAGGGGATAGGCCCTGCCATTGGATGAGAGCCCTGTGTCAAAAGCACAGGGCTTTTCACGGGTTGCGGAGCTCCAGCGGTGATGGGAACAGCGCGCCGTCCCCCCCTTGTTTTTACCGCGCGTAAAAAGGGACGGCGTCTAATCAAAATAGTAATATAATCCTATGATCGCTAATCGGAATAAATATTTCGAGTCAAATATATGCTTTAACCGAATCATTATTCCACCTCTATATAGTACAATCTTATACCAGTGGGGTGACAGCTGGTATGGGAAAAGACGCCTTTTCTAAGCGCCTGACAGAACTGCGGCTGGCGAAGAATGTTTCCGCAAGAGATATGAGCCTGTCCTTAGGGCAGAGCCACGGCTATATCAATAACATCAAAAACGGCGGCAACTATCCCCCGATGACCATATTTTTCTGCATCTGCGACTATTCCGGCATCATGCCGGAGGAATTTTCCGTGGTGGAGAACAAGGACCCGGTAAAGACCCGGGGCTGCTGCCGGCGGTGAGGGGGGAATCGTGAGCAGATGGACCATTAAATCGCCATTGACAAGGATTTGCAGAGAAAATGAGGACATGGCCAACCGGTCATGTCCTCATTTTTATACCCCTCAGTCCTTGGCAACGTTCTCGCAGAAGCGCATTAAAATCGTGGCCACTTGGGCGCGGGTAGCCCGGCCGGTGGGGCTGATGGTGCCGTCATCCATGCCGGAGATCAGCCCTGTGCCGACAGCCCAGCGGATAGGCTCCACAGCGTAGGCGTTCACCGTGGCGGCGTCTCGGAAACCGTCGAGGCTCCCGCGGGCGCTGGTGTCATAGCCCTTGCTCTCTGCGTAGCGGTACAGGATAGCCGCCAGCTGCTGCCGGGTGATGGCGTCCTCCGGGCCAAAGCTGCCGTTGTCGTAGCCGTTGACCAGCCCTTGGGCGCTGGCCCAAGCGATGGGGGCGGCGTAGTAGAGGCTCTGGTTCACGTCGGGGAAAATCTTGCCTCCCCCGGCGGGGCTCCCCTCCAAGCGGTGGAGGATGGTGACGATCATCCCCCGCGTGGTGGGGGTGTTGGGGGAGAAGCTGTCGCCGGCGGTGCCGGACATCATGCGGTTGGCGTAGACGAACTGTACGGCGGTGTAGTACCAGTCGCCTCTGTTGGCATCCGAGAAGGGCAGCACCACGTCGGTGTAATCCGGCTTCTCCTCCGGCTTGCTGCCCGTATCGTCCTTGTCGTCCTTGTCATCCTTCCCGCCGCTGGGACGGCTGCCGTTGGAGCCGCTGCTCCCGCCGCTGGAGCCGCTGCTCCCGCCGCTGGAGGCGGGACGCAGGGTGACGGTGGCGTCTATGGAGACGTTGAGGCCCCGATCCAGCAGCTTCAGTTCCCCGGAGGCGGGGAGGGAGGCGCCGCCCAAGTTCAGGGTGCCAAGGGACAGGGCGGAGCCGCTGTTCATGGGGGTATCCGAGGTGAGATAGATGGTGATCTCCGTACTGCCGCCGCTCTCCACCACCGTGCAGCTGGGGCTGTACACCTCCTTCCCGGCGGGCGTGAAGGAGGGATTGGGGCAGCTGCCGGGGATCGTGACCGTCAGCTGGGCGCCGTAGACGCCGCCGTTGACCCCGCTGACAGAGAGGCTGGCGCCGCCGCCGCCGCTGCGGTAGGTGACGGAGGGGGCGGAGGCCCCCCATGCCGCCGGAGCGGCACAGGAGAGCAGCGTCAGGATTGACAGAAGGGTGCAAAGAATCTTTCTCATACCCCGCCCTCCAACACGATGGTAGGCAGGGTGTCTCCGCCGGGTGTGGCCAGCCACACCGTTTCCGCCGTCTTGCGCTTACTGCCGGCGTCGTCGGGCGTGTCGGTACGGTAGAACTCCAGCATCATCTGACCAGGCAGCAGACTTGCCGCGCCGCAGTTGCCGATTACGCCTTGCAGCTCCTCTTCATCCCTCAGATTGGGCACAAAGATGAAGATACCGTTGCTGATATCGCTGACCTCACCGTCGGCGGGCAGCTCCGCAAAGAGGTAGCAGTCGCCGGAGAGTGCCCGCTCCACCACTGTGTTCTCGCCCTCCTCATTGGGGGCGGTGGCGAAGCGGCCCTTCACCTCCACAAAGTTGTACAGCGGATCGCCCCGGTAGGTGCCGGTGATCACAATGGTGCCGGCGGCGATCTTCTCGCCGTCCCCTAAGTCGTAGTCCGCGGCTAAACGGCCCACCGCGCCGCCAGCCATAAAGGCCACATCGTCTCCGGCGTAGCTGATGGGCAGTACCGTGACACCATCGCTTACGCCGGTGATGACAATCGTCTTGGCGTCATAGGTCCAGATACGGCTGTCCTCCGCGGTGGTCATGGGCTTGTTGAAGTAGAGGAGGTAGCAGTCCATATCGTCACGGGCCTCATTCAAGGCCGGATCGAAGGTGCTGTCCTTGGCCACCGTCTCTGTGCCCGTGCTGCCGGTGATGGTGACGGTGTAAGCCCCGCCCTCCGCCACCGCTCCGGTGAGCTTCAAACCGGAGACGGCGGTCTCGTTTTGCAGGGTGATGGTCACGGTATCGCCTTCCCGGGCGCTGCTGTAGGTGCTGGGGTCCAGCACCGCGTCATAGGCAATACGGATACTGCCGGCACCCACTTGGGTGCTTTCGCCCACCGTCAGAGCCGTACCCAAGGTGCTGTAGGCCACCACCTCATAGTCAAACACCCGGTGGTTGGCGGAACCGATCAGGTCGGTGTAGACGGCGCTCTTGCTGCCATTCTCAGGCACCACAAAGTCGATGCTCTGGCCGTTGCGCAGAATCTCATAGCCTTGGAGGCTGCCGGTAAGGCCGCTGCCGTCGATGGTCAGCGTTACCTTATTGGCCGTGCCCTCTGCCAGAACCGCGGAGGCGGTAAAGCTGCCGGAGAGGGTCCCGGTCCCCTCCAAGCGGTCCCGGCGGCTCTGGTCGCTGAGGTACCAGACCGCCCGGTCCTCCCCGCCGTAGGAGGCCAGCTGATCTCTCGTTTGGGCGCTGAGGGCCATACCCCAGCGGGTGAAGAACTCGGTCAGGTCCTTCTCCGCCACGCCGGCGGCGGTGAGAGCCACCCTGTCATCATAGCTGCTGGCCCCGGTGGTGTAGGTCCCGGCCTTCCAAGCCTTGAAGAAGCGGTTATAGAAGTCCATGGGATTCTCGCCGCCGTCGTAGGCCAGGTGGAGCTGCCAGTACATGCCCAGCTGGGTAAACACGTCGCCGGAGGCGCCGGGGGTGGCCTGCGCGGTCTTGGTGAAGATGCTATGGTACTTATTGCTCTTCTCCAAGCGGGAGGGCAGGGTGTTCTGCTTCCCGTCGAAGGTCTGGACCATAATGGAGTAGATGTTGTTGGTGATCTCCGCCTTGCCCAGCTTATCCATGTTGTGCCCAATCTCGTGGGCGATGCCCCAGCCAAAGAGGCTGTTGGCGGCGGCGCCATCGGGCAGGTCCTTGATGGGTGTACCGCCCACCATACCGGAGCAGGAGCCGAAGCCGATGCCGATGTGGCTCCCGGCGGCGTACATAAACGCGCCGGCAAACATCTGCATACACCGGATATTCTGCCTGGTCTCCATGTCGTTATCGGCATAGGTGTTGTCGATGCCCTGCGTGGTCTTGCAGATGTGCAGCAGGTCCTCCCAAGCCAGCACGGAGTTGGTCAGCTGGCGGACCTTCCCGTCGGTGTCCGCGTTGCCGAGGCCCGCCAGCGCGGCGGAGGCCGGGAGGGAGAGGAGCACCGTGGGTGTGGCGATCTCGGTGACATTCTGCCAGTTGGTCTGGGCTGTAGAGGCGTTGGCGGCGGGTGTGTAGGCCGTCAGCTCCTCCACATAGGCCCGGATAGCATCCGTGCGCCGGCCCTCCGTCATGGTGTGCCAGTCGGACAGATCCAGAAGGGGGATATCCGTGGCCCGGCGGACGTGGAGGGAGATGTCCTCCGGCTTGCTCCCGCTGTAGGTCACATACAGGCTGCCGCCTCGGGGGGTGTTCTGACTGCCGATCTTGGGAACGGTAAACACGTTCCGGCCATTCTGGATCTCACCCACCTTGGCCAGCCATGTGTTGGCCTCGGCGTTGTACTGGCTGGCGTGGAGCGTGACCGTCTCCCCCTCCGGAATACCGGCGGCGTAGATGGTGATCTCGCTGAGGGCCCCGGCGGCGGCGCCGATGGGCTGGAGGACGCTTCCGCTTTGGCTGTACTTGGCGCTGTCTTTGCCGCCGTCACGGGAGTCGATGCCGGCGAGGAGGACTTTGGGGGCCTCCCCCTTCAGCAGGGACTCCGCCAGCGCCAGCTCATCAGCGAGCATGGCGGTGTACAGATAGTATTTGCCCTCTTCGCTGTTCAAACGTCCCTTCAGCGCGTCAATAGTCTCCTGTGTGACGCCGGAGGCCAGCTCCGTGTGGAGGCCGTCCTGACCGCCCGCAAACAAGGCGTCAATGTCGGCGGGGAGGCTGTGGGCCGGGTCGTACTCCATGAACAGCAGCTCCGAGAGGCTGATGGTGTAGTAGTCGTACTGCTCCACGGCAATGCTGATTTTCACCACATTCTCCACCGGCCCAAAGGGCAGCACGGCGAAGCGGTCCGCGGCGCAGGAGCTGTAGTTGGCCACATTGGGCCAGGTGTCCACGTCCCGGCCGGTGCCGCCGTTGTCCACGCCGCCCTTCTCCGGGTCGGGGACGATGAGATGGCCCGCGCTGTCCGCGTCCTCGCCCTCGTACCAGACGCGGACACTGTAGGCCCGGAGGTAGCTGGGGTAGCTCCCCTCCAGACGGGGCACCCAGAAGGCGGCGGTGAGGTCCACCGGCTGGGTAAACGTGGTGACAACATGCTCATTCCGGTTCCAGTTGGAGCTGGCGGTCCAGTGGGTGGTGTAGTCATCATCCCACATATTCTTGCTGCTCCAAGGACGGCTGGCGGAGTAGGAGGCGGAATCATAATTGCCCTTGTCCACCAGCTCCATGCTGGCAATCTTGCCATAGTCGAGGAGGCCGGCCTCCGGGATGCCCTCAGGCCGTTTGTTCTCCACGCCCTTGGGAGTGCCCTCGGCGATGCGGGACTTGCCGCTCTCGCCCAAGGTGTTCCCGGCGATGATGTAGATCGAGTAGGTGGTGTCGTTTGTCAGCTCGTTGATGGTGAGGCCGGTCCCGGTGAGGGTTCCGCCGGCCTGAGTCCAATCGGAGGCCCCCTTCACCTGATAGAACACCTTGTAGTATGTGGCATTCTCGCTCTTTTTCCAGGAGACAGTGAGGGCGCTGTCCAGCACGCCCACGTTCACCATATCCGGGGCGGCGGGAATCTTCGCCGGCTGGGGCACAGCGTACACCGGCTGGGAGGCCTTCCCCGTCCAGCTGCCGTCGGTGGGAGTAACGGTGAAGGCGTACTCGATCAAATTCTCCAGCCCAGTTACCGTGGCGCTGTTCACCGTGGTGCGCAGCTCCTTGGCCTTGGAGCTGTCGCTCCGGGGCCAGTAGTGGACAGTGTAGCCGGACACATTGGGCAGGGTCTGCCAAGTGAGTGCCGCCTGCTCGTGGCCCGCCTCGGCGGCAAGGCCCTTGATGGTGCTGTTGGGGGGCGTGGGATTTTCGGGAACGATATCCTTGAGGAAACGGATTGTCTCCACCGTGGCGTATTCGTCGCCGGTCTTAACCACGGTAATGGTGACCTTCTTCACCGCCACCCGCTTCCCCAAGTCGATGGTGACAACGCTGCTTCCCGCCGTGCGGCCCACAGCGTGGATGCCTGCAGGCAGGGTGTGGTCAAAGGGTATCTGAATAGTCTCGCCGCTCTGAGTCTCCACGGCGACACTGCCCTTCTCCACCCCGCCGCCCACGGGGGTGACAATCTCCAGCTCGCTGACCTCCACGGGGTTGGTCAGCACCAGCGGGATCACAATACTGCCGTCATCCATGGAGGTAAAGGTGACAGCGGCGCCCTCCTTGGTGAAAAGGTCGTTCAGCTCACCTCTCGCGGTGGTCTTGGCCGCCGTTAACGCGGCTTGGGTGTCATCTGCCTTTATCGGATTACCCAGCAGCGCCGTCTCCAAATACTCCGCATCGCCTTGGGCCTTCAGCTGGCGGTTGACATAGCTGAGGTCGATGATGTCCACTTTGCCGTCGCCGTTGAGGTCGCACTGGGCGATGTCCGCCTTGTTGGAGGTGCCAAGGGCGGCGGAGATCTTCGCGCGGTCGCCCTCTGTGATCTGATTGTCGCCGTCCACATCACCCAAGGTGAAGGTGGCGTCGCCGGTGCCCACTGTCACCTGCCGGGCGTAGTCCTTCACCTCGATGGTGCCGGTGGTATAGGGCTTATACCCCGTGCCCTCGAAGGTCAGGGTGTAGCTCCCTTGGGGCAGGCCGTCAAAGGTCACATCCAGATAGCCGGGCCATTTCCCGCCGTCCAGAGGCGCCCCCTCGCCGTTGCGCAGGGAGACCGCGGCGGTATAGCCGCCGGACAGCGTACTGGCGGCCTCCGTGGTCAAAGCCACGGAGCCCAAGGAGGTTCCGCCGCCCTTTTTCAGCACCGCCCGCAAACCCCGCCGGACCAGCTCGTCCAAGGTCTGGGCGTAGTCGATCCGCACCGTGGCGGAGATGCTGCCGGTGACGGCGGGTGCGTCCTCCGCCGCGGCCGTCACCGGCAGCAGGGAGGCCAGCATCACCGCCGCGAGCAGCAGCGATAGAAGGCGGATACGCGCATGTTTCATAGATCTTCCTCTCTTTCCCTTTGCCGCCCTGTGGAGTGGAGGGCGGCGCCGAAGTTCAAGGCCTTATTATAACAATTATGTCAACCGCTGTCAACTTCATAACGCCCTTTTCCCGCGGGATTTTACCCCCGCTTCCCTGCCCACGCCATCTGTTGTTCAGGCGGCAAAGGAAAGGAGGGCCGGTCCCGCGGGACCGGCCCTCTCTGATAGTTTCACTTGATCCAGCTCTCGTCGGAGGGATTGTCGCGGAAGGCGATCAGCCTCGCCACGTCCTCGGGCTTGATGTAGCCCTCCTCGGCGGCCGCCTTGGCAATGGCGTCGAAGTTGGAGAGGCTCACATTGCGCACATTGGCGGCGGCCATACGGTCCAGCCCCTTCTTCATGCCGTAGGTGAAGATGCTGGCGATACCCAGCACATCCGCCCCGGCCTGACGCAGGGCCTCCACCACCTCTAAAGCACTGCCGCCGGTGGAGATCAGATCCTCAATGACCACCACCTTCTGCCCCTTCTCCAGCCGGCCCTCAATCCGGTTCTCCCGGCCGTGGTCCTTGGACCCGGAGCGGACATAGCCCATCGGCAGGTCCAGCAGGTGTCCCACAATGGCGGCGTGGGGAATACCGGCGGTGCTGGTGCCCATCAGCACCTCGCAGTCAGGATACTCCCGGCGGATGGTCTCCGCCAAGGCCTTCTCCACGATGTCCCGGGCAGCGGGAGCGGTTAAGATCAGGCGGTTGTCGCAGTAGATGGGGCTTTTAATCCCGCTGGCCCACACAAAGGGCTCCTCCGGCCGCAGAAACACGGCCTTAATCGCCAGCAGCTCCTTGGCAACTGTCATCTGGATGTTCTCCATAGTAAAAATCCTTTCTCAGAATATATATCCCAAAGTTCCTCATCGCGGCCGGCAGGCGTACCAGCGCCAGCGGGTGCGGCGCCGGCGGCTGCAAGCCCTCTTTTCTCAGACGAATTCCTTAACGCAGCGCCGATAGGCCGCGATGGGGTCCTCGGCCCTGGTGATGGGACGGCCCACCACGATGTAGTCGGAGCCAATCTCCTTGGCCTTGGCGGGGCTGGTGACGCGGACCTGATCCTGCACCGGACCGTCGGCAAAGCGGATGCCGGGGGTGACGGTGAGGAAGTTTTTCCCGCAGGCCTCATGGACGGCGGCGGCCTCCAAGGGGGAGCAGACCACGCCGTCCAGCCCCGCCCGCCGGGCGTTCTCCGCGTAGTGGAGCACCACCTCATTCATGGGGTGGTCGATGAGCAGCTCACGGCGCATCCGGTCCTCGCTGGTGGAGGTGAGCTGGGTGACGGCGATGAGCAGGGGCCGGGACCCGTCGGGGCGGGTAAGGCCCTCCAGCGCGGCCTCCATCATGGTGATGGTGCCGGCGGCGTGGAGGTTGCACATGTCCACGTCCAGGCGGGAGAGCACCGCCATGGCGCTTTTCACCGTGTTGGGGATGTCGTGGAGCTTCAAGTCCAGAAAGATCTTGTGCCCCCGGGACTTGATCTCCCGGCAGATGTCCGGTCCCTCGGCGTAGTAGAGCTCCTTGCCGATCTTCACATAGGGCTTCTCCTCGGTGAACCTGTCCAAAAAGCTGATGGCCTCCTCCTTGCAGCCAAAGTCGCAGGCGATGATAACATCCTTGCCCATCTCTGTGCTCCTCCTTTTTATCATACAAAATTTTTGTTGCTCCCTTGTCTGGCCCGCCCCGGGCAAAAAAAATACCCGGCCGCCGGATGCCTCACCAAACAGCACCGACGCCGGAAACAAAATGTCCTTTGAAAACGGAAAGCCCAATAGAAACAGTGACCCCCACCCGCTGAAACAGATACTCTGCCTTGGCCATCATATTCACTGCGCAGCCCATGGGTGCCCTCCTTCTCTCCAAAATCCCGCACTTCAAACTATCCCATTTTACGTCTGATCACTTCGTTTGTCAAGGTGTCATTTCCGACAAAACTCCCCCTCTCTCCGCGGGCGTTTTTGTCGAAGAGAGGGGCCGGCCGACAAAAGCCGGCCGGCCCCTGCAAATAGGACTCAGCGCGATACCTCCACGCCCCGGACAACATTGCCGTCATCCACAAAGATAGTCAGGGTGCCGCCGGAGGCAATGGCCGCATTCAGATTGCGCAGCCACATACGGGCATCCCGGTCATAGCAGCAGTTGTCAATGTTTTTGCTCACTGTGTAGAGTGTGTTGTTGATATATACCGCCTCATTATTCTGACGCCACGCGGCGGCGGGGACATTTTTCACCGGCTCCAGCTTGAAGAGGCTTGTGAACATCTGGTTGTCATCCGCCTTGGCGGAGAAGCCTACCCACTCGCCGCCGGAGAGGCCGCGGTTGACGGTAAATTTCGCTAAATCAACCTCCACACCGTTTTTAGACTGCCGGATAACGGTGGTAGTGGTCACATTCTTTCCCTCCTCGTCCTCTATGTCCGTATAGACGAACACGCGGCCATACTTATAGCCCTCGCCGGTGACATCGTCCAGTACAAGAATGTCCACCTTCCCGGCGTAGTTTTTGTGGGTGTAGGCGACATTTTCTCCCTTGATCACATCCGCTTGGATGTCCGACCAGTCAATGGGCCGCAGCCTGCTGCCGCTCACGGTCTCGTAAAGCCGGATATCGGGGGCCGCGTCTGCGCTGCCGATGGTCTTTTTAGCCACATTCAGCTCGCCGCCGGTGCCGCCGCCCACCTTGCTGACATTGACGCTGGTCTTGTTGCTGGAGGACACCATGACCACATGGCCGCGGTGCTTCTCCAGGTCCTTGGCGTCCGCAGCCTTCAGGCCGTTGAAGAGCTCCAGCTTCCCGTCCTCGTCCACAAAGCCGTAGGCATTGCTTCGAGCCGTGGGGTCGTCGGAGACGCCGGCGACTTTGTTGTTCTCCGTCAGCAGCAGGGTGATGGGCTGGCCAATCCTGCACCGAGAGAGGGAGTCAATGGCACAGGGCATTACCTCCAGCTCCCCCTCAATGCCGGTGACAGTGATGGTAGAGGGGGCCGCCGTGTTGGGGTAGGCATCCTTGTAGTACATGGTAATGCGGTTGTCGCTGATGTAGATGGTGTTGTTGGAGGAGCTGTAGGTGGCCACGTCGAACTTCCTCAGCGACCGGTAGGTGACCTCCTCGCTGTGCTTGACAATGCGGTAGTCGGTGCGGTCGGTAAGCAGGGCAAACCCGTCTGTGCTGCCGTCCTTGGCCACGATCACCGCGTCATCGGAGGTGGTGGAGCCGATGAAAATGCTCTCCACCCGGCCGCCGGCGCTGATGTAGATGGTGGCCATGGTGCCCGCGCGCAGGGTGGTAAAGTTGTTCTCGTAGGGGAGGTTCTCATCCCCGCGGATGATCTTCGCCGTCTGCGCCACGGTGTACTGCACGCCGGCGGAGTCGGTGATGCTTCTGGTTTCAGCCTTGGAAATCGTTATGTTCCGGCTGCTCCCCGTGCTGGTGGGGACAAAGGCTCTGGCAATATCGCCGTCCACCACCACCGCGCCCTGGCTGCCCGCCAAAAGGCCCGCCCCCGGCTGGCCGGCGATAAGGTACTCGCCGCCGTCATTGGTCCGCAGCACCGGCTGGCCCGCGCTGTTTTTGGCGTTGGCGTCCAGAAGGATTACGCCCTGCGTGGCGGTGCCCAGCTTGTTGTAGAACTTATTGCCGCCCTTGGTTTCGCAGTTGAGCAGATTGACAAACAGCCGCACCGCTTGGCCGCGGTTGATGGGACTGGCGCCGGAGAGTTTTACCCCTTCGCTGAGGCCGATGGACATGGCCTGGTCAATGTACCCATCGGGCCACACCACGCTGACGTCGCTGTCGCCGTAGTCCAGCATCCGCATGAGGATGGTGATGGCCTGTCCGTAGGTCACTGTCCGTTCGGGGCCGAAGGTGCCGTCGGAGTAGCCGGAGATCAGGCGGGTGGGCCTGCCGTCGCTCTCGCCGCTCCCCTCGCTGCCGTCGGCGCTGAGGCGGGAGGCCAGATTGATGTACCCCGCCGCCCAGTGGCCGGGCTTCACGTCGGGGAAGATGGTGTAGTTCTTGTAGATATTCACCCGGTCCCCTTGGCCCAAGGCCTCCACGGCCATCTTGCAGAACTGGGCCCGGGTCAGGGTGCCCGAGGGGTCAAAGCGGCTGCCGGACATGCCGTCCACCACGCCCATCAGCTGCAAAACCTCAATATTCTGGGCCATAGCCAGATCGCTGACATCGCTGAAGGTCCCCGCGGCCTCCGCCTGGGGCACCAGCAGCCCCGGCGCCGCCCCAAGGAGCAGCACCGCCGCCAGCACCAGCGAAGCGGCCCGTTTGATAAGCTCTCTCATATGGTCTCTCCTCCTTCATTTTGCTTGATCCTGCGGCTCCGCCGCAGCCCTCCGCAGGAGTTTGCGCCAACGGCGCAAAAATCTAAAATCGTTTTTCCGGGGACCGCGTCCTCGGAAAAACACTCTGCAAACCGCGCTCGGTTTGAACCTTTTTTTCGGGAATCGGCTCCCCCGCTTCCCCAAAAAAAGCCCTCCTTAAAACAACTCCTCGTTTCAAATCAAAGATTTCAAACGACTCTTTATTTCTCAATTCGCGTGAAATCCGCAGATTTCACGCGAGCACTTCGCGCGGAGTATCACTCCGCACGAAGTGCAACCACCGGCTGCAGGCCGGAGGCCTTGATCGCCGGATACATGCCGAAGATGACCCCTAAGATCACCGAGAACGCCAGCGCCCCCACCGTAATGGAGAACGACGGCCAGATCACTGTCTGTAGCAGCAGCTTCCCGCCCACCAAGGTCAGGATGGTCCCCAGCGTCACGCCGAAGATGCCGCCGATGCCGCAGATCATGCCGGCCTCGATCAAAAACTGGCTGACGATGGACTTCCGCTCGGCCCCGATGGCCCGGCGGATGCCGATCTCCCGCGTCCGTTCAGTCACCGTCACCAGCATGATGTTCATAATGCCGATGCCGCCCACTAAGAGGGAGATGGCGGCGATGCCGCCCAGCACCAGGCTCATCATCTTGGCGTACTCGTTGCCATCCTCCGTCCACTGGTTGGCATTCTGGACGTAGAAGTAACCCTTCTGGTTGTTCCAGTCGTTGGGGTCGCCGCAGATGCCGGTGAGAAAGCCGTTGATCAGCGTGGTGGCCTCGGTAGCGGCGGAGGCGGTCTTGGCCTTTACATAGAACTCGTTCATATCCCGGGTATCCTGCTGCAGCGCCCGGGCGGCGGTGTAGGGAAAGACGATCACATTGTCCAGCGACCAAGAGAGATTGTCCGCGTCCTTTTCCGCATAGACGCCGATGACGGTGAAGGGCACGCCGTTGACACGGACCTCCTTCCCCAACGGGTTGGTGGCGTCGAAGAAATTCCGGGCCGCCCGGCCGCCCATGACGCAGACATTGGCGTAGTTGTCTATGTCGATCTTGCTCAGGTCCCGTCCCTTCTCGATCTGGAAGTTGTTGACCACGCCGTACTGGTCACTGCCGAAGTACATGTCGGGCCGCTGATCCATGCTGTCGCTGGTTTTGTTTCCATAGGTCACGGTGGCGCTCACATAGGCGTTGGGCGTCACCCCGTCCACCTGCTCGGTGAGGTAGAGGCAGTAGTCATATAGGTCCTCGAAGACGCTGACCCCGTCGTAGCGGTAGGCGTAGACCTGGATGCGGTTGCTGCCCATCTTCTCGTACATCTCCAGGGACTTCTTGTTCATGCCCATGAGCACCGAGACAATGGCCATCACCGACGCCACACCGATGATGATGCCCAGCATGGTGAGAAAGGACCGCCCCTTGTTGCCGCCGATGGACTTGAAGGCCATCTTGAAGGCCTGCCCTAATTTCATAGCCAGTCCACCTCCTGCTCCTTGTCCTCAATGATCCGCCCGTCGCTGATGCGCACGCACCGGCGGGCGGTGGCGGCGATGCCGTTGTCGTGGGTGATGAGGATGACGGTACTTCCCTCCTTGTTGAGCTCCTGCAAGAAGTGGAGCACCTCCTGCCCGGTGCGGCTGTCCAAGGCGCCGGTGGGCTCGTCGGCCATGATGATGGGGGGCCGTGTGGCGATGGCCCGGGCGATGGCCACACGCTGCTGCTGGCCGCCGGACATCTCCGAGGGGTGGTGCTTGTACCGGTCCGCCACCCCCACCCGCTCCATGGCGTCCATCACCATATCCCGCCGCTTGAAGGGGGAGATATTCTGGTAGATCAGGGGCAGCTCCACATTCTCATAGGCCGTCAGGGCCTGAATCAGGTTGTAGCCCTGAAAAATAAAGCCGATCTGCTTGTTGCGGATGTGGGAGAGCTGCACATCGTCCAACTCCTTCACATCCTCCCCGTCAATGAGGTAGGTGCCCCGTGTGGGGATGTCGAGGCACCCTAAAATATTCATCAGCGTGGACTTGCCGGACCCCGACTGGCCCACCACCGCCACAAACTCCCCCCGGTCAATCCGGAGGTTCACCCCGTCCAGGGCCCGGACCTCGGCATCGGTGTCCTCGTTGTAGATCTTATATACGCCCCGAATGTCAATCAGCATCGGTTATCACCTCGCCTGTCAGCCCCAGGAGTTGTTCTGGAGCTTCTGCATGAACACGATGTCCCCCTCGTTGACGCCGGACAGGATCTCCACGTTGTACTTGTCGGAGATGCCCGTCTCCACCGGCACGGCAAAGAAGCCCTCCTCAGGGACGTTGAGGGAGGAGATGTCCACGTCCACCGCGTTCTCCGGCCGCTCGGCGGTCTCCACAAAGACCACGCTGAGGTTCTCCCCGGTCTCCGGGTCGGGGACGTACTTCACGCACTGGATGGGCAGCACCAGACAGTTCTCACTCTCGCTGGCCACCAAGCTGTAGGTGACGGAGCCGCCGGTGTACATCCGCCCCTCGGTGTTGTCCACCAGAATAGTGGCCGGATACATGGCCGCGCCGTTTTCATAGTCCGGGTTCAGGCTCACCGTCTCCACAAAGCCGCTGTAGGTGTCACCCCACTGGTTGATGTCCACAAACATCCCCGCCTTGATGTAGGAGATGTTCCGCTCGTCCACCTTGGCGGTGACTTGGATGGTGGTGGTGTCGGCGATGGAGATCACGGCGGTGTTGGCCTGAATCTCCATCCCCGGCGTGATGGCAAGGCCGATAACAGTGCCGGAGATGGGGGCCACGGCGTTGAGGTTGGCCAAGTTCTCCTCGGCCTTCTTCAGATCCTCCTCCGCGGTTTTCAAAGCTTCCCGGGCATTATAGAGCTCCACATCATTCTTGTCGCCGGTGATGCGCATCAGCTCCTGCCCGGCGGAGACGTCCATATAGTCCAAAATGTGGGCCCACTCGATCTTGCCGCTGACCTTGGTCATCACCGTGATAGCGCGGTTGTACTCCAGCGTCCCCTGCTCATAGGGGTAGATCGTCTGGCCATTGGCCTCCACCACGGCGCTGGCGGACATCTTCTCGCCCAAAACGCCGGGGTTGGAGAGCTCGATCACCGCGTGGAAGAGCTTGGAACCCTCCGGGGAAATGCGGCTGACCTTGTTAACCTCCACAATCCGGCCAGGGAGCTGCTCCATCACCGCGGGGATGGAGACGGTGACGCTCTGCCCCGGATAGATATCGTTCTCATAGGCATAGCTGTAGTACTGCTCCAGCTTCATGGTGCGGTCGTCCACCAAGGTGGCCAAGGTTGTGCTGGCGCCGATCTCCTCCCCCACCTCGGGAATGTCCTGCACCTTGATGAGCTTACCGGCAAACTCCGCCCGGACCGTGAGGTTGTCCCCGGCCTCGATGAGCTGGTCCACCTCCTTCTGCCTGGCCTCCACATCCTGCCTGGCCTTGTCCACCGCCGTGCGGGCGTTGGGGCTGTCAATGGTGAAGAGCTTGGTGCCCGCCTGTACCTGATCGCCCTCGTTGACGAACACGTCCAAGACGGTGCCGGCGGTGGTGATATTGATGGCCTTGGACTCCTTGGCCTTGGCGGTGCCCGAGCCCTCCACCGTGCTGGTGATGGACCCATAGCCCACCGGCTGGGTCATGATCTCGGCCTCCCCCTCCCCGCCGCTGAGGAACTTGGACAGGGCGGTGACAATGGCCGCCGCTGCCGCCAGCACCACAAGCAAGGTGATGATCCGCTTCTGCTTTTTCGACAGCTTCTTGCGCTGCTTCTTTTTCTTCTCTGGCTTCTGCTCACTCTCCGGCGGGGGAGCCGGCGTGCCGCCCTCCTGCTTCGCCAGGGCTGCCGCCTGCTGCTCCTCCGCGGCGGGGGTGATGACCGATTCACTCATGGCTATGTACTTCCTTTCCAAACCGTAGGGGATTTCTCGGGTCGGCGCCGCCGTCCCGCACTGCGCACTGTATGAACGATAGTAATACAGCTTGGCAGTTGCGTCAACTACAAAAGAGTTACAATCCCGGTTACAATTTTTTCCGCCATCCATAGGGGAGGCCGCGTCTTTCCCAATTATAGCAGGAAAAAGCAACGAAACGAAGGCAAATCCGCTGTCGGATTTTTACACCGCTGTCCTGCCGCCGTCCCTTCGGCGCTTTTCTATAGAGACGAAAAAGAGGGGGGGAATGTTCCGATCTTTTCTTGATTTTTTCCCTCCGGTGGGGTAAGCTATGGAGGAACTCCGTACCCTTTCGTTTGTTTGTACAAAATCGGCCCCTGTTTTTTTGCGGTGCCCCAGCTTTTTGTACTTGCAATGTCCGGGAATTTGGGGTATAGTAGTATTAGTTAAAATTATGTCAAAATGTGGACAAATTATGTCCGCGGATAGGAGCGATTGCCATGGAGCACAGCCACGAGCACACCCATGTCCACAGCCACGACGGCGTGGAACATGCCCACACCCATACCCACCCCCACGACCATGACCATGACCACGGCCCCCAAGACCACCCCCACACCCATGACCACGGCTGCGGCCTGCCGGAGGGGGCGGAGCGGACGCTGGCGGTACTGACTTATATGCTGGATCACAACGTGCACCACTGCGCGGAGCTCAAGGAGATGGCCGCCTCCCTCACTGGTGAGGCCCAGCACCAGCTCCTCCACGCTGTGGAGGCCTTTGAGGAGGCCAACGGCCACTTGGCAAAGGCCGTGGCGGAGCTCAAGTGAAGCGGCCCTTGGCCGCTTCATGGAAGGGCTGACTTTTGAGAGGAGAGAACGATTATGTGTCTTTCTACCGTATACCGTGATACCAAGGCGGAGGAGAACGTCTGCGCCAAATTTGTGGCCCAGATCGACGTGAAGGGGGACACCCTCACCTTCACCGACGTGATGGGCCTTGTCACCACCGTGGAAGGGAAGCTTCTCTCCGCCGACCTCACCGCCGGCGTGGTGATCTTCTCCGCGGCGTAGGGGAGGGGACGGCTATGCGTGAGTACGAGCTGTGCTGCGAGATCTTCAACCAGTGCAGCAACAACCAGATGCGGGACGTGTCCTTCGAGGAGGTCTCCGTAGAGGACACCGAGGCCTGCGTCCGCGCCATGGAGCCCCGGGCGGAGATTGAAAAAGAGGAGCTCTCCGGCGGCGCGGTGGCCTACCACACCAACACCGCGGGCCTGCTGAAGCGCTACACGTTCACTCCGCTGTAAAACACAGGGAAAAATGTCCTTTGGGTAAGCCTGCGGAAGGAGGGGCCTTTATGGGAATGACGGATTTACAGTTTAAGAGCTACCTAAAACAGCTGATTCGCGCCTTAGAGGCGGCGGAGAGCAAGGGCACCCGGGAGGAGGTCTTGGCGGAGATCGCCAGGCTGAAGCAGGACCTGCAGGAGGATCTGAAGGGCTGAAAATCAAGTGACCCCATGCGGGCGGTGCCCGCGTTATTAAAGGAATATCAAAAATATTTGTTGGAGGTAGAACGATCATGAGAGTATCCGAGATTTTTGAGGAGCGTAGCGCGTTTTCCTTTGAGGTGTTCCCCCCCAAGACGGACGTGGGCATGGAAAAGCTCTGCGGCCAGGGCGGCGTGCTGGAGCAGCTGTACACCCTGAATCCCGACTACATCTCCTGCACCTACGGCGCGGGCGGCACCAACGTGGGCAAGAACCTGGAGGTTCTCGACAAGATCCAGAAGGACGGCAAGTGCACCCCCGTCACCCACTTCACCTGCATCGGCAACACCCGCGAGGGCATCAAGGAGCAGCTGGAGAACTACCTGGCCCACGGCATCAACCACATGCTGGCCCTGCGGGGCGACCTGCCCTTCGGCTGGACCGGCACCGGCGGCGACCTGCACTACGCCACGGAGCTGGTCAAGTTCGTGCGCAAGGAGTTCGGCGACAAGTTCACCATCGCCGTGGCCGGCTCCCCCGAGGGCCACATCGCCTGCCGCAGCCTGGAGGCGGACATCGGCTTCCTCAAGCAGAAGCAGGACGAGGGCGCGGACTACATCATGACCCAGCTGTGCTGGGATATGGACCAGTTCAAGTACTGGCTGGAGGCCATCCGCGGCGCCGGCATCTGGATGCCCGTGGACGTGGGCATCATGCCCATCCTGGACCAGGCCGCCACCATCAACATGGCCCTCAGCCGCAACGGCTGCGTCATGCCCCGCGCCCTGTGCGAGATCATCTCCAAGAACTGGATCTTCCCCAACCCCTTCGCCGTGGGTCTCACCGATGCCAAGGGCAACAACGCCTGCTTCGACGCCGACATCGAGGGCAAGAAGAAGAGCTTCAAGGAGGCCGGCATCGAGTACACCATCAACCAGATCGACGAGTACCGCGCCTGCGGCATCGACGGCATCCACCTGTACGCCCTGAATAAGTACGACGATGTGGCCCGCATCGTGAAGGAGTCCGGCATCGTTGACCTTTAATTAAAAAAGAGGCACGCCCCTTTTTTGAGGGGGTTTCAGATTCCTGCGCGCACTCGCCTGCGCCTGCGCACTTGGAATCGGCAAGGTATTTTTCCGACGCCGCAGCGTCAAAAATATGCCAGAGGCGTATTTTTAGCGTAGGCCCCGCGGCTGTGCCGCTGGGATGGACGCCATACAGGCACTTAATCCCCTTTTCCCTACATACCCCAACCCCTCTCCCGCGCCTTGGGCGCGGGGGAGGCTTTGGCGGTTAAGGGCAAAACCCCGCCGGTCGTGTTTCGGCCGGAGCAACTGCAAAGGAGCCTTTTGACTATGACAAAAACCATCGCATTCGCCGGCAAGGGCGGCGTGGGCAAGACCACCATCTGCGGCATGCTGGTGCAGTACCTGTGCCGGCGGAAGGACGGGGCTGTGCTGGCCGTGGACGCCGACGCCAACTCCAACCTCAACGAGGTTCTGGGCGTGGAGGTGACAGATACCCTTGGTGACATCCGGGAGGACCTGACCCGTGCGGAGATGGCCTCGGAGGAGGTCATCCCCAAGGGCATGACCAAGGCGGACTACGCCGAAATGCGCTTCTCCGACGCCCTTACCGAGACCGATGACTTCGACCTCTTGGTGATGGGCCGCACCCAGGGCAAGGGCTGCTACTGCTTTGTCAACGGTCTTCTGGGCACGCAGGTGAGCAAGTATGCCCAGAATTACCGCTATGTGGTGGTGGACAACGAGGCGGGTCTGGAGCACATCAGCCGGGGCGTGCTGCCCAAGGTGGACGCCATCCTCTTAGTCAGCGACTGCTCCCGCCGGGGCATCCAGGCGGTGGGCCGCATTGCCGAGATGATCAAGGATTTGAACTTAGGCGTCAGCGATGTAAAGCTCATTGTCAACCGTGCCCCCGCCGGCGATTTAAACCCCGGTGTCCGGGAGGAGATCGACAAATACGGCTTGGATCTCATCGGCGTTGTTCCCCAGGACGAAACCGTCTACAGCTACGACGCCGAGGGCAGGCCCTCTGTCACCGTCCCCGATGACTCCCCGGTCAAGCAGGCTGTCCATCAAATTTTTGACCGGCTGAAAGTATAGGGAATTCCGAATTCCTAACGCCAAATTCCTGACTTTGTGTTGGGAGCCCCATGTTTTCCAAAAATTTTCATATAGAAATTTGAAGGGAGTAAACCACTATGCCGTTTGCAAACAAGCCCCAGGTATTCGGCGCGTCCATCAATGAGCTGACGCTGGGTACTGGCGACAAGGCTGTCACTCTCGGCGGCCAGAACGTCTTCAATCTCTACAGCTTTGACGCCCCCATCGCCAATGCCCCCAAGATTGGCATCGAGATCTCTGACGAGGCTGAGCAGCCCTCCCCCAGCCTGACCGCCTTCTATGACGGCTGCGCCACCTTGGCCGACAAGGCCAAGAAGGCCGCCGGCGTGGCCGAGGCGGACTTTGTCTGCGTCCACTTCGCCTCCGCCGACCCCAACGGTGCCAACCGCTCCGTGGAGGAGTGCGTGGCCGACGCCAAGGCCGTGGCCGAGGCGATTGACAAGCCCCTGGTCATCGCCGGCTGCAAGAACGCCGAGAAGGATGCGGAGCTGTTTTCCAAGGTCTCCGAGGCCCTCCAGGGCAAGAATATCTTGGTCCTCTCCGCCAAGGAGGAGAACTACAAGGGCATCGCCGCCGGCGCCGGCTTGGCCTACGGCCAGAAGGTGGGCGCCGAGTCCGCCGTGGACATCAACTTAGCCAAGCAGCTCAATGTCCTCATTACCCAGATGGGCGTGGACGGGAAGAACGTGGCGATGAACATCGGCTCCGCCGCCGCTGGCTACGGCTTTGAGTACGTGGTCTCCACTTTAGAGCGCGTAAAGGCAGCCGCCCTGGGCCAGAATGACAATACATTGCAGATGCCCATCATCACCCCCGTCGGCAGCGAGACCTGGGGCGTGAAGGAGTCCACCGCCTCTGAGGCCGACGTGCCCGAGTGGGGCGATCAGGACGAGCGCGGCATCGACATGGAGGTGGAGACCGCCGCCGCGTGTCTCGCCTACGGCAGCGACGCTGTGATTCTCAAGCATCCCGAATCCATTAAGACCATCTCGCAGCTCATCGCTGCTTTGATGTAAGGAGGGCGACAACCATGGCATTAAAAGGTCTTGACATTTTTAAGCTGACCCCCAAAACCAACTGCAAGGACTGCGGCAACCCCACCTGCATGGCCTTCGCGATGAAGGTGGCCTCCGGCGCCATCCCCATCGAGAAGTGCCCCCACATGTCCTCCGAGGCCCTGTCCACCCTCAGCGAGGCCACCGCGCCCCCGATGAAGAGCTACAAGGTGGGCGAGCTGGCCTTAGGCGGCGAGACGGTCCTCTCCCGTCACGAGAAGACCTTGGTCTCCAAGACCCTCTACGCCGTCAACGTCTGCGACTGCATGGACGCCGCTAAGCAGGACGCCGTCCTCGCCGCCGTACCCAAGGTGGACTACGAGCGAATCAGCGAGCGGATGTATGTGGAGATGATCTATGTCCGCCACAGCGACGACAAGTCCGCCGAGGACTACGCCGCTCTTGTGACCAAGGCCAAAGCGCTGGGCCGTCCCTTGGTCCTCTCCTGCACCGACGTGGCCACCGCCAAGGCCGGCATCGCCGCCGCCGCTGGCTGCGACTTCATCCTCAACGGCGCCGACGAGAATAATTTTGCCGAGATGAGCGCCATCGCCACCGAGGCCAAGGTGCTCTTGGGCGTCCGCGCCGCCTCCTTGGATGCCCTCCACGACACCGTGGAGAAGCTGGAGGCCGCTGGCAACAAGAACCTCATTTTGGACGTGGGCACCGCCTCTGTGAAGGACGCCTACGCCAACGCCGTGCAGATCCGCCGTGCCGCTTTGAAGGACGGCGACCGGACCTTCGGCTACCCCTCCATTGTCAACGTGGCGGCTCTGGCCGACGGCAACGCCCACTTGGAGGCTGCTCTTTTGAGCCTGTTCACCTGTAAGTACGGCTCCATCGTGGTCTGCTCCGAGATGACCTACGCCAAGGCCCTGCCTCTGTACGGCCTGCGTCAGAACATCTTCACCGACCCCCAGAAGCCCATGAAGGTCACCCCGGGCATCTACCCCATCAACGGCGCCGACGAGAACAGCCCCTGCTGCCTCACCGTGGACTTCGCCCTGACCTACTTCCTGGTCTCCGGCGAGCTGGAGCGGTCCAAGGTGCCTGTGAACCTGCTGATCACCGACGCCTCCGGCATGTCCGTGCTCACCGCTTGGGCCGCCGGCAAGTTCTCCAGCTCCTCCGTGAAGAAGTTCATGGACGAGTTCGACGTGGCGGGCAAGATTAAGAACCGCGCTCTGATCATCCCCGGCAAGGTGGCCGTGATGAAGGGCGAGATCCAGGATAAGCTCCCCGACTGGAGCGTTATCGTGGCCCCCAACGAGGCGGTGCAGCTGGTGAAGTACCTCCGCGATGCGGAGTGGAAGAAGAGCTACGTGGAGAAGGGTGCCGGCGCCAGCGCCGGTGCTGCCGCTGAGGCCGCTCCCGCCCCCAAGAAGGTCATTTCCGCGCCTCCCATCGTGGTCAACGGCCCCTACAAGCTGGAGGACAAGGTAGTTACCTACGGCGGCCACGATCCCGAGAGCAAGAAGTTCGTCATCATCGGCGAGCGGATTCACTGCATCTCCCCCGCCATCCGCAAGGCCATGGACAGCTACGACGAGGGCCCCATCCTCAAGCGTGCCGCCGAGCAGATCGCCGCCGGCGCCACCTACTTGGATGTGAACATCGGACCTGCTGAGTCCAACGGCCCCGAGCTGATGCAGTGGGCGGTCCAGCTCCTCCAGCAGAACTTCAACAATGTGCCTCTGGCCTTGGATACCGCCAACAAGGCGGCTATCGAGGCGGGCATCAAGGTCTATAACCGCACCAACGGCAAGCCCATCGTGAACAGCGCCGACGCCGGCAGCCGTATTGACTACATCAATCTGGCCGCCGCCAACGACGCCATTGTCATCGCCCTGTGCTCCGCCGATGGTATCGCCAAGGACAACGATGAGCGGATGCACCACTGCCACAACATGCTGGAGCGCGGCTTGGCGCTGGGCATGGAGGCTGACGACCTGTGGTTCGACCCCCTGTTCTTGGTGGTGAAGGGCATGCAGGATAAGCAGATGGACGTGCTGAACGCCATCAAGGCCTTCGCCGACGAGGGCCTGAAGAGCACCGGCGGTCTCTCCAACAACTCCAACGGTATGCCCAAGCACATCCGTCCCATCATGGACAGTGCGCTGGTGGCCATGTGCATGATGCAGGGCCTGACCTCTGCCATCGTGAACCCCTGCGACCTGCGCCTGATGGAGACCATCAAGAGCTGCGACGTGTTTAAGAATCATACTCTGTACGCGGATTCCTATCTGGAGATCTGATGGTTCAGAGGAGGAAGGAGGCCTTTCGGGGCCTCCTTCTCTATGTTGGACGGGGTTTCACCCCCCCGGGGCGGCTGGATCTGGGGACAAAAGTCCCCAGATCCAGCAGATTTTGGCAAGGCGCCAAAATCTGTCGCTGCGGCGGGTTGATTGAACGCGAAGGAAAACCATACGGTT
>CANPBB010000032.1 GCA_947572235.1 uncultured Clostridia bacterium
CCCTCTGCATCCGGGGCCTCATTGACCGTCAGGCCGTTTTCGTCCAAGAGGTTGGCCCCGGCGTCGTCACAGCGTTTGCACCAGTCCCTCATCCACTGGCCGTCTCCCCAGCCATAGGAGCCAAACAGCGCGATCCGCTTGCCGCCGAGGGAACCCTCCAGAGCGGAAAACATCGGCTCGAACTCCGCCTCCTCCAGCACCTCGCTGCCCATGGCGGGACAGCCGAAGGCCACGGCGCTGTAAGCGGAGAACTGGCTGGCCGAGAACTCCCCAGGCCCCAGCAGCTCCGCCTCGCCGCCAGCGGCCCGGACGCCCTCGGCAATATAATTGGCCATGGCCTCCGTGTTGCCGGTTCCGCTCCAGAATACGATTGCGATTTTGTTCACGGTGAACACTCCTTCATAAAATATTTTTGGTTGCAGTTAGCTATGGCTAACTCTTGTAGCCAGAGAAGCCCCAAGGGCAGAGGGCCTTGGGGGGAGAAAGTAGGAAGGTCATCCCGCCACTTTGGTTAGGTATCACTAACTACAAAGCATACGTTAGCACAGGTGGGGACTTTTGTCAAGAGATAAATTGGAATCCGCTTTAATGTACAAAAAAGAATCTTAGATTTTTCTGCATTTTTTTCTGCATTTATGGGATGACTTTTTCGAACTTGTCTTTATTGCCGTCTCTTGAACGGCAAGCAGTATGGTTTTAGCAAAAATTATTTTTTGTGTAGTATGTTTGCAGGTATTCGCAATAGATTAAAAATGGAATGTCGAATTATGCGTTCCCGGCAAGGGCGAGGATTTCACTCGCCCCGTTCCGCCGCTTGCGGCCCGGTGTCTCCGGCTCTAAATAGAGTAATTGAAATTCCTCAAAGGAAACGTTAAACTCAATGTTCACCTCATAGCCCCGCTTGACATGGACCGTCTTTACAAACTGCGCCACAATCATTTTCTTCGCTTCAAAGGAGCAGTTGTCATATAAATCGGCCCAATTCATCAGTCGGGTATATTCTTTGCTCACCTGTTCAGCGCCAGATACAGCGTCCCGCAATTCCTGTTCTGCGGCCTGTACCTGTTGCCCCAGTTCTTCAAAGGCGTTTCATCATCCTTGCGGCCCAAGCGGTCAAACATGAACACCAGCAGAATATCGAGTTCACCTTGCAGGGCCATCTTCTGGATTTCCCGAATGGCATCCCTATCTTTGGCGGAGACCTTAAAGCCGGAAACACCCTTCTCAGAAAATTCCTTGATGATTTCCCAGCCGGGATGTTGTTTGCAAAACTCCCGGCAATACTGCTTTTGCATGGGAATATCATCCTTTTCCACCTGCCCTACGGTGGACACCCGGTACAGGCAGACAATACGTTTTTTGACTGTCTGGAGGGCACTTTCGGCAATACCAGTGATAGGTTGGGTCATTTGCTCTGCCATATATACTTCCTCGCTTTCCGGGTAAACAGTGTATATATGGCGGCCAGACATATTCGGTTTTCAAGGTGCCATCTACTACACCATTATTATCTCATATTTTGACTAAAAATGCAAAAAATCAATTTTAAGGTGCAGTATTTCGGGTGATAAGTTGTCGAAATGTGTCTCAATTTGAGACGCATTACTCAAAGCATTTTCTACCTCTGTCAATACAACGTTTGGCGGTGCCTGTTCTGCTCAGTTCAGGCGAAAGTAGTGCCGTTTCATCGAAAAGATATATAAATCCACCTTTTTCTCTATGGGTACGCAAAAGGCCGCCACCCTACTTCAAAGGGCAGCGGCCTTTTCAATTTCCGAGTGATATGCTGTGAAACGGTATCCCACACGATAGACAGTCTTTATATACCGGGGGCAAGCTGGATCAGGTTCGATTTGTTTCCGCAGTTCATATATGGCCCGGTCTACCGGCTGGGCGTATTCCATTCCCCATGCGTGCTCACAGATCTGTTCGGCGGTCAGAACGATTTTAGGATTACGCATAAAGTACAGCAGCAGGGAAAATTCTCTATGGCGCAGATTTACAGGTCGCCCACATACTTCCGCTGTCTGACGTGCCGGGTCTATGCAAATGTCCCCTATCTGAAAAGGGGCAGTCTCCACGCTGGCCGGATCATTATAAAAATTATACTCTGTATAGCGGCGAAGCTGGGCATAGGCCAATTCCACGATCATGGGATAGGATCGTTTGCCGGAAATGCACATATCCGCTCCGAGACGTACCAGCTCCCGCACATCCTCCTCCGGGGTATCTGACAGGGCGATGACCGGCACAAAGCTGATACGACGTATATCCGCCAGCCAGCCGGTTTGGCGGATGCTCCGCAGATACTCTAAATCCACAATCAGCAGATGAAATATCTGACTGTGCAACAGGCGGCCTCCCTCCTGTACTGTTGTGGTTGTGGAAAAGTGGAGGTCACCTTGGTCAAAGCGCATTTGCAGATTTATGAGGAGGTCATCGGCCAGCCCGATTGTCAATACGTTGTATTTCGCCGATATTCTCCCTTTTTTGTAACATGTCTCAAATTGAGACGCATTTCGACAACATCCACAAAATAAAGTACTTTTGACAGGCGGAACGCTATCTGCCGCCTTACTTTGATGGACCCGCTTACAGTGCAAGCAAATGTGTCAATAACCTGTCAATATCGTCATTTATAGTGATTGATTGTCCAACAATTTCCTTCGGCGCATACGCCTGTCCAGCGTTAAGGCAGGCATAGACAGCTTTCGGATTCTGCGCCGTCATATTCCAGAAGGGGTATTTGATGATACCGGGGGTATTGTACCCAACGCCCAATTCAAGAAACACCATACTGCTCCCCTTGTGGCGGCGCAGGAAGTCCTCATACCGCTGGGCGGCGGCATACCAGCCCTTATCCTGCACAAACGTATCATCGGAACGCAGGTTCATTGTCAGTGGTTTTCCGCACTTAGGACACCGCGGGAGCAGTTTTGTAGGAATCCGCATATCCCGCTGCTCCTCCATCATCCGGCAAATCAGTTCCTCGTTGTCCCACGTCTCCTGACAGCAGGGTCCCGAGCATTGGAACAGCCCATAGTCTCCCTGCGTGTAGAACAGCCGCTTTTTGTCAAACCCCGCTTTTTGAAGGCAGTGATCCACATTGGTGGTCAGCACAAAGTAGTCCTTGTCTGCCACTAAAGCCAAAAGCGCGTCATAGACCGGTTCAGGCGCATCCGTGTAGCGGTTTACCCAGATATACCGGCTCCAATAGGCCCAATGCTCCTCCTGGGTGGCAAAGGGGAAAAATCCGCCCGTATACATATCTTCAAAGCCGTACTTGGCGCGGAAATCGCTGAAATACTGTTCAAACCGCTCCCCATTATAAATGAAGCCAGCCGAAGCAGACAGTCCCGCCCCCGCACCGATCACCACCGCGTCAGCGCAATCAAGGGCTTGCTGCAACTGCTCAATTTGCGTTGAGTATCCGGCGGTAGATCGTTTCGTCAATATCTTTGAAAACATTAAAAATCACCTTCTTGATGGACATATCCTGTTTGAGAAAACCAGTGACGGTTTTGACCGCGATTTCAGCGGCTTCTTGATTGGGGAAGTGAAATTCCCCAGTGGAGATACAGCAGAACGCCACGCTCTCTAATCTATGCTCCGCCGCCAGTTCCAGGCAGGAGCGGTAGCAGGACGCCAATTCTTCCCGATCTCTGGCGGTAACACGGCCCTGGACAATGGGGCCAACCGTATGCAGGACATACCGGGCAGGGAGGTTATACCCCTTTGTCAGTTTGGCCCGGCCTGTGGGTTCCGGGTGGCCCTGAGCCTGCATGATTTGATTGCACTCGTCCCGAAGCTGGAGGCCCGCCGCCGAATGGATGGCGTTGTCAATGCAGCCGTGGCAGGGACAGAAACAGCCCAGCAGAGCGGAATTGTCAGCGTCCACGATTGCATCCACCCGCAGACGGGTAATATCCCCTTTCCAGATGGCAATTCGTGGATGGCCGTTGACGGCAGTCAGCGCGGTTCCATCGACAACGCCTTTGTTATCCCGTTCGGCAGACAGGAGATCGTCCTGCATAGCAAGAAATTCCCGGTTCAGGGGCATAGGCGGCCGGACATTCATCAGGGAACGCAGAAGCCGCCGCTGGGCGCTTTTATCTGTGGGAAACGCCGCCGCCTGCTCTTGATAATGGGGCATTTCCGAAAGCAGCATTTGGTTGAGAAATTGAAGTCGCTCCATATACATCATGACTATCCCTCGATGATCTTAGTACGGTTTTCCCTGCGGGGTTTAGCGGACGGATAATCGCCCTCACAGTAGCCTAACGTAACGAAGCACCGGGCAATCCAGCCCCCTGGGATGTCCCACTTCTTCATCAGTTCCCGCCCCAAAAGCGTATCAAAGGTATCCTCCCCACGAGCAATGATGCAGGACGCAAGCCCTAATTCGGATGCCGCCAAAACCATATTTTCGGCACAGCAGAAAGCGTCTGGGATACCATACAGAAAGTTTACAGGTGTAAATACCACGCATACCGTCGGTGCGCCATAAAACCCGCTTCTGATGGAAGGGTCGTCAATGATGCTGGGCTGGTCAGCGGAAACATAGCCACCCAAAAGTCTGCACCTGTCCATACTGGCTGCATTGAGTCGTCCCAGCCGTTCCGCCAGTTCCCGGTCATGGATTGCCACCAGCACAGACCGCTGCCCGCCTCCGGCGTTGGGGGCATAGCTGCCCGCCTCCAACACCTTCTCCACCAGTTCACGGGGAATTTGGCGCTCCTGATATTTGCGGATAGACCGTCGGGAGCGCATCAAATCAAAAATATCCATGTCAAACCTCCTTCCAGCACTGCGGATCAGCGGCGTACATATTCCCGTGATACCCAGCGGCTACTGCGGGACAGCCCCGGCAGAAACGCAGCAGTTCGCACCTGGCGCACTTCTCGAATTTGTCATACCGGCGGTACTTCTCATACTCCGGCCCGGTGAACAACTCCCACAGATCATCCGTGAGGGCGCTGCCCACTTTGCTCTTCATGCGGCGGCAGGCATACACGGCCCCGTCCGAGAGGATGGTCATGTGGCAGTTGCCGCAGTTGCACCCGTCATAGATCATATCGTCCTCCGGGTACGTCCCAGGGTCAAAGAGGCCCTTCTCGTACTTGAACAGCGTCCAGAGATGATCCTTCAGATTGAAGGTCGTTTTGCACCTTGATGCCTCATACCGCTGGAATTTTTCCCAGCACTGTTCCATCATGACTTTATACTCCTGGGGGGAGCAGATCGTGTCCCGATCCTCCATAGAGGGACAGTACCGGGCAAAGGCGAACACATCCACCTCCTGCTCCACCGCCACGTCCACCAAGGCGGGGATTTCCGTCACGTTCCATTTGGATACGGTGGCCATGATCGCCACGGTGATACCGGCCTTGCGGAGCATGGGGATAACAGCCAAGGTTTCATGATAAGAACCGGGGCGGCGGATGCGGTCATGCGTTTCCCGCAGTCCGTCCAAAGAAAGCTGGTACTTCCGGCACCCGTGGGCTTTGAGCCGCTGGCACACCTCATCCGTCAGGCGGAAGGGGTTGCCGAGGATGGCAAAGGGCAAATTCCGCTCCTTCAGCAGTCCGGCAAGCGTCCAGAACTGCGGGTGGAGGATGGGATCGCCGCCGGTGATGTAGAAGTACGGGAGCCGTCCGGCCTTTTCGCAGAAGGTCTGGCAGTTCTCGATCACCTTGACCATATCCTCCGTGGCCATCTCCCGGAACTTGGCGTGGGAACCGAGGGCGTAGATGTAGCAATGCTTGCACCGCTGGTCGCAAGCCTCGGTGATATGCCATTGAAATGCAAAGTATTCCATATCGTGTTCCTCCTTGGATGTTGTGGCGGGACGCACCTCCTAAAAAGAGAAATGCGGTTTTCTACCTTTAGGAAGTGCGCCCCTGCGGAAACGGCCCGCAGGGGCGCGAAGCATCACTTCGGGTCACCGGCACCGCAGGCGGAGCCGCAAGCGGAAGGTTTGGGTTCCTCGGTGGGCTTGGGATCACCAGCGCCGCAAGCGGAGCCGCAGGCGGAAGCGGGGGCAGCGTGGGACGCATGATTCCAACCAAACAGATTTTTCAGTGCCATGATATGTGTCCTCCTGTTGAGATTTATTGAAGTTGCGTTGTTGTACTCGTAACTTCTGGTATGATAATAGCACCCTCGCATTGGCCTGAAAAGTACGCACTTTTTTATTACCCAGTCACCTTTTTGTAACTTGGGAATACTTGACGGGATATGGGCCTTATATTATAATCTTGATGTAACATTCAAATCGAGCGTTGGAGGATTATTATATGCTTACAAAAGAAGAAATGCCCGCTTGTCCTGTGGCAACTACCGTGGCCTTGATCGGGAGCAAACGGAAACTGCTCATTCTCCGTAATTTGCTGGCCCGCCCTTGGCGCTTCAATGAAATGAGGAAAAACTTGGAGGGGATTAGTCAAAAAGTGCTTACCGACAGCTTGCGGTCTTTGGAGGATGATGGGATCATCACCCGCACTGTCTACCCGGAAGTGCCGCCCAGGGTCGAGTACGCATTGAGTGAATTAGGGGAGACCATGCGGCCCATTATCGGGGCAATGGAAAACTGGGGATTAGAGTATCAGGCAAAAGTAAAAGAACAATAAACGCCAACCAAATGTGTCTCAAATTGAGACGCATTTTTCGACAGTATTTTTAGGGCAAAGGCAACTTTCAATTTCTGTTGCAGAGATACTCGTTTTACATAGGGTCAAAAATTATTCAAGACGCATCTTTGAATTGACACCCCTCCAATAGCGTCAACTATTCCGGAATAGCAAAAGCCGCTGACTGGCGGCTTTTGGTGTGTTCACCCCCTTGGTGACAAAACAATCCGCTGGGCGGCTCCTGTCAGGGCCCGGCCAGTCCGCAGACTGGCCGGCTCGCGGGCGATTGCAACGCAATCGCCCGGCCTTGACGGGGGATGAACAGCGGATTACCCTCTTGTCACAAGGGGGAACACCCTTTGCAAGAGTGGCAAACGCTCCGTAGACGGAGGGGTTTTAGGGGTTTCCCCTAACAAGTGGAATTTTGCTGTCAAAATTCCGTACTTGCTGGGACAACGGCCCCTTCGGTGCCGCTGTCCGTCTCGGCAAAACTCTGCTCTGTAAAGCATAAGATGGATTGATTTCATTCCCAGTTTTCATGCTGTTACCTCCGCTTATCAGATCCTCTTTTACGTCAAATCTATCTATCTCATCCATCCTGATTGCGACTAATGCTTTCTCAGATTGATGGATTGATTGATATAGATAAGTAAGTATGGTTCTATTAGTATAGATTGCTGCGGAAAATCCGCACTCTGGGCTGCGGGTTTTCCGCAGTCAAGACTTCCGAAAACCGGAAGTCTTGACTGCTGTTTGAAGAGTTTGACAATGTGAGCGATTACATTGGCCTTGTTCCCGTAGTAAACCGTTTGACATAAATTCTGGCGGGGCGGCCCTGTCCCTGCTTAACTCGTTCAATCAATCCACATCCGCTTTTTGTGTCCAGCTCTACCAACAGTTTTGTTGCTTTGTCATGTCCGCAGTTCAGATTTTCTTGTATCTCTGCCAACGTATAGTAGATATACACACGCCCCGATTTATCGTGCCAGCCGCTTTTAGCGGATAATCCCATTCGGTCAAGTAAAAGCCCATACAATAGCTTGGCCTCAACAGATATATGCTTGAAGCATTTCCCGGTGATAAGTTGTTGAGGGATGCGATAAAATGAAAATTGCGTGCTTTCGTCACCATAATAATAATCGAAAAATGTTTCAGCGGCCATATTCTGGCCCTCCTTTCAAATATAAAAAGGGCGTCCCGCTTGGAACGCCCTTGGATTGGCTTTCGCCTAAATCGTTATTTTTTCTACGTTGTTTTCATATTTGGTATTGCAAATGCAGGGAAACATACCAACAAACATAAGTTTCTGATGTGTTGATATAGATGGCGTGTCATGGGTGGTCACAAGTAAGTTTTCTGGCCGCCATACGTCACCGTTTCCCTGCTTTCTATATCTTTTCGTCAAATTTTTGCTCGTTTCTCTATGGTTTTTTTATCATAGAACCGTACCGCTTGAACGGCTCTCGTGATAATAGATAAATTCCCCTGCGTTGAATACAGCTTTCGCTTTTTCACATTGGTGCCGCTCAATCACTCATCTGCCAATGTCAAGCACGGAACAAAAATAAATTGTAAACAAACCGTGAAGCCTGCCGCCTGAACGGAGCTTAGAGCCCCCGCGCACCACAGACCTCCCTGTCAGTCAGATCGCCTGCGAAACCGGCTTTTGCTCCACCAGCTGCTTCATCGAAGCCTTCAAGGCCCGCCACGGGATCACGCCCATTCAGTACCAAAGACGTTCTCGCTCCTTTTGAAGTCTGTGGATTTCAAAGGAACAGGCCTTGCCATGGTCCGTGCTGCAAGCCGTCTTCAGGCAACAAAACTCCGCAAGTTTTTGAACGAACCAGCGCCCAAGAACCTGTATGGATCCTTGGGCGCCGGCATTTACGCATTTTTCGATTACTCCATATCCAGAGCCAGTCCACACAGAAGCAGGATACCGGTCTCCATGGCAGTCTCGTCAAAGTCGAACTTTGGGTGGTGCCCTAAGTAGGTAAGCCCCTTCTCCGGATTAGAAGAGCCGATCATGATGAAGGAGGATGGAAACGCCTGCGCAAAGTAGGCGAAGTCCTCCGCGCCCATCATGGGGTTTTTCCCCATGGTGACCTTCTCTGCCGGGAAAAGCCTCCGGGCAACCTGTTCGGCGTAGTCCACCGCGCCGTCGTCATTAAGGAGGACAGGGAGGCCGCGGACGATACGGATATCACACTTGGCACCCAAGCCCTCACAGAGGCCGCTGACAATCTTCTGCATATCCTCCAAGATCGTGGCCCGTGTCTCCTCCCTCTGGCACCGGATGGTACCGGAGACCTCAGCGGTCTCCGCCACGATGTTGATAGCAGAGCCTGCCTTGAAAATACCCACGGAGAAGATGGCCGGATCAAAGGGGTCCATCCGCCGGGACATGTAGCTCTCCATGGAGGTGACAATCTTGGCCCCGATAGACAGGGCATCCACGCACCTGTGGGGCAGGCCGGCATGACCGCCGCAGCCGTGGACGGTGATGTAGAACTCGTCGGTGGAAGCGGCAGAGGAGTCGTGCTTTAAGAGCACGGTACCCAAAGGATAGTCGTTGAAGAGATGCAGGCCGAAGCCCTTGACAATCCGTTCCTTCCACCCCAGCTCCTCCAGTTCCTTCACCATGTAGATGGCCCCGCCGGGCCCCATCTCCTCCGAGGGCTGGAACAGCAGAATCACGTCCATGGGCAGCGCCTCCCGGTTCTCCTGAAGCAGGCGAGCGGCGGAGAGCAGCATGGCGGTATGGCCGTCGTGGCCACAGGCGTGCATCTTTCCGGGGACAGTGGAGCAGTAGGGCACCTCGTTCTCCTCCTGCATGGGCAGGGCATCCATGTCCGCCCGCAGGGCCACGGCTTGACTGTGGTCCCTGCCGGCAATCCGACCGATGACGCCAGTTTTGTTGGGGAGTATTTCAATCCCCAGCTCCGTTAAACGCTCTCGGACCATCTTCTCGGTGTTCTGCGTCTCAAACCCCACCTCCGGGTGCATGTGGAGGTAGCGGCGGTCGCGCACCGCCTCCTCCATCACCTTGGGCAGGCGGGCGCGGAGCCGGTCTAACAGTTCATTTGTCATAGATCCTCCTTATTATGGTTTCTCACTCACGAAAGGCGCCCCGTCCCGCCGACAGCCTCTATGGACTGCTGGCAGGGCGTTTGCCGCTAAGGCGGTCAGCAATAGCCAATAGCCACGGCACCGATGGCAGGGCGTTTGCCGCTAAGGCGGTCAGCAATAGCCAATAGCCACGGCACCGATGATAAACAGGCACTGGACCACGAAGCAGATGCCGTAGAAGGGCAGGAGCCACTTGTAGTACTTGTTCAGGGGAATCTTCGCCATGGCGCAGGCCACCACCATGAAGCTGGTGGGCCAAAGCAGGTTGGAGAAGCCATCGCCAAACTGGAAGATCAGCACCGCAATCTGCCGCTCCATGCCGATAAGGTCAGCGATAGGAGTCATAATGGGCATAGACACCGCCGCCTGACCGGAACCGGAGGGGATCAGCAGATTCAGAATGGTCTAAAACACCAGCATGGCCACACCGCTCATGTAGAGGGACAGATTCTGGATGAGACTGACGCAGGCGTGGATTACCGTGTCGATGATGCCGCCGGCGGTCATGACGGTAAGAACGGCCCGGGCCACGCCCACCACCAAGGCGGAGAGAATACCCTTGCCCATACCCTCTACCAAGGTGTTGCAGACCTCGTTGACCTTCCAGTGGTTGATAATACCCACCACGATGGCCAAGATGATAAAGATGGCGGCCACTTGGTTAATATACCAGCCCAGCTCAATGAGCCCGTAAGCCATGGCGGCCACCGCCACCAGCAGCGCCACAAGGCTCAGCTTCCGGGGGGTGGTCATGGGGGTGTTCAAACGGGACTCATCCACCGCCAGATCGGAGAAGTCCATACCGTAGGTCAGGCTCTTGGAGGGGTCCTTCTTGACCCGGGCAGCGTACCACATCACGTAGACCACGGTGAGCACCGTCATCACCGCTAAGATTACGATGCGGTAGCCAAGGCCGGAGAACATGGGCAGCTCGGCAATACTCTGGGCCACACCGATGGTGAAGGGGTTCACTGTAGCGGCGGCAAAGCCCACGCCCACAGGAATCACGGAGATGGCCACACCCACCATAGGGTCATACCCCAAGGCGATGCTGACGGCCACAAAAATGGGGATAAAGGCGATAATCTCCTCATAGGACATGGTACCCGTGGAGCCCCAGATCGCCAACACCACCATAATGATAACAATAAACACATTGGCCAGCTGAGGCTTATCCTTGGTCTTGCGCACGATCCAAGCCACGGCGGCGTCAATGGCCCCCGTCTTTTCCAGCAAGTACAGACTGGAGAAGCAGCAGAGGATCATGAAAGCAATGTTGGCGGCGGCAATGAGACCCTCTTCAATGCACACGAACATCTTAAAGGGACCTACCGGGGTATTCTCTAAATAGTGGAAGCTCTCCGGGTCAATGACCTCACGGCCACTGGCGGGGTCAATCACCCGGTCATAGGTGCCGGCGGGAATAATCCAAGTGCAGATGGTGGCAATAACGATCATCACCAGCAAAATCGCGAAAATATGAGGGATCTCTCTCTTCTTCTTGGTTTGGCTCATATCGTTTTTCCTTTCTCTCCTTGAAATAAAGCGACTGGTACCGGCGGCTGTCCTGTGCACCTCCTCCATACAATGGATGCGCCTGTTCCGCTCCTTGGTAATCCCAAGAAGACAGAAGAGGTTCTCAACAGGCCCAAGAATACACCAAAACGTCCCATCTAACAATTTTCTGCCAACAAAATGACCATTTCCCTCCCTCACCGGCCTTTTCTGCCGTTTTGTCTGTATTTGTGTATGCATTTAGCCTGTATTGAGTAAATTATACTATACTTTTCCGAACTAATCAAGTCTGCATTTGTTGAATTTGTATATATTCGAATTTTATCCGATTTTTTGCTTATAATAAGCACATTTTCAACACAAAATATCGGATATTTCTTCTGAAAGGCGTGGGTATATCCGGGAAATAACAGGGTATCCTATCCCGATGGAAACCGGCGGCAGGAGGGCGGCGGCAGACCTTCCAGCCTCCAAGTTTGGCTCTTTATGGTCATAGCGTGCAAAAGCAGCTGACTTGCCTTGGAAAACTTTAGCCGAATTATACAATTTTGGATATTCAAAACGTCCATCCTGCTTTTGAAAAATTGATTACTATGAGTGTAGTTATAATTGGCCTTACAGGTTCGTGGGTGCGTACAGGTATACGGCCAAAGGTTATTTTCCTTCCGTCTGTTAGTATTTTGGAATAAAAAGGAGGAGCCATGAAAGGTATTTGTGTAAGAAGCGAGATCAAGCCCCTGAAGAAGGTGTTGCTCCATCGTCCCGGCCGGGAGCTTCTGAATCTGACTCCGGATAAGCTCCCGGAGCTGCTCTTTGATGACATCCCCTTCCTGCCTGTGGCCCAGCAGGAGCACGACGCCTTCGCTCAAATCCTCCGGGACAACGGCGTAGAGGTGGTCTATCTGGAGGATCTGATGACCGAGGTACTGAGCCTGCATCCGGAGGTTCAGGAGCCCTTCCTGCACCAGTGGCTGGTGGAGGGCAACATTCGGACCCGCCGCTGGCAGGACGAGTGTATGAAGTACCTCAATGACAACTTCAAGGGCAAAGCCCTTGTGGAAAAGACCATGGAGGGCATCACCCTCAAGGAGATGGGCGCCGAGGCCTTCTCCTACTCCCTTCAGGACCTGATTGCCCCGCTGGACGACTTGGTGGTGGCCCCCATGCCCAACCTGTACTTCACCCGCGATCCCTTCGCCAGCGTGGGCACCGGCGTACTGCTGCACAAGATGTACTCTGTTACCCGCTGCCGGGAGACGTTGTACGCCGACTATATCTTCAAGTATCATCCCGACTTCGAGGGTCTGGTCACCCGGTACTACGACCGCGACCTCCACGCCAATATCGAGGGCGGCGATGTGCTGAACCTCACCGAGGACACCTTGGCCATCGGTATCTCCCAGCGGACCTGCCCCGACGCCATCGAGGCCGCCGCCCGGAACCTGTTCTCCAGCCCCGACTCCAAGATCCGTACGGTGCTGGCCTTCGATATCCCCGTCTGCCGCGCGTTCATGCACTTGGACACGGTGTTCACCCAGATTGATGTGGACAAGTACACCGTGCACCCCGCCATCTTAGGCCCCCTCACCGTGTACGAGATCACCCCGGGCCAGGATGATCCCACCGATCTCCGCATCCGCCGTGTAGACTCCGATCTGGAGCACATTCTGGAGGAGTACACCCACGTGGACAATGTGAAGCTCATCCACTGCGGCGGCGACGATCTCATCGCCGCCGCCCGTGAGCAGTGGAACGACGGCTCCAACACCCTGTGCATTGCCCCAGGCAAGATCGTGGTCTATCAGCGCAACGACGTGACCAACGCCATCCTGCGCGACAATGGCCTCACTGTTCTGGAGATGCCCTCCGCTGAGCTTTCCCGCGGCCGCGGCGGCCCCCGGTGCATGTCCATGCCACTGGTCCGCGCGGAATAACGCGGAGGGAAGAGCAGGGAAATTTTTTCAGAATTATCATACCTTTTTTGCAAAAGATATGGTATATTATCAGTAACTGGGGGGAGACCCCTTTCACAAAGAAATTAAGGAGGAATTTTTTATGGGTATCAACATCAGAGGCCGCAGCTTTTTAACTCTGCTGGACTTCACTCCCGAGGAGATCAACTACCTGCTGGACCTGTCCGCCGAGTTTAAGCGCCTGAAGATGGCCGGCGTAGAGCACAAGTGGCTCTCCGACAAGCAGGTTGTGCTGCTGTTCGAAAAGACCTCTACCCGCACCCGCTGCGCCTTCGAAGTGGGCGCCCGCGACTTGGGCATGGGCTGCACCTTCCTTGATCCCGCCTCTTCCCAGATGGGCAAGAAGGAGTCCTTGGAGGACACCGCCAAGGTGCTGGGCCGCATGTATGACGGCATCGAGTACCGCGGTTTCAAGCAGTCTGTTGTCGAGGATCTGGCCAAGTATTCCGGCGTCCCCGTGTGGAACGGCCTTACCGACGCTTTCCATCCCACCCAGATGCTGGCCGACATCCTCACCGTCAAGGAGGAGTTCGGTGATCTGCGCGGCCGCAAGCTGACCTTCTTCGGCGACGCCCGCAACAACGTGGCCAACTCCCTGATGGTGGTCTGCGCCAAGCTGGGCATGCACTTCTGCGCCTGCGGCCCCAAGGATCTGAAGCCCGCCGACGATCTGGTGGCCAAGTGCCAAGAGATTGCCAAGGAGACCGGCGCCGTTATCGAGCTCACCGATGACGTGAAGCAGGGTGCCAAGGACTGCGACGTGCTTTACACCGACATCTGGGTCTCTATGGGCGAGCCCGCGGAGCTGTGGGAGCAGCGCATCAAGCTCCTGCGTCCCTATCAGGTGAACAAGGAGCTGATGGCCATGGCCAAGCCCACCGCCATCTTCCTCCACTGCCTGCCCTCCTTCCACGACCGCAACACCACCATCGGCGAGGAGATCTTCCAGAAGTACGGCTTGGAGTCCATGGAGGTCACCGACGACGTGTTCTTGGGCAAGCAGGCCCGCCAGTTCCCCGAGGCGGAGAATCGTATGCACACCATCAAGGCCGTTATGTACGCCACCCTGAAATAAAAAGGAGCAGAGAGAGAGAAATTATGGGTAAGAGAGTAGTAGTAGCACTGGGCGGCAACGCCTTAGGAAACACCCCCGAGCAGCAGCTGGAGCTGGTGAAGGGCACCGCCAAGCCCATTGTGGACTTGGTGGAGAAGGGCTATGATGTGATCATCGGCCACGGCAACGGCCCCCAGGTGGGCATGGTCAATTTGGCCATGGAGTTCTCCGCCAACAAGGGCGGCGGCACCCCCTATATGCCCTTCCCTGAGTGCGGCGCCATGACCCAAGGCTATATCGGCTATCATCTTCAGCAGGCCATTCAGGATGAGCTGAAGGCCCGCGGCATCAACAAGCCCTGCGCCACCGTTGTCACCCAAGTGGTGGTGGATCAGAACGATCCGGGCTTCCAGAAGCCCACCAAGCCCGTGGGCAGCTTCTACACCAAGGAGGAATCCGAGGCCATCGCCAAGGAGAAGGGCTTCACCTTCGTGGAGGACTCCGGCCGCGGCTACCGCCGTGTGGTCCCCTCCCCCATCCCCAAGCGCATTGTTGAGATCGACATCGTGGAGCAGCTGGTCAGCGCCGGCGTGATCGTGATCACCGTAGGCGGCGGCGGCATCCCCGTGGTGGAGGAGGGCCAGAGCCTCAAGGGCGTGGCCGCCGTCATTGACAAGGACCGCGCCAGCGCCCTCTTGGCCCGGGATGTGAAGGCTGACCAGCTGATCATCCTCACCGCTGTGGATCGTGTCTGCATCAATTTCAATAAGCCCGACCAGCAGGAGCTGGCCACCATGAATCTGGCCGACTGCGAGAAGTATATCGGCGAAGGCCAGTTCGCCCCCGGCTCCATGCTGCCCAAGGTGCAGTCCTGCATGGACTTCGTCAAGTCCAATACCCACGGCGGCACCGCGCTGATCACCTCGCTCTCCAAGGCGGCTGACGCCTTAGAGGGCAAGACCGGCACCATCATCGAGAAGTAAAAAGTCTACAGTCCGAAAGAGGTCCTCTCCCCTCTCCGGGGCTGGGCGGAGAAAATCTCCCCCAGCTCCGGCGGGAAGGAGCAGGGCCCTTTTTATAGATGCATACGCGCCGGCCATCTTGAGGCCCGCACAAAAAAGGAGTGTTTTTCTTGGCATCTGAGAAGAAAAAAAGGCGCTCAATCAGTACGTTTGCCATCCTCCTCGCTGTGATGCTGCTGGTATCCGCCGCCACTTGGCTCACCAGCGGACAGTCCTACACTGACGGCGAGACAGGAGAGACCGTAGCGGTGGCAGGCGCCTCCCTCAGCGACATTGTCATGGCCCCCATTAACGGCTGGCACGACGCCGGTGATGTTATCGGCTTCGTGTTCTGCTTAGGTGCTTTTCTGTCCATCCTTACCGCCACCGGCGCACTGGAGACAGGCATCCATGTACTGGTGAAAAAGCTCAAGGGTAAGGAAATGGTCCTGATTTGGATTTTAATGTTCCTGTTCTCCATCGGCGGTACCACCTACGGTATGGGTGAGGAGACAGTGGGCTTCTATATCCTGCTGGCCGCCACCATGATGGCCGCAGGCTTTGACCCCATGGTGGGCGCAGCCACGGTCCTGTTAGGCGCGGGCACCGGCGTAATCGGCTCCACCGTCAACCCCTTCGCCACCGGCGCGGCGGTGGCGGCCGCTGTGGACAGCGGCGTCACCGTGAATATGACCGTTGTCTATGTAGAGGCCGGCATCCTGTGGATCGGCACCTATGTTATTGCCGCCCTCTTCGTCACCAAGTACGCCAAGGGCATCCAGTCCGGCAAGGGATCCATCCTCACCAGCGAGCAGATTGCCGAGTGCCGAGCCGCCTACGGCGGCGCCACTGAGATTGACGACGGCGTAAAGCTCAGCGGCAGGCAGAAGGTAGTTCTGGTGCTCTTCGCCCTGTCCTTCCTGATCATGATCCTGGGCTTCATCCCTTGGGGCAGTCTGCATGAGGGGATCTACAACGCCCTCAGCCCCACCAGCTTCCTCACCGGCAGCGGCCTTGGCGACTGGTGGTTTGACGACGCCGCCACTTGGTTTCTGCTGATGGGCGTGATCATCGGCGTCATCGGTTTAGAGGACAGGAGCAAGCTGGTGTCCTGCGTCATCGCCGGCTTTGCCGACATGATCAGCGTCAACCTGGTTATCGCGCTGGCCCGCGCCACCACAGTGATCATGTCCACCACGGGCATGGGTACTTGGCTGGTGGAGGCCTCCGTTACCGCTCTGTCCTCCTCCGGTCTGCCCGCCCCCATTTTCGGCTTTTTGGACTATGTGCTCCATGTGGGGCTGAGCTTCTTGGTGCCGTCCTCCTCGGGTCTGGCCACGCTGTCCGCCCCCATCGTCTCCCCCATTGTGGCGGGGATGGGCTGGTCTGTGGAGACCTCCATCATGATCAACGTGGCCGCCAACGGCTTTGTGAACCTGTTTACCCCCACCTGCGGCTTCATCATGGGCGGTCTGGCCTTGGCCCGCGTGCCTTGGGAAACTTGGGTCAAATGGGCCGGCAAGCTGCTGGCAATCATCGTCGTGCTGGTGGCGGTTGTGCTCACCGCGGCTATGATGATTCTGAGCTGAGAATCCCTCCCTTTTATTTGTTTTCATGCTGATTTCCTTTCACGGACTGGGGCCGTATGCGTGCTGCATACGGCCCCAGTCCGTTTTTTGCCCCTTTGGATTCCGCATTTTTGATTGCGCATCGGACCTTCTTGTGTTACAATAGAGAACAGAATTGTGCAGGGGCGGCTTTGTCCGCAGGGAAAAAGCGGGGCTGTCAGACAGCGCCGCATGCAAGAGGTGATTTTTGTGAAGAAACCGGCGGCCTTACAGGACAACTTAGCTGCGGCTTTTGAGCCGGCCACAATCTGTTCCTTCGACTACGAGGCAATCCAAGCGCCCACCAAGGCACTGATTCACCAAGCGGCACGTTTCCTCTACATCAAGCATGGCCGGGGCACCATTGAGATCGGCGGTGTGGAATACGCCATTGTCCCCAACACGCTGGTGGCCATCACCCCATGGAAAATCTCCGAGATCACGGCGGTGCAGGAGAGTCTCCAGCTGATGCGGATTGTTTACGACTACCAGTACATCAACTCCGTGCTCAAGGGAGTCCCCGGCTCCGAGGAGGACAGCTCCGAGCTTCTCCGTTTCCTCTCCATGGAACCGGTTGTCTACTTGGATTCTGTTCAGACCGCCTATGTGGACAGCATTGCCGAGCACCTGAAAATTGAACTGGGCGTGGAATCCACACGGATCAGCCCACCACCGGACAGACCGCTGGCCCAGCTCTATGTCACCAACAAAATCATAGAACTGATGATCATGTACCGGCGCTATGTGATGGCCGTCCGGGGGGAAAAGGACTATGAGAAGGACATCGCCGCGGAGAACTCCATCCTCAGCTATCTCTATGCCCACTCCGCCGAGCGGCTGACCCTCTCCAGCGTGGCCGGGGCTTTCTTCATCTCCGAGTCCACCCTCTCCAAGCGGATTGCTGACACCACCGGCACCACCTTCTCTAAGCTCTTGGCCAGCATCCGCATTGAAAAGACCTCCGACTACCTCATCTACACCGACCTGACCTTAGACGCCATCGCCATGCTCACCGGCTTTGTGGACGCCTCCCACCTCTCCAAGCACTTTGTGGGACAGGTAGGCGTGACCCCCATCAAATACCGGAAGATCTACGGCAAGACCAAGACCAAGTTCAACCGGACCAACAAGAATATCGCCTTTCAGATCACCAACTACATCTATAAGAACTACACCATGGAGAAACTTACCGCCAGCCAAGTGGCCAGTCAGTTCGGTGTCTCCGTGGCGGAGATGAACCGGCTGATGCTCTACCACTCTGACATGAACTTTGAGACGCTGCTCAACTTCGTGCGGATCAACCGGGCCTGTGAGCTGCTGGCCTCCACAGAGTACTATGTGATCGACGTGGCCTTCGAGGTGGGGTACAACAACATCAAGACCTTCAACACCAACTTTATGAAGTTCAAGGGCATGACCCCCACAGAGTTTCGCAGCCGCATCACCCTCCAGAAGGCCGATGGCAGCGAAACCGACCGGAACAAGCGGTAGGACGCTCCCCCAGACCTTTCCAGCCTTCCGGCCCCGCCGTCAGGCTGATGCAGGAATACTCTTTCAGGAGGCATTCCCCCATGAAAAAATTCATCGCAGACCCCTCGTTCTGGTCCCTTTTCCCCCAAGCCGCCATTGGCGTACTGACAGTGCGGGATGTAGACGAGGCCGCCAAGCTCACCGGTGAGCAGGCCGCCGAGGTGGCGGCACTGCTGAAAAGCGCCAACGCCGCCGCTATGGGATATTTGGAAAAAACGCTCCCGCTCTCCCAGAACCGGGTGGTAGCCGTCTGGCGGGAGGCCTACCAGAGATTTCCCACCAAGAAAGGGGCGCGCTGTTCCATTGAGGCCCTGCTCAAACGGGTTTCCAAGGGGGAGCCGGTGGGTGCCATCGCCCCCACGGTGGATATCACCAACGCAGTCTCTCTGAAGTATGCCCTGCCCATCGGCGTGGAAAATATGGCTGCCTTTCAGGGGGATTTGCATCTTGGCGTCATGGCCGGCGGCGAGGACTTTCTCCCCATCGGCAGCGCCGAGCAGGACCCGCCTCGGCCCGGCGAGCTGGCCTACTACGACAACGCCGGGGTGGTGTGCCGCTGCTGGAACTGGCGGGACGGACAGCGCACCTCTGTCACGGACAGCACTTCCAGTGAGTTTATCGCCATGGAGTGCGTGGACCCGGACCGCCTGAGCGAGCTGCAGCGCGCTTTAGATGAGCTGGCGGAACTGCTGGAACGGTATGTGGGCGCGGCGGTCGTCGCCAAGCAGATCGTCACCGCCGGCACGCCGGAGATGGTGATTGAGCCCTGACAACCAAAATATGCGGATATAATCGCCGAATCTTGCAAGAATATACAAAAAAACCAAGTGGGCGCGTGTAGCCGGAAAAGGGGTACTGGGGTATACTAATCCTTATTTCTGGGATTGCCGCCCCCTCTGTTCACAGGAGTGTACGATATGGAAGGACAGCTTACAAAGGACGGCCGACAGAAGCTGATTTTGGAGCTCATCTCAAGGCAGCCTGTGGAGACACAGCAGCAGCTCCAAGAGTTGCTGGAGGAAAATGGTGTACGTTGCACACAGGCTACCCTCTCCCGGGATCTGCGCACACTGGGGCTGGTCAAGCAGACCGTGCCCGGCGGCGCTGTCCGCTACAGTGTCAATCCCCTGTCCGCAGAGGACAGTGATCTGCGGCGCCTGCTGAATATTGCAAGGGTGGCAGCTCTCTCGGCAGAGGCAGCCCAAAATATCATTGTTATTAAAACCCTGCCCGGTTTGGGCAGCGCTGTGGCCTCCTTTACGGACAAGCTGGAGCAGCGCGGTCTTGTGGGCAGTCTGGCCGGAAACGACACCATACTGCTGGTGATGAAGGACAGCGAGACAGCCGGCGAGTTCCTCCAGGTGATCTTGGAGCTGCTCAGCGGGAAGCGCTCGCTGCCATAAGGGAGGAGCATGGACATGAAGGATTTTGAGCAAAAGATTTTCGCCGCGGTAAAGGAAGCGGTCCGGGCGGTCTACGACCTGACACCGGAGGACGCCGTTTTAGGCGTGGAGGTCCCCCGTGACCCCAAGCTGGGGGACTACGCCACAGGCGCTGCCATGAAGCTGGCCCGCACCCTCCACAAAAGTCCCATGGATATCGCCCAGCCTCTGGCGGAGAAGCTCCAGGAGCTGCTGCCGGAGATGGAGTCGGTCACTGTGGCCAAGCCCGGCTTTATCAACTTCCGCATCGGCGGCGGCACACTGACCGCTCTGATCAATCAGGTCATCGACGCCGGCGACCGATACGGCGACAACAACTCCGGCGAGGGCGTCCACATTCTGGTGGAGTGGGTTTCCGCCAACCCCACCGGCGACCTCCACTGCGGCCACGCCAGAGGCGCGGCTTGGGGCGACGCCATCTGCCGCCTCTTGGAGCGCAGCGGCTATGACGTGCTCCGGGAGTTCTATGTCAACGACGCGGGCAATCAGATCATCATGTTGGGTGAGTCCCTGATCTCCCGCTACTTTGAGCACTTCGGCAAAGACTACCCTCTGCCTGAGGGGGGCTACCACGCCGATGACGTAAAGCAGATTGCCGTCGAGATTGCGGAGCAGGACGGGGATAAATGGCTCACCGCCGACCCCAAGGAGCGGCTGGAGTACTTCATGAACGAGGGCAAGACCCGGGAGCTGAAAAAGATCGAGAAGGATCTGGAGCTCTACCGGGTGCGCATGGAGTCGTGGATTCATGAGACCTACTTCTACGAGAACAACATGGAGCGGATCAACGCCTGCCTCAAGCGGATGGATGACATGGGCCTCCTCTATGAGAAGGACGGTGCCCTGTGGCTCAAGAGCACGGACTACGGCGACGACAAGGACCGCGTCCTCCGCAAGAGCGACGGCACCCTCTCCTACCTGACCCCGGATATCGCCAACCACGTCTACAAAGTGGAGCGGGGCTACCCCATCATGGTGAATCTCTGGGGCGCAGACCACCACTCCTATGTCACCCGTATGCAGGCCGCCCTCACCGCCTTGGGGTATCCCAAGGGTTCGCTGTCTGTGGATATTATCCAGATGGTGCGGATGGTGGAGAACGGCATAGAGGTGAAGATGTCCAAGCGCACCGGCAACGCCATCACCCTGCGGGAGCTGTGCGGCGACGTAGGTGTGGACGCCGCCCGGTGGTTCTTCGTATCCAAGGACATCTCCACCCAGATGGACTTCGATATGAAGAAGGCCGCCACCAAGGACAACGACAACCCGGTATACTACGCCCAGTATGCCTACTCCCGGATGTGCTCCATTCAGAAGAACAAGGACATCCCGGAATTCCATAAGGTGGACACCTATGACCGGCTCACTGACGAGAAGGAGCTGTTGCTCTTAAAGATGGTGGGCGAGTTTCCCGCCTTGGTGGCTAAGGCCGCCAAGACCAGAAAGCCCAATACCATTGCCGACTATATCCTATCTCTGGTGAAGCTGTACCACAGCTACTACAAGGTGGCCCGGGTAAACAACCCCGACGATCCGGAGCTGACCAATCAGCGTCTGGGTCTGGTGAAGGCCCTGCAGATCACCCTGCGCAACGCGCTGGATCTGCTGGGTGTGTCCGCGCCGGAAACCATGTAAGAGATGATGGAAAAGGTCCGTCTGAGAATTCTCAGACGGACCTTTTTGCGGGCTGGGAGACAAGCCTGTAAGCGGCGTCCTCCCCTACCGCTCCACGGTAATCTGGCACATCTCCATGGTCCGCAGCGCCGCCTCGTGGCTCTCCGGAGTGACACTGGCACAGCAGCGCGCCAAGACGCGCACCGGGGTCTCCGTCAAAAACGCCTTGATCAGCAGGGCATTGGACACCACGCAGATATCCGTACACAGCCCCATCAGGGTGAAGCGCAGCTCCTCCCCCACCGCCATGTCCCGCAGACGCTCCGCCAAGGCCACAGAGGCGAAGGAGGGCTTGTCCAAGATGAGGGCACCGGCAATGGCGGCGGCAATCTTAGGGTGAAGGGCCCACCCCTCTGTATCCCGTATGCAGTGGGGCACAGGCAGCCTCTGGCCCTCCTGTGTCTGGAGGTAGTCCGGGCCGTGGGTGTCCCGGGTGGCAATGATGTCCTTGGCCGGGTATTTCCCCGCCTCCTCCACCACCGCATCTACGATGGCCTCCGTCTCTGAGGTGCCTAAGGCGCCGGTGATGAAGTCGTTCTGCATGTCGATGATCAGCAGAATGTCCCGCATAGCTTATTTCCTTTTGGATGTAACCCTTCCCTCTGGTGACGGCTTTGCCTTCTGCCGGCAGCTCCAAGCCCTCTCTCCCCTGCCGGTGGTATTCCTCACGGTACTGGATGACGAGGACAGCATTGCGGAGGGGCTGGAGAGCGGCGGGGATGATTACGTGATAAAGCCCTTCTCCGGCCGGGTACTGCTCTCCCGCATACATGCCATCCGCCGCCGGACCGCCCGCAACGGGCGTCTGCGCAGCGGGGAACTGGTGCCGGATCTATCGGACCACTCCGCCCGCCTCCGTGGGGAGGCCCTGACGCTTCTGCCCAAGGAGTGGGAGATCCTCACGCTGTTTCTGCGAAACCCTGGGCGGCTGCTGACGCGTCGGATGCTGCTGGAGCAGCTATGGGACGCGGAGGGGTGCTTTGTGGACGACAACACACTCAGCGTCCACATGAGCCGCCTGCGCAAGAAGCTGGGCAGCTTCCAAGGAGCGCCCTACATCCGGACAGCTCCGGCGGGTCTCCTCTTTGGCCTCCCGTCGGCTGCTGGTCCGTCTGTCCCGGACCGCGGGGCGGGTGCTGTGCTATTCACTGATCCTCTGTGCGGGCATGATGACACTGGTGCAGGTACATTTGCAGTATCGCGGCTATCGGCAGAGCACCGGACCCAACAACTACACCTACCGTTTCTATCCGGAGGGGTGGCACTCGCCGCTGTCGTCGGAGATGCTGGAGGCGGCGGAGGAGATCGACGGTATTGACGCGGTAGACGCCTTTATGAATCTTACCAAGTATTTTCCCCAAGGGGAGTCCCTCCATGTCACATGGGAGGGGTTGGGAAACTCTGACTACCTGCGCATGGTCAGAAACACGTCAAACTGGTCTGTCGACGGCATTGCCGACGGTGTGGTGGAGGTCGTCGCCGTGAATGACTCCCTATGGTCCTATCTGTGCGACGCCTACAATCTCTCCGCATTGGAGGAGGACAGCGCGATTGCCGTCTTTTATCCGCTCGCCGCAAGCGGCAGCTCCATCGCCCGCATCAAGAAGAGTATCGAAAGGCATAACCCGGACTGGGTCTGGGAGGATGACGCTCTCTCGACGGGGGACAGGCTGTTGATCCATCCCCCTATCCAAGAGATGTAGGACGGATTTTGCGGACATTCAAAATAAAAAAGAATGTGGAGGTAACAGACAATGGCAAAGACGATTTTTGAGGAACTGGGCGGCAAATACGAACGGCAAGGAAATTATTTAATACCGTTCTTAACTGTACCTGCCGAAGAAGAACAGGCGATAGGCACATGGGGACAGCGGCATCTGGACTATCTGAAGCAGTACCGCAGGGTTACATACACCAATCTTCTCACAAGCGGCAGACTGAACACTTATCTTGCCGACATCGACAGGCAGGCACAGGAACGCTTTGAAAGGCTCATAGAGGGCATGAAACAGGCACAGGGCATAACGGAACGCCTAAAGGAAGAAAACGCCTTAGAATGGACAGGGCGGCTCAACAACATAAGGGCTTGTGCGAGGGAAATTGTGAACGAAGAAATATCGTGGATATTAAATTTCTCAAATTCTGTTAGTAAATGAATTTGAGGTTTTACATGACTGTATATTATGATAAAATTATTAGTATGTATGGAGAAAGGAGGATTGGGGATTTATGCTTAATCCTATTGTTATTATTGCGTAGGCAAGGCTATCGCAACTGAAAATTGAATGAGTGTTGCGGGTAGCCTTTGCTGTTCCTATTAAACAGAAATATGATAGGAGTGCAAAATGAGCTATAAGAAAGCAACACATGTTCTGCCACAAGAATTATTGGCAAAAGTCCAGGAATACATTGATGGAGAGTTTATTTATATTCCGAGAATTTCTAATCATAAGAAAAACTGGGGAGCGACAACCTCAACACGTCAAGAATTACGAGATAGAAATGAGCAAATATATATGGACTATGTTGCAGGTGAACATATGGAGTATTTAGCTGAAAAATATTTTC
>CANPBB010000033.1 GCA_947572235.1 uncultured Clostridia bacterium
GGGGCCTTCAATGCCCGGCCCTATTTAGGGATCAGCGCCATCGACAAGGCGGTGAAGTTCATCGAGGCCGTGCAGCAGCTCCATCAGGAGATCAGCACGGATCCCGCCTTCACCCATCCCCTTCTGGCTTCCCGGACCGTGCAGGTGGCCATGATCCAAGGCGGCGAGGCCAGCAATTTAGTGCCCGAGCAGGTGAAGATGACCGTCACACGGCGGATGCACCCCGGCGAGACGGAGGAGGGGTGCCTTGCCGACTACCAGCGGATCATCGACCGCCTCCATGCCGAGGACCCGGAGTTTGTGGCGGAGATCCACCCTTGGCCCGGTTTCCGTCCGCCGGTGGAGGTCAGTATGGACATCCCCTTGGTGGACGCGGTGCGGAAGGCCCTCAAGCTGGCCTCCGGCACCGATTTGCAGCTCACCGGCAGCGAGGGGGGCACCGACGCCTCCCATGTGGTGGCCCGGACGGGCATCCCCATGCCGGTGTTCGGCCCCGGCGACCACAACCTTCTGGGGACCAATCAGGAGCACGTGAAGGTGGAGGACTTCCTCAACGCCATCAAAACCTATGCCCTGACGGTTTACTACATGATGGGAATTGAGGCGTAATACCATGTATATCAATGAGAAAAACCGGGAGCTGGCAGTGGCCCTCCGCCATCAGCTCCACGCCCACCCGGAGCTCTCCATGCACGAGAGCTGGACCAAGACCGCGCTGATGGACTTCCTCCGCGCCCACACCCATTTGGAGATCGTGGACCGGGGGCGGTGGTTCTACGCGGTGCACCACGGCGGCGGGGACCGGCCCGCCATCGCCTTTCGGGCGGACATGGACGCGGTGCCCGTGGACGAGGACCCAAACCTTGTGCCCTACGCCTCCCAGTGCCCCGGCGCGGGGCACAAGTGCGGCCACGACGGGCACAGCGCCTCCCTCTGCGCCTTCGCCCTGGAGCTGGAGCGGCGGGGGCTTGACCGGGAGGTCTACCTCCTCTTCCAGCACGCCGAGGAGACCGGGCAGGGGGCGCTGGAGTGCCTCAGTCTCCTGCGGGAGAACGACATCAGGGAGATCTACGCCTTCCACAACCTGCCCGGCGTCCCCTATGGGGCGGTGGCCGTCCCCGATGGGGTGGCCCAGTTCGCCTCGGTGGGCATGATCATGCGCTTTACCGGCAGGAAGTCCCACGCCTGCTATCCGGAGAACGGCATCAACCCGGCCTACGCCGTCAGTGAGATCGTCAGCACCCTCCCCTCCCTCACCGCCCCCGGGATCTATCAGGGGCTGGCTATGATCACCGTCATTGAGGTCCACGTGGGGGAGCACGCCTTCGGCACCAGCGCCGGGTCCGGTGAGCTGCTGCTCACCGTCCGGGGGGAGTTCGAGGCGGAGCTGGATCACCTGACCGCCGCGCTGGAGACCTTGGCCCGCACCAAGGCGGCGGAGCACGGCCTCACCTGCGCCTTCGACTATGAGGACCGCTTCCCGGAGACCCGAAACCACCCGGAGGCGGCGGAGAAGGTCCGCGCCGCCGCCAGCCGCTTAAACCTCCCCGTGACAGAGCTGAAGGAGCGGTTCCGGGCCAGCGAGGACTTCGGCCACTACACCAAGCTGATTCCCGGCGCCATGCTCTATTTAGGCGACGGCGAGGGCGACGTCCCCCCGCTCCACACCGCCCGCTTTGACTTCCCCGATCCCCTGATCGAAGAAGCCGCCGCCCTCTTCTGTGAAATCGCCGCGCTGTAACCAGCGGCAATACATAGACTGGTATCAATAAAAGCAGGGAGTCCGGACATTCGTCCGGGCTCCCTGTTCCACTCTGTCAGCAGTTCCCTTTCATGCCTAACTCAAACAACAACCTCCGCCCTGCTCCCTCCAGTCTTGTCCTTTTTGACCACAACCTGCCGGTCGATGCGCTCCTTCAGCTCCGACACGTGGGAGATAATTCCCACCAGCCGCTCCCCCTGGGCCAGACCGCTGAGGGCCGCCACGGCCTTTTGCAGGGTCTCCTCGTCCAAGGAGCCAAACCCCTCGTCCACAAACATGGTGTCCAAGCGGACGCCGCCGGCGGCGGACTGGATCTCGTCGGAGAGGCCCAAGGCCAAGGACAGCGAGGCCAAGAAGGACTCACCGCCGGAGAGGGTGCGGACGCTGCGGCGGCTGCCGTTGGCGTGGTCGATGACCTCCAGCTCCAAGCCGCTCTGGCTGCGGTTGTTCTCCGCCTCCCGCTGGCGCTTCAGCTCGTACTGCCCATCGGACATGGCCAAAAAGCGGAGGTTGGCCCGGCGGAGAATCCGGTCGAAGCAGGCGGTCTGGACGTAGGTCTCCAGGGCAATTTTCTCCCTGCCGGCCAAGGCGCCGTTCACCGTGTTGGAGAGGGCGCGCAGCCAGGTCCACCGCTCCTCCAAGGTCCGCAGCTCCGCCCAGCGCTCCCGCATTCTTGTCAGCGCCGTTTGGTTGGCGCTGAGGCGGGCGGCAATGGCCTGCTGCCGCTCCTGCAAGGCCCTCTGCTGTGTCAGCAGGGCCTCCCGCTCCGCCTCCGCCGCTGTGCGGTCCACCGGGCCGGCGGCGCGGAGGACCGCTGTCAGCCGCTCCACCGCCGCCTCCGTCTGGGCCAGTGCCAAGCGGCACTCCTCCCGCTCCCGCTGGGCTGTCTCCAAGGATGCCAGCAGAGTGTCCCGCTCCTGAGACAGAGCCTGCTGTTGGGCCTGGGCCTCGGCAAGGCTTTCGCAGGGGAGCTGAGCGCGGAGGGCCTCCGCCTGCGCCCTCTGTGCGGCCTGCTGGCTCTCCAAGGCGGTCAGGGTCTCTTGGCTCTGTGTCAGGCGCCGCTCCGCCGCTTGGAGCTCCGCCTCTGTCAGGGGCAGAGCCGCCTCCAGCGCCTCCCGGCGCTTCAGTCGCTCCGACGCCTCCCGCTGCCGCTCCTCCACGGCGCGGAGGGCCTCCGACGCCGCCGTCCGGCGGGCGGGGAGCTGGGCCTCCGCCTCCTCCGGCGGCAGGTCGGGCAGGTGGGCGCGAAGGCCCTCCGCCAGCTGACAGCGGCGCTGCTCGCTCTCCCCTTGGAGGCGGCTCTGCCGGCGGTCCGCCTCGGCCTGCCGGAGGACCAGCGCCTGCCGCTCCTCCTCCATGCCGGCGGCCCGCTCCTCCTGACGCCGCACCTCCCCCTCCAGAGCCTCCCGGTGGGAAAGCTGCGCCTCGATGTCCAAGAGGGATTGACGCAGGGCCTCCCGCTCCTGTCGGATATTATATAGACATTCATCAATTTGTCTCTTCGCCTCGGGGAGGGACGGGGCCTCCACGTACCGCCGCAGCCCCTCCAAGAGGGAGGACTCCTGCGCCCACGCCAGGGCGGCCAGTTCTCCGGACCGGCCGCTTTGCTCGCGCTCCACCCGCCGGGCTTGGGCTTCGGCCCGCTTGGCCTCCTCCAGCTCCGTCTCTGTGGGGGCGCTCTGGGGCATCGCCGCCGGGGAGGGGTGGTGGAGGGAGCCGCACACCGGGCAGGGCGTCTCCGGGCACAGGTTTTGGGCCAAAATTCCCGCTTGGGCATCCAAAAAGGCGCGATTCTTCTCCTGATAGTTCCGGGAGGCGGCCTCCGCCGCCGCAGAGGCGGCGCGGTAGGCGTCTTGGGCCTCTGTCAGGGATTTCTGGGTGCTCCCCCACTCCCCCAAAAGATTTTGCAGGGCCGCAAGGTCCCGTGTCCGCTCCCTCACCTGCTCGCCGCAGGCGAGGAGGCGGTCCCGCTCCGCCGGCAGTCCCGCGGAGGCTGTCAGGGTCTCCCGGCCGGCCCGCAGGCGCTCCTGCAGGGCCTTTAGTTCTTGGTTTTTCCTCTCGATCTCCGCCGACAGGCGCTTTTGCAGGTGTCGGGCCTCCTCCTCTGCCGCCGCGCTCTCCCGCCAGGACTGCCATTGCTCCCCCAAACGGGTCAGGGCCTCTTGGGTCCGCTCCGCCGCCTCCCGCTCCCGCAGCAGGCGCTGCCAGTCCTCGCCGGCGGTCCGCAGGGTCTTTAGGTCGGCATGGAGGTCTGTCAGGCGGCGGGCTTGGGTTTCCCGCTCCAGTCGGGTCTTCTCTTGGGCAGCCCGGTGGCGGGCGGTCTCCTCTGAGAGGCGCCGGAGCTCTCCGGCCTGCTTCTCCGCCTCCTGATAGCGGGGCAGCTCAGCCTCCATTGTCCGCAGGGCGGTCTCCAGCTCCTCCCGGCGGGGGGCTTGGGCCTGCTCCCGCTCCCAGCGCGTTTGGGCCTGGGCTAAGAGGTCCCTCTGGGAGAGCGCCTGCGCTTGGAGCTTCTGGAGCTCTTGGCGGGTGCTCTCGATCTGGTCGGCGCGGCCCAAGAGGGCGCTGACCTCCGTCAGACGAGCCGACACGGCCTCTTGGGCCGCGCCGCTCTCCGTCTGAGTCTGCCGGTCCCTCTCGACCTGCCCGGCAATCAGGGCCTCCGCCTTTGAGAAGGGGAGCTCTCCGCTCTGGAGGCAGGCGAGGAGATCTTCCTCCGGGCAGACCGCGCCGCCGATGTACTGGCGCACGCTCTCCCGGGCGGACTCGCAGCTGTCCCGCAGGCGGCCGGACTCGGCTTTCAGGCGGTCCTGGAACACCTGATAATACCGGGTTTGGAAGATATCCCGGAAGATCTCCTGCCGCTTTCGGGTGTCCGCCAACAGCAGCTTGAGGAAATCCCCTTGGGCGATCATGGCGATCTGGGCAAACTGGCCCCGGTCCAGGCCGATCAGCTCCGACACCGCGGCGGTGACCTCCCGGCTGCCGGTGACTACGGAGCCGTCAGGGCGGCGGAGCTCCGCCTCCGCCCGCTGCCGGACGGTGCCGACGCCCCGCTTTTTGGGCCTGTCGTACTCCGGGTTCCGCCGGAGGGTGTAGGTCCGGCTGTCGTATTCAAAGACCAGCTCCACCTCTGTGGGGGTCTCCGGGGCGGCGTACTGGGAGCGGAGCATGGAGGCCTCCCGCTCCGCGCCGCTGGCCTCGCCGTAGAGGGCGAAGGTGATGGCGTCAAAGAGGGTGGTCTTCCCCGCCCCGGTGTCCCCGGTGATCAGGTACAGCCCCGCCCGGCCCAAACGGTGCAGGGCCACCTCTGTCCGGCCGGCGTAGGGCCCGAAGGCGGACATGGTCAGTATCAACGGTCTCATACTTCCCCCTCCCAAATCTGTTCCATCAGCTCACGGGCAAGCTGCCGCTGGGCGTCGCCCATAGGCTGGCCGTTCTGCCCCTCATAAAACTCCTCCAGCAGCTCCAAGGGCGAGCGCCGCTCGCTCTCCAGCTCCGGCACTCCGGCGGCTTGGGTACGGTGGTTGTCGTAGGCCACCTGCATCAGGCCGGGGTAGACCATGCGCAGCTTCACCGCCGCGTCCACCACATCCTCCTCGTCGGTGAGGACCACACGGAGATACCGGCTCTGGTAGTCGGTGCCCTCGTAGAACTGCCGGCAGGTCAGCTCCTCATAGGTCCCCCGCAGCTCCCCCAGCCGCCGCAGAGGCGTCAGGGGCAGGGTGCGGAGGGACACCGTCCCCTTCTCCTTCAGCTCCACCACGGTGACGGACTTCTCCTGCTCCGCCTCGGGGAAGGAGTAGGCCAAGGGCGTGCCGCAGTAGCGCACGGTGTCCCGCCCCGCCCGCTGGGGGCTGTGGAGGTGGCCCAAGGCCACGTAGTCGAAGCCGTCGAACACGGACACATCCACGTTGTCCGTCCCCCCTACGCTGACCTCCTCCGAGGCGCAGCGCACCGAGCCGGTGACAAACTGGTGGGCCACCAGCACATTGCGCACAGCAGGGTCGATCTCCATAGCCGAAACAACCGCGGCCACCGCGTCGGTGTAGCTCTCGATGGACGCCTCCGGGAAGAAGCGGCGGACGTGGGCGGGCTTCAGGAAGGGCAGCAGGTAGAGGTGCACCGGCCCGTACTGGTCCGCAAGCACAATGGGCTCCACCTGCCCGCCGTACACCGGGGCTACGTGGACCCCGCCCGCCGCCATCAGGCGTCCGCCGAAGGACAGGCGCTCCGCCGAGTCGTGGTTGCCGCTGATGAGGTAGGCCGGCACCCCCTGCCGGCTTAGGCGCACCAGAAAGTCGTCCAGCAGCCCCACTGCCTCGGCGGAGGGCACCGGCTTGTCGTAGACATCCCCGGCAATGAGCACTCCGTCCGGCCGCTCCACCGCGGTCAGGGCGAGGATTTGGCTGAGGATGTGCGCTTGATCCGACAGCAGCGGGACCTCGCACAATCGCTTCCCTAAGTGCAGGTCTGATAGGTGAAACCATTTCATGGTGATGCTCCTTTGTTTTTTATGTTGGCGGGATGAAATGGGGTTGGATTGTGTTATTAGTCTATCAAAAATGGGGAGAACTTTCAATGGGGTGGGAGGGGGAGGGGAGGATTGTGGGAAAGAAATCTAAGAAGGGAGCGTGCCGCAGGGGTGCATAGCTAAATGAGGCGCAGGTTTCTATGAAAAAGGGAAAGACCCCGCTTGTAGCGGGGTCTTTCCCTTTTTGTTGGAGTAAGTGGTCAAAATCGATTTTTCTTCTCAACATACTATGTCCGAAGAATTTAAAGTTACTGAGAAACTCGATTATGCTACAATATTAAGAAAGAATGGAAATTTCCAGACTGACCGCAAGCTTCAACTCTTCCATAACACACAGCTGAAGGACAAACCATAGTTCCTGTACATCGCAGAACCGCTTTCCTTATCCGGCTCCTGATTGGCAGACACCAGCCCCACATAGTCCGCCTCTACCACATGGGTGGCATCGGCAAAGCTGACGGTGAACGCGCCCTTTGCCTTGATATTCTTGGGCGGCTACTTCCGCCCGGTCAACTGATAATAAAGCTGCTTACTTTCCTCAAACTCCTTTGCGGCGGTTTCCGGGGAACACATATAGGATGATACCAATTCGCCGTCCCTGGTTTTCTCGGCTTTCTGATCGTAGTCGTGCCGCTCTGTCATGGATTACAGGTGCGTCCGGTTTCGCATCGTTTTCCGGGGGAGTATATTTGAGATTGCTATGAAATGGCCTCTTTTCCGAAATGGACTATTCTTTTACTCGCACCTGCTGTTGCCTTGTGTTTATGTCGTGCTATAAACACCACTAATTATAAAGCACAGACCATGTTGTTGTCAACGCCACCATTATATAAACTAATGGTGAAAGGTGGTGCTGATGTGCGAGAGAAGAAAGAGATCAATGTGAAAACTGGCAATCAAATCCGAATTGCACGAGAATCGGCTGGACTGACGCAGGACAGGTTTGCAGAAATGGTTTCTCTTGCAACGAAGAATGTTTTAGATATAGAGCCGGGAGTTGTCGGTAGTTCTGTCGGGACGTTGGTACGCATTTGCGAAACGCTTTCCATTTCCAGTGACTCTATCCGGTTCGGAGAACAAGGTCAGGGCCTTGGTGGATACCGACGACATCCACGCCTTAGTCACCGCCGCCAGCGGCACCGGCAAGACAGCGTTCTTTCTCTACCCCAACATCGAGTACGCCCTGGCCTCCGGGATGTCCTTCCTCTGTACGGACACCACGGGGGATCTGTTCCGTAACTACGCCGGGATCGTTAGGGACTGCTATGGCTTCCACATCGCCGTCCTTGATCTGCGCAATCCCACCCGGTCCGATGGGAACAATCTCCTCCACCTGATTAATAAGTACATGGATATCTACAGGGCGAATCCGGACGATCTGGCGGCAAAGGCCAGGGCGGAGAAGTACGCCAAGATCCTTGCCAAGACGCTCATCAACACCAGCGGCAGCGAGTCCAACTACGGGCAGAATCAGTTCTTTTACGACGCTGCTGAGTGCCTCCTGACAGCCATGTTCCTGCTGGTGGCGGAGTACCTGCCTACCGAGGATGAGGCGGGAAATCCCATCGAACAGCGGCACATTGTCAGCGTGTTCAAGCTGGTACAGGAGCTGCTGGCCCCCAGTCAGGTCAGGGGGAAGAATCAGTTCCAGCTCCTGCTGGAGAAGCTGCCGGAGAATCACAAGGCGAAGTGGTTTGCCGGGTCCGCCCTCAACTCGGCGGAGCAGGCCATGGCCTCTGTGCTGTCCACCGTCCTCTCCCGGCTCAATGCCTTCCTTGACAGCGAGATGGAGCAGATTCTCTGCTTCGATACCGCCATTGATGCGGAGAAGTTCTGCACGGAGAAATCCGCCATCTTCGTAGTGCTGCCGGAGGAGGATACCACCAAGTATTTTATGGTGTCCCTGATCATCCAGAATCTGTATCAGGAGATTCTCACTGTGGCGGATGAAAACGGCGGACGACTGAAGAACCGGGTGGTTTTCTACGCCGACGAGCTGGGCTCCTGTCCGCCCATTCAGTCGCTGGAGCTGATGTTCTCCGCCTCCCGTTCCCGCGGGCTGATGCTGGTTCCCATCGTCCAGAGCATCACGGGCCAGCTCCAGAAAAACTACGGCAAGGAGGGCAGCGAATTATTGTCGACAACTGTCAGGTGAACATCTTCGGCGGCTTCGCGCCGGGAAGTCAGACGGCGGAGCAGCTCTCCCGCTCTCTGGGCAGCCGCACTGTTATGAGCGGCTCCATCAGCCGGGGGAAGAACGCCCCCAGCCAGTCTTTGCAGATGATGGAGCGGCCCCTCATGACGCCGGATGAGCTGAAGTCCATGCCCAAGGGGAGCTTCGTGGTGATGAAGACTGGGGTGCATCCCATGCGGGTACAGCTGCGGCTGTTTCTGGACTGGGGTATCCGATTCTGGGAGCCCTATCAGCTACCGAAACGGGCCCGGCGGGCCGTCTCCTACGCCAGCAAACAGGAATTGGAACGGGAAATCCTCCGGCGCCACCATGCGCAGCAGGTGGTGTGTGATGCGCTGTTTGCCTCTTCCGCCGCAAGGAGCAGGTCCTTGCCGGATCGAGGCGGCGGGCTCTACAGGCAGAACAGGCGCATCTGGAGCGAAGCTTCTGAGGAGTCTGATCTCCGCACGGATTTAGAGGATCTGGAGGAGTGATGATGGGGTATTTTGAGAAGATCTATCAGTCCGACCTGAGCCACCGGGCGAGGGCGGTGTATATGTGCCTGAAGGATCGCGCTGACCGGAAGGGCAAGTGTCGGCCGGGGATTCGGGCCATTGCCGCTGAGCTGCACTTCTCCCGCTCCACGGTCAAACGGGCCCTGGACGAGCTGTATAGGGCGGAGCTGATCTCCAAGGAGTACCGCTGGTGGGAGAATGGGAGTTTCACTTCAAACCTCTATAGGCTTTTGTAGGAGGGCCTCATCAAAGCGGACTGCTCCGCCAAGGGGGCAGTACGCTTTGACGGTGGACCGAGGGTGAGTTCGTGGTAAGCCATCCAGAAGAACCCACTCTATGGGGGTACTAAGGCAGAGAAATAACGTAAAAGTTTCCAGACCTCCTTGTTATCATTAAGGAGAGGAACAAGGGAGTTTGTATTCTGTGGATAGCAGAATACAAACTCCCTTATTGTTAGTGCTCATTTCGTTGCTCTTCTACTGCAGCACAAAGTACCGCAATATGTTTGTCCATTAAATTTTCAGCGCGCTGGGCATCATGTGCGCATATTGCGGCGGCAATTTCTTCATGCTCTTTAACATAGATACGCCCACGTTCCCGGGTTACAAGGGTCTCTATTTTGGCCTCCATCCGCCGTTCTTCATAAATCAGCATATTCAAGACGGACAGGATAAACCGGTTTCCGCTAATCTCAGCCACAATTGTATGAAAGTTCAGCGCAGGATCTGTCGGATCTTCGTTGTGCTGTACAGTCTCTTGATGCGCTTCCAAAGAGCGGCACAGACGTTTCAATCCCACTTCGTCTGCATACTGCGCAGCCAGCCCAGCTGCCTTAGCCTCCAACGCTCGCCGGGCTATTAGCAGGTCTGAGAGTTCATCAAAAGTGGTTACCTTCACATTTCGGCTTAGTTCAGACTGCATCAACGCCCGTTCCAACCGCTCATCCATATCCCGTAAATAGGCTTTCCCGCTGGGGGTTACCACCCGGCCAAGGTTGCTGTTTTGGACAGTGTAATCCTGATAATCCAACTCTTTTAAATAGCGGCCAATAGTAGCTGTACTGCAATCCATCCCCACCGAGAACAGGTCCTCACGCAGTGCCCAGCACCCTGCTGGCTCGCCCCGTTTGTCGATAAAATGCAGCAGCAGATACCACCGCAACTTTTTTTGATTTGGAAAGAGCCCGGTTTGAAGAAGCTGCTTCTCACTGGTGATCTCGATACAGTTCACATCCTTTCTATATCATAGTTTCCATCTTAGACCATATTTGCAATATTATCAAGTGCCTTTTCCCTCTTTGCAGCCATTTCCTCCCGATTGTTTAGCAGAATATTGAGGATCACGCAGGCAATCACAACTACCATTCCAACAAGAGCGAAAGGGTCTGGGACCTCTCCTACCATCAGCGCCACCCATATTGGATTCAAGATTGGATCCAGCATCAGTAGCATAGACATCTCCACTGGAGAGAGCCGCGGCGCCGCCTTGGCTTGCAGATTGCTGGCAAAGCCGGAAGCCACCACTCCGATAAAGAACACCGCCAACAATGGCTGCCAAGAGAGAGCTGGCGGGTGCTTGATGGCCGATGGTATTCCTATCAGGATGGCGATCAGGCTGTTCAGCATGGCATACTCCCGCAGATCCACCCTGCTGACACAGGCGTATAGGATGCCCATAGCCATTCCAAGACCGCTGAGTAATCCGCAGAGGTTCCCTGTCATTTGGCCGGGACTCAGCTCGTCCAGAAAAAACAGGGCGATGCCGCTGATCATAGCAAGAGACAGTATCACATCCCGCTTCCGCAGCCGTTGCCTGAGCAGCAGCCATGACAGCAGCAGAACAAAGATGGGATTTGTGTATTGAAGAACGATCGCGTTGGCCGCAGTGGTGAGCTTATTGGCGTAAGTAAAGGTGGTTTGGGCAAAATAGGAGATCAATGCACCGGCCACCACCTCTCTCCGCAGGGAGATACGGATACTCCGCCGGCACAGGGCGAGAAAGAGAAAACTCATCAGGTTCCGTCCACCGGCGATAACCAAGGGGTCCCAGTCCACGAACTTGAAAGCCACACCCATGGAGCTCCAGCAGAGGGCCACCACCACAATCAGGGCCCGAGCCGCCGGCCAGCTGAGCTCCCGAGGCCGAGTCAATACAGTTCCTCTCTGGTCCATTGGGCCAAGGGGAGCTCCTGATCCCAGCCGGTATCCCGTAGCCGCTGGCAGATTCTCTCGGCGGCTTCGTTGGCAGAAACGACCTCCTGAGCCTCGTTTACAGTCTGGAGCACATGATTTTCTACTATCACTTGGCCGTCAATGATCACCGTCTCCACTTCGCTGCCGCTGGCGGAATAGACCAGATTGGGCACAATATTGCGCACCGGCCCGGACAGAACAGGACTCATCGCCGGACTGTACAGATCCACAATCACTACATCGGCTTTCTTTCCTGGACACAGAGATCCCACCTGTTCGGCAATCCCCATGGACTGTGCTGCCTCAATGGTAGCCATACGCAGCACCTTCCACGCGGGAAATACGGTGGGGCTGCTATGTTTATATTTGTGGAGGATGGCGGTGAACTTCATCTCATTAAAGAGATTGTTACAGTTGTTCCCTGGTGCTTGGTCGGTGCCGAGACCTACCCGGCCACCATGGGACATATACTCCTCTGCCGGTGGCAGCTCGCCGCTGATAATACCGATGCTGCCGGTGCAAAGGGCCATGCTGACCCCCCGCTGAGCCAGAAGTCTCCGCTCCTTTTCGTTGGTCTCTGTGATATGGGCGGCGTGGAGTCGAGAGGTGAGATAACCCAGCTCCTCCAGCAGTTCCACCGGGCGCTTCCCATATCGCTGCATGACCTGTCGGGTTTCCCGGTCGCTCTGGGCTACGTGCATATGAATGTCCAGATCGTTTTTGTCGGCGTAGTCTTTGACTTCCCGGAGCATCTCTACAGAGCACATCTCGCTGGCTTGGGGCCCCATCATGCAAGCGATCCGTCCGCCGCAGCTCTGGTGGTAACGCTCTACCAGAGCACGGGCATCCCGGAGCTGGCGCTCCCCCTTAGCGGGATCAAAGTCTCGAAGATAGGTATCTTGTACGCCATAGGTCACAGTGGGCAGCTCATTGATCATCTCTGCGGCCATCACACGGGTGCCCACCTTAATGTGATTTCTGATAAGCTCCAACATGGGAAAGTCGTAGTCACAGAAGGTGGTGGTACCCTTTTTCACTGCCTCGATAATATTCAGCATGGATCCGGCTACCAGATCCTCAGTTTCTGCCAGACTCAGCAGCGGCAGGATGCCGCTGTACATCCACTTGTCGATATCCTGACTGCACCCCCGAACAATGGCGTTGGAGGTATGAATGTGGGTGTCCACAAATCCGGGCAGGACCGCCTTGTTTTTGGCATCAATAGTTCGATGGGCATTATACTGCCCCATAATCTCTGTAGTAAGCCCCACTGCGGAGATGGTATTGCCCTGGATGGCCACTGCGCCGTCAGGGATGATGCCAGTACCCCGGCCCTCCATGGTAATGACAAAGCCACCGTAAATGATGAGATCAACTGTCATAGGTTCCTCCTGATACAGAAGATAGTGTGCGCTTACTTGATTGTGAAACCAGCGTCAAGGACGATATGGGTGCCAGTCATAAAAGAGGCGCCAGGAGAGGCGAGGAACAGTACCGCCGGTGCGATATCCATAGGTACAGCGATTCTCCCCAGCGGATAGGAGGCGGCCAAGCGGGCCACATTGACCTCGTAGCCCCCCTCGCAGGAGGCCATATCCTTGTGGAACATCTCGCTCTCCGTCCCTGCCGGACACACCGCATTGACCCGAATTCCCAGAGGGGCCAACTCCAGCGCAGCAGCCCGGGTGAATTGTAGCAGCGCCCCCTTAGAGCTACAGTAGGCTATGGACCCCCTAGTGGCCACCAAGGCCAGCTCTGAAACTGTGTTGACGATGGCCTTTCGCTCCCCCTTCTGCAACAGGGGCACGGCGTACTTGCTGCAAAAAAAAGCCCCTCGCAGATTGACGCCCAGAACAGTATCCCATTGCTCCTGGGTAGTATCGAGAAGTCCACCGCCCACAGAGACACCGGCATTGTTATGCAGTACATCTAACCTTCCATAAGTTTTTCCAACAAAGGAGAATAGCTCTTTCACCTGATCTTCACAACTGACGTCGCAGTAGAAGGCGTCACACTTAGGAGAAATCTCGCGCAGCTCTGTAAGGGCTGCCTTCCCCCGCTCTGGATCCCGATTGACCAAGACCACTTGGGCCCCCTCCTGAAGAAACAGCTTTGCCACAGCTTTGCCAATCCCGCTGGAGGCCCCGGTGACCACCACTACACAATCCTTAAAGCTATCCGCAAACAGCATATATCATACGTCTCCTCTTCATCCTCAATTCTGTCGCAGACACGGACACAAGTCATTTGACGCCCATATAGGCTGACTGGACCTCCGGATCATCCAGAAGCTTCTGGGCGTCGCCCTCCATCACTACCCGGCCCAAGCTGATGATATAGCCCCGGTTGGCCGCATCCAGAGCGATGAAAGCATTCTGCTCCACCACCAAGATGGTGACGCCCAGTTCATAGTTGATTTGCTTGAATTTGTCAAACATCTCGTCCACTACAATGGGAGCCAGACCCAGGCTGGGTTCATCCAGCATCAGCAGCTTGGGTCCTGCCATCAGAGCGCGGCTTACCGCCAGCATCTGCTGCTCCCCGCCGGACATGGTACCCGCCGGCTGATTGATCCGCTCCTTTAACCGGGGAAAGAGGGAAAAAACTTCCTCATATCGCTGTTCGATTACCGCCTTGTCCTTTACGGTGAAAGCGCCAATGGCCAAGTTTTCCTTCACCGATAGGTTGGCAAAAATACGCCGCCCCTCGGGAACTAAGACCACTCCTCGCTCCGCCACATGGTAGGACCGTTTGGGCAGGGATTCTCCCCAGAAAGTGATGCTTCCTCGCTTGATCTCCTTGCTCCCCGCAATGGAGCACAATAAAGTGGATTTGCCTGCACCGTTAGCGCCGATGATGGAAACAATCTCTCCTTGGTCAACGTGCATATTGATCCCATGTAGAGCTTGGATGCCCCCGTAGAATACCTCCAGGTCCTCGACCTTTAACATGATTTTCTCATCCATTGCGTTTCCTCCGTTCACCAATATAGGCTTTAATTACGGCGGGATCGTTCTGAATCTTGACTGGATCCCCTGTAGTCAAGACACTGCCCAGATTCAGCACGGTGATGTCACTGCAGAGGTTCATAACCACTTCCAGATGGTGCTCAATAAGGATGATGGCCATATTGGTTTCGTTGTTCTGGTGAATCTCCCGGATAAAGGTAATCAGCTCCAAGGTTTCCTCGTTGTTCATACCTGCCGCCGGCTCGTCCAGCAGCAGGAGCTTGGGACGAGTGGCAATGGCCCGGGCGATCTCCAGTTTGCGCTGGATCCCGTAGGGGAGAGAGCCGGCGATGGCGTCCTTATAGGGCAGCAGGTTGACCCGATCCAGATACTCCTGAGCCTTCTCCTTGGTCTCCTTGTCTTTGCGCCGGGCATTGGGGAGCCCCAGAAAGGCAGAGATGATGCCGTAATCTGCCATGCTGTTGATGCCAATAGCCACATTCTCCTCAGCCGTCATTTTGGAAAACAGCCGGATATTCTGGAATGTACGGCTAATGCCCAAGTGGGCAATCTGATTGGGCTTATATTGGGACAGATCTTTTCCGTCAAATGTCAAAGAGCCCTCCGTCTTGGGCACCACGCCGGTGATGGCGTTGAACAGGGTGGTTTTCCCTGCTCCATTTGGTCCAATCAGGCCGATCATCTGTCCGGCCTCCAAGGAGAGGTTCACATCGCTTACCGCCTTCAGCCCGCCAAACTGTATGGTTAGATTCTTGATTTCCAACAGGCTCATTGCGCCACCTCCGTCTTCTTTTTCCCGCCGAGGCCCCGGAAGAACCGGACAACTGCCTTCATGGAGAACTCCTTGCCGCCCATCAGCCCCTCAGGCTTAAAGAGCATAACGAGGATCATCAGTGCGCCGTAGAGGACCAGACGCCACTTTTGTACTATGCGCAGCACCTCAGGCAGCATAGCCAGCACCGCTGCGGCGATGGTGGGACCGGTAACCGAGCCCATTCCGCCGAAGACCACCGCCGCAAGGATATTGTTCGAAGTGGTGGCGGAGAAGGTATTCGGGGTAATAAATGTGTAGTAGCAGGCATACATACATCCGGCCATGCCACAGAAAAAGCCGCTGATCATGAAGCTTTTTATCTTCTCCCAAGTGACATTGACACCAATAAGTTCCGCTGCGGTCTCTTCGTCCCGGATCGAAAGGGCAATCCGCCCATGCTTAGACTTGGTATAGCGGTAAGTGAGGTAGACGCATGCTACGGCGATGAGGGATACCAGCCAGGCCTCGCTGTAGCGGGGAATCTCACTGATTCCCAAAGCGCCGTTGATATAGGGGTAGATGTTAGAGAGGGCCAGACGCACAGTCTCCGAGAAGCCCAGCATGGCGATGGCAAAGGTATCTCCCCGCATCTTTCCTTTCATTGTGGGATATCCCACGATCAGACCAAACAGCGCAGCCACAAGGCCGCCGAAGACCATTGCCGGAAGGAAGGGGATATGCCAGTATTTGATTGCGATGACGGACGCATAGGCTCCCAAGGACATGAAGCCCGCATGGCCCAAGGAAAACATACCAGTAAAACCGGTGAGGATAGTCAGGCCGCAGACTGCGGTAATATTGATGGCAATCACCGTGAGTATGCCTGATAAGTATTGATACACTTCTCCCGCCCCCCCTTACAGTTTATCCTTGACGCTTTTTCCCAGAATCCCGTTGGGAATAAAGACAAGGATGAGGATCATCACCAGATAGGCAATCATATCCCGGAGCTTGGAGGAGACATAGGCGGAAACCATGGTTTCCAGAAGTCCCAGAATCAGTCCGCCCACCACAGCGCCGGGAAGACTGCCCAAGCCGCCGATCACCGAGGCCACAAAGGCTTTGTTTGACACGGCACCCATAGAGGGGTACACGGTGTATTTCATACCGTAAAATACGCCGGCCAAACCGGCGGCCAGGCCGGAGATAGCAAACACCGCCAGCGAAACCATATCCACGTTGACACCCATGAGCCCCGTGGTACCCACGTCATAGGAGCTGGCCCGAATACCGAGACCGATCCGCGTTTTATAGATAAAGAGCCATAGACAGATCAGCATTACAATGGACAGCCCGCCCGAAAGGATATCGGCATAGGCTACGCTGATATCTCCGATATTCAAAATGATTCGCCCCCACTCGGAGGGAAAGGGCTTTACACTGGAACCAATTGTCTGAATAGCAAAATTTTCGATGAACATATTTACGCCGATGCCCGCAATCATCAGATACAGACGTGGCGAGTTCTTCCGGCGCATAGGACGGTAGGTGGAAAATTCAACCAGGAGCGATACCAGCGCAGCCACCAGCATACCGGCCAAAATAGCCACCGGAAGAGGTGCACCGGCGAGATTAATGGCATAGACAGCCCCGAAAGTGCCCACCATCATAATTACACCGAAAGCGAAATTGGAGAAGTTAAAAATACTGAAGATCAGGGCATATCCTACCGCCAGCAGCGCGTAGATACTGCCAATGGATAAGCCGGTGATCACCTGCTGAATAAAAACAGTCATAGATGATATCCCCCGCATTTACTTGATTCCTACTTCTATGGAAAGCAGTGCCGGACAGATTTTCCCAAAAATCCCCCGCTTGTTATAAAAACTGTGGAGAGGGAGGAAGGACTCCTCCCTCTCCACGCAAAGGGGTAATCAGATCAGTTTGTTACGGAATAAGTCCCCTTGGAAACTGCCGCACCATTCTCGATGCTCAGGATGGTGAACTCAGGGCCAACAGGATCGTGGTGCTCATTGAAGTACCAGCTGCCGCCGGTGACCATCTCCACACCGGTAGCGTTCTCCAGAGCATCCCGCAGGGCGGGGCCATCGGTGGTGCCAGCAGTATTAACGGCATATTCGATAAACTGCATGGCGTTGACGGCATAGAGCGCATAGAGGTGGAGACTGGCGTTCAAATCAGCATGCTTGGAAGCAAAATCGTCCACCATAGGCTTAATATTCTCCGAGTTCATATCAAGGGCAGAAATTACCACGCAGCCCTCTAGGGCATCGCTGGCCACAGCCAGCGCATCGTCATTGTACCAGCCATCTGTACCAAGAATCTTAATCTTATCGCCGTAGCCCATATCGCTGAGCTGAATTGCAAAGTTGCAAACCTCCTTGTAGGCAGCAGCAGGCATAAACACATACTCAGGCTCCGCTTGGGCAATCTTTGTGATCTGAGCACGGAATTCGGTATCATTGAGCATATAGCTCTCTTCGGCCACAATCTCGCCGCCCAACTTCTTGAACTCATCTACAAAGTAGTCCACAGCTTCCACGGTGCTGATATTGGTGGACTCGCTCAGGGTGGCAACTTTGCGTATACCCATCTCCTCATAGATGTAGTGGGCCATCGTAGTGGAGGTTAAACCAGCTTGGGGCGCTACACGGAAGACATAGGGTTTGGTCTCGCCGTTGGTATCTACAGTGACCTCAGCATTACCGCAGTTGGGCAGCAGGGGTACTTGAGCCTCCTCCACGATGCTGCCCAAGGTGATGGCAAAGGGGCTGCCGTCAGGCCCGATGATGGCGTCCACGCGATCTTGGTTGATGAGCTTGTTGGTGGCGTTGACAGACTCGGAGAAGTCGGCGGAGATGTCGTACCACACCAGCTCCACCTTCCGGCCCAGCAGGCCGCCGTTAGCATTGATCTCCTCAATACGGTCCTCCAAGGCGGCGATGGCTACCAAGCCAAAGTATGCGTCTGCGCCGGAGGCCCAAGCCAGATAACCGATTTTGATGGGGTTGGAGGTGTCCAGATCCGAGGAGCCGTTGGAACCAAGATCGCTGGAATTGCCAGAGGAATCGTTGGGCGTGTTGCTATTCCCCTGGTTGTTTGATGCAGAGCAGGCAACAAGGGATAGTGTCATCGCAAAAATGAGCAGTATAGAGAGCAATCTTTTCATGTTTTCACCTTTCCTTTTCCTAAATTATCCTTCTTTATTTAGAGCGCACCTGTTTCTCGGGCCCGCATCCAAACCTGTTTCATGACCTCCTCCGCTTGCTCTACGATCAGGACGATATCCATTCCAAGGACAGCCCCATTTTCCTTTAAAAGTCTGCCGTTTACGATGACCTCGGTGATGTCCGAAGGGGCTGTTTCATAGATCAAATCCGTGATAGGCATAGTAAAGGGGTGATAATGGGGGCTGCGCGTATCAATAAGAATCAAATCTGCTGGCAATCCCTCATCAATTTCCCCCACAGGGAGCGCCGCAGCCTGCGCGCCGCCAGTTGAAACAGCAAAGAAGGTCTTTTGTGCCCGCATCTGATGGCGCAGACGTCGCTCCAGCTTGCCAGAGAGTGTTAGAGCTTGCACCTGTCGGGTCATATCCGCCGTGGCGGCGCCACTGCCAATCAGAATCTGTAGATCGTTGTACTGGTGGTCCAGAAAAGGTGCTACCACCGCATCGTGGAGACTTTCGATGGGACACAGCGCCACCGGGGCCCCGGCACTGCGCAGTACCGACCGGTCCTCTTTCTCAGCATACTGACAGCCCCCTACAATAGTCTTCCGGTGAAGAACATGGTTCTTGTGGAGAACCTGTGCTGGACTCATTCCGTAACGTTGGAAGCTCACCTCCCGTTCCTGCTTGGTTTCGTTGGCGGGAACCATCAGGATGCAGTCCAGATCAAAGGCAGCCCGCCCCACCCGGCGCATCAGGGACTCGGAAACTGTTTCCACCGAGCCCAGCCCCATGCCAGCCTTGGCCAAATTGCCAGCGGTACTCTTCACTTGGGCAACATTCCAAGCAGTTAGGGCTTCTTCATCCACCTGCTGCAGCTGGTTGTCGCACCGTCCCCAAGCATCGGTCTCCGGCAGGCTCTCCCGGCTCATCAGGGTGGGAGAGACCACAGCGCGCATCCCCAGCTTTTCACAGATGGACAGGAACAGCGGCAGCTCCCGCACCGAACACTGCTCCAGTACTGTGGTGGTCCCGCTGCAGATCATCTCGTAGAGGGATAAACGAAGAAGCGCCGTAATCTGCTCATCTGACAGCACTGCTTGGACAATATTGACAAAAGGGTTCACCCGAAAATACCGCGGTGTGTCGCCGAAGCGAGAGCATTTGATATCTGCAGAGATGCTCTTGGAGAGTAGGGCCGCCATAGAGCAGCTGCGGCCATTGACAAATCCCGGCGCAGCCAGCTTTCCCGCCGCGGAGATGACCCTTGCCCCAGGCGCCTCCACCCCTTTGTCGATCCGGGCAATCAGGCCGTCCTCAATAAGAATGTCCACGTCCTCCAGGATTTTGGTGGCATTATAGCCGTCGTTGAAGAACGTTGTCAGCATGCAGTTTTTGATCAACAGCCTCTCACTCATGGGAGCTTCCCTCCAGATCATCTAAATATTCATTGACGACCTGCAAGTCTTGGCGCAGCTCCCGCAGGTTGGCATAACCAATATTTAGCACGTCAATACACTCATGGTGATCCAGTACCCAGTCCAGAGCACCTCGAACATCATGGACCAGATCGCCCCGCCCCAGTGTCTTAATGACATAGGTGCCAAGCCTCCGCTTGTTGTGGGCTTTGTCCAGCGCCCGGGCCATACCGTCTAAGTCCCCCTGCTCAATTCGGGAGCCATCCCGGTTGAAAGTGACACACAGCACCTCGATTCCCTCGATATCGCTGCAGTCCATGGCAACATCCACGCAGTGGGTGGAAAGTCCCACATGGCGTACAAGCCCCTGATTCACCATTTCCCGCAGGGCCTTCAAGGCGGGCATCTTTCCCTCCAGCTTCCCGCTCTCTACACCGTGGAGCAGGCAGAAGTCAATATAAGGTGTGTCCAGGTCCTTTAATATCTTTTTCACGCTGGACCAAGCGTCTGCCTCGCTGTCAGCATAAGTTTTACTGGTAACCACAATCTGATCCCGGGGTTGAAGTTTCAATCCTGCCGCTACCGCCGGTTGGCTGCCGTAACAGTTGTCCGTATCCCAGAAAAACACGTTGTGCAGCCTAGCCGCATCGGAGAGGATCTTGCCTCCGAAGGAGGGAACGAACTGATTGAGATGCTCCGTACCAAAGGCAATTTTGGACACCCGCTGTCCTGCCAGGGTGGTCTCCCGCGACCACAGCTCCTGCGTCATTACACATTCTCCCCCTTTCCCTGCTTCGGAATATAGGTACCATATCCGGCTTCCGCCAGAATCTCACCGTCCTGATAGACCAGCCGCCCACGGACCCAAGTCTGCTTTACGCGGCCCTTCATGTGTGCTCCGTGGTAGACATTGTGTATTGATTTGGTTTTGGACAAACTTCTCTCACCGTCAAAAATCCATTCCTCATCCAAATCGACCACCGCGATATCTGCGTCGCCCCCCGGTACCAAGCTGCCTTTCCGGTGGGCAAGGCCCATGATCTTGGCGGCATTTCCAGAGGTCAGCGCGGCCAGACGGGGCAGCGACAGCCCGCGGCGATGTACCCCTTCCGTAATCAGTCCCGGAAGCATGGCATCGTAGCCGCCGAAGCCGCCGTATTCAAGGAAGAAGTTTCCTTGCTTTATTTTTTCCTCGTCGGAGTAGGGCCCATGGTCCGAGCCAATGGTGTCGATCGTTCCGTCCAAGATATAGCCCCATAATTTCTCCACATTCTCCCGACTGCGGAAGGGTGGGTTACATTTGGCGTAGGCCCCTTTCTCCCGCAAGATGGTCTTATCAAAGAGCAGGTAGTGGGGGCAGGTTTCCACATAGACCTCCACGCCGTCGCACTTAGCCTGACGCAGGAATGCTGCCCCCTGCTCAATAGTCATATGGCAGATATAGAGTCTGGCGCCGGTAGACTTGGCAAATAGCACTGCCCGCTGGATGGCTTCCAGCTCCACCCACCAAGGCCGTGCGTCGTCGTGCATGGCCTCGTCAGTACAACCACTCTCTGCCAAGGCTCGGCTGCCTAAGTCTGCCACCTCGGCATTCTCCGCATGGACACCAATGAGCGCACCCAGTTTAGCGGCATTGCGCATCCCTTTGATGAGGTAGCCGTCCGTGATTTGAGGATAGTCCGGGTTCGCAAAACTCATGAACCCTTTATAGGCCACGCAGCCCAGCTGATCCAAGGCGGCCATCTCGTCCACACATCCGGGTGTTAACCCGCCCCAGAATGCAAAATCCACGCAGGAGGCCGCCTTAGCTACATCCAGCTTCAGTCGAAATCCGGCTTCGTCCACCACAGGCGGTACGCTGAGAGGCATATCGACGATAGAGGTGATACCTCCGGAGGCTGCGCACTGGGAACCGTGTTCCCAGTCCTCCCGATAGTTCAAAGGGGAGGGGTCCCACATATGGACATGGGTATCAATCAGACCGGGCATCAGCACCTTGCCGCTGACATCCACCCTTTCATACTCTGCCGGGATCTCTGCTCCGGCACTTAAAAGTCCGGCGATCTTCTCCCCGCAGACCAGAAGCGTACCATCCAGAACCTGTTCCGGAAGAACGATTCTGCCTCCTTGGAATGCGTATTTTTGTGTACGGTTTATCATATTGCTCCCTCACTTATTTTGTTCTATGATGTGAGTGTTTTGGTCTTCATCACTCATCATAGATGATTTGTTTATATTCAGTTTAGATGAAGATGTGCCATTTGTCAAGCTACTTCAGTAGCAAGTATTAATTTTCGTCGAATCTATCAAGTTCCCTGCTTTCTTTTGTAGTATCTGCCTAAATTGCCCTAAGCTCTTCTGTGGCAATCAAGTGAATTTTTTACAGACAAATAGTTCTTCCCTGCGCCATTCTCTTTTTACTGTAATTCCGCCAAAAATCCATAGAAAAGATGAGAAAGAGTGTGTTAATTATTTAATTTTGCAGTAGTTTTTGAAGTTGTTTTTCCCAATAACTCGAATTTATCTCCACTTGCCTCTTGACATTTGTTTTTTCCTCGTGCTATGTTTTATATGGATCCACAAATCATAAATGATGAGTGATTAATGAATGGAGGTATCGAGATGGATGACAACATTGCTTTAACGCCTGCGAAGATTTTTGTGGCACCCACAGAGGAGCGGTTCCAAGACAGCTACCGCCGATGGCAGGGGATCCCGTCTATTGAGGTCAGTGACAAGGGCCGGATCTTTGTGAATTTCTACACCGGACAGGGAGCTGAGGTGGGGGGGAATATCATGGTGCTTTGCATCAGCGATGACGGGGGAAATACCTTCCGCTCCTGCGCTACTGTGGTTGAGCACCCGGACCCTTCCTGCCGCATCTATGATCCCTGCCTCTGGTTTGATCCCTCCCACAGGCTGTGGATGAGCTATACCCAAGCACGTGGCTTTAATGACGGCCGCAGCGGTGTGTGGGTGGTTATCTGCGAGGACGCAGATGCAGATCCGCTGGCTTGGTCCACACCCCGGCGCATTGCCAATGGCATCATGATGAATAAACCCCTTGTCACCAGTAAAGGAGACTGGCTCTTCCCCTGTGCAATTTGGCGGGATGAGAGCGGCAGTGTTCCCAGTGAGCGCCACGGTCTGGAGGATGAGCAGTTTTCCAACGTGTATGCCTCCGATGACGAGGGCAAAACAATCACCCTCCGGGGGCATGCTGACGTGCCTATGCGCAGCTTTGACGAGCACATGATCGTGGAGAAGCGGGACGGCACCCTTTGGATGCTGGTGCGCACCTTTGACGGCCTGGGCGAGAGTTTCTCCACCGACGGCGGTTATACCTGGACGCCTGGGCGGAAAAGCCATATTGACAGCCCCTGTTCCCGCTTTTTCATCCGCCGCCTGCGCTCCGGCCGGCTGCTGATGATTAACCACCTGAATTTCCAGCAGCGCATTGACTTGGACGACATCATGCAGCAGGGGAATGTGAAGCGCTGGAAGGGCCGCAGCCATCTCACCGCCATGCTCAGCGAGGACGACGGAGCCACTTGGCCCTACACGCTACTTCTGGACGAACGGGACGAGGTATCCTATCCTGATGCGAAGGAAGCTGCCGATGGATATATATATGCCTGTTATGATCACCAGCGGGTAACAGAACGTGAGATTTTGATGGCCCGTTTTACAGAGGAAGACATCCTCAAAGGGGAGCTCTGTGATCCGGGAAGCCGCCTGCGCATCTTGGTCAATAAAGCATTGGGGCAGCCCGATGTGGAGTGAGGTGAGTGTTAACATGAGAAAAAACGTGTTGGATGCGTTAAGCCTCTGCGGTATTGTCCCAGTAGTGGTTCTTGAACACGCAGAAAATGCCATTCCCACTGCTAGGTCGCTCCTCGCCGGAGGTGTGGACGTTATGGAGATTACTTTCCGTACTGCCGCCGCCCCCGATGCCATCCGGGCTGTATCCGCAGAGTGTCCGGATATGATGGTGGGGGCAGGTACGGTGATCACCTTGGAGCAATGTAAGCAGGCGGTGGACTGCGGCGCCAGATTTATTGTTTCCCCTGGATTTGATCAGGAAATTGTGGGCTGGTGTGTGGCGCAGGGCATTGCTGTGACACCGGGGTGCGTTACACCCAGCGAAATCATGGCTGCTATGAAGTTGGGGCTGAATGTGCTGAAATTCTTC
>CANPBB010000034.1 GCA_947572235.1 uncultured Clostridia bacterium
CCACAACAGCCTGCTCCACCTTGGCCAGGATGGCGTCAAAGTCGCCGGCCTCGGCGGTCAGGTCCAGATCGCCCAGAGCGTTGGGATAGCCCATCAGAGGAGAGGGCAGGTCGGCCTCGATGAAGTAGCCGCCCAGCTCCAGCAGGCGCTGCAGCAGGGGAGCGGTGTGGGCGTCGTTGGTGCAGAAGTAGGCGGAGTTCTGGCCGTACTTCTGGATCCACTCGGGGGCCTTCTCCAGCACGTAGGCCTGGGCGCCGGTGACGCCCACGTCGGTGGTGGGATCGGGAGCGGTCTCCAGGACGAACTGCATGTTGAACTCCTTGCAGGCCTCCTCCATGACGGCCACACGGCGGCTCATGGTCTCATAGGACATGTGCCGGGGGAAGGAGATGTGGACGAAGGTGTCGCAGCCCAGCTCGTGGGCGGTGCGGATCATCAGATAGCCGCGGGAGACGAAGTCGTTGTTGCAGACCAAGTCGGCGGAGGCGCCCACCACGGGCAGGTCCTCGTGGGCCTCACCGGCGATGCACAGGATGTCGGGGCGGCGCTCCTTGATCTGGGTAAAGGCCTCGGCGGTGCCGGGGACAGACTGGTTGACGATGATGGCCTTCATCAGAGGATCGTCGGACATGTTGACGATGGTCTGAATGGTGGTCTCCAGCTCCTCGGTGAAGTTGTCGGGGTAGGTGGCCAGCTTCACCTTCTCAGCGCCGTACTTGGCCTGAATGGCCTCGGCGCCGCGGAGATCATCCTCGGACTGGGACACGGTACCGGTGATGATGCCAATGTGCCAATCGTCAGTGGTGGTGTTGTCGTCAGTGGTGTTGTTGTCATCGGTCTGGTTGGTGTTCTGATTGCCGCCGTTGTTGGACGGCTGGTTGTCGTTGCCGCAGCTCACCAGTGCAAAGAGCATGGTCAGCGCCAGCAGCATGCTGAGAATTCTTTTCATGCAAACCTCCTATATTTCCTTGTGGGACTATTATGCAAACCTTTCCCTGTTTCCAGTACTGGAAACAGAAAAAGGTGTACACCTTTTTCATGGAATACTGCCTATGCGTATCCACAACTTATTACTATAGCAAATATCTGAGCTTTGTCAACCATATTTCTGCAATTTACCACGCTAACATAAAGGAAACTTCTGCTTTGCGGACAAATAGCGAAAAATCTGACCGCCCACCAGAGACACACTGCGTCTTATACCGCGCCGCAGACGCAGTCGGCGGACCGCAGTGCCCTCAACAGAGTTTGCGGCCCGCAGGCCGCAAATAGACTGGAATCATTTTTTCGGGGGATCACATCCTCGGAAAAATACCTCACGCAAAGCGAGCATCGAACCCATGAACCTCCCTGCGGGGAGGTTCATGGGCGAGGCGCAGAGCACAGCGCAGCTCTAATTCGATGGAAATCCGCAGATTTCCATTACGCGACTAAAAAAATGCCCGCATTTTTAAGTCACGACAAATCCCGCCGGCAATTTCCAAGAGGAATTGGCCTGATAGAAGGTGACGCTGTCCATCAGGTACTCGCCGTCATAATACATGCAGGAGGAGCTTCCGCCGTCCAAATTGGCGGCGTTCACCGCGCCGAACTCCTGCATCACGCCGATCAGATCGCCGCTGGAGGCCCCCAAGTGGCCGGCCTTGCCCCGGCCGTCGGTGACAAACAGCAGCACAGCCCCGTCGGCCCTCTGTCCGATAGCGGTGCGGGGATTCAGACCGCTGCCCATGCCGTTCATCTCTCGGGCCTCGTTGTTGATAATCAGCTGAACAAAGTGGTTGTTGGCGTCGCTGGCCTCCTCTTGGAAGGTGACGGCGTCCCGAATCCTGCGCTCCGCCACCAGCTCCTCCACCCCGGCGGCGTTCAGCTTGGAGATGTCGATGATCTCCAGAATATTGTCCTCCGTAAACCCGATGAGCACCAGACCGGGGAACTCCTGGGGCTTGTTGTACTGAATCTCCCCGTGGGAGACGATAACCCCATAGGGACGGCCGCCGGAGTTGTTATAGGAGTTGTACAGCCCGCCGTTGATGCCGCCGACAGCCCCGGCGGAGGCCACCAGCTGGTCTAAGGGTACGCCTACCTCCCGCCAAGGGTAGATGGTGGCCAGACTCACTCTGGCCGGGTCTTTGACGATCATCATAGTGCCGGTGTAGTTGGCGCCGGCCACCTCCACGATCTCAATAGGCTCGCCGCTGTCCTCCTCACCGCTCTCGCCGCCCACGTTGACAGAGCCGCTGCCGCCCACTTGGATCAGGGCGGTGTCCACAGAGGCGTTAAGGGCCTTCATGGAGTTTTTGTCCACAATCTCCTGAATCTCCTCGCTGCTGAGGAACCAAGACGCCAAAAACTTCAGCTGTCCGGTCTCCAAGATGGTGGTGACAAACATCTGCTGGGCGGAGGGGAAGGCGCTGGAGCAGATCATCTTCAGGGAAATCAGCAGCGTCAGTGCCAGCGCGGCCACAAAGGTCAGCAGCACCGCGCCGGTCCGCAGAAGAATTCTTCCCACACCGGGCTTTTTCCGTCCCCCCTCGTCATGCCTGCGGGGCTCTTTCGGCTGTACCCGCCGCCCGCCGGTGCGGACAGCGGCAGTCTCTACACGTTCATCCTGCATTGTTTACAATCTCCTTCATTCCTGCGATCTTCCAAGTGGGATTGTTCTTGCCGTCATCGGTGTCGTCGTACTTAACGAAGTAGAAGCGGTCATTGACCTCATCGTCTACGCTGGCGCCGGTGCGGGTGAGCAGCATATGCTTGACAAAGTGGATGTCCACAGAGAAGCAGTTGTCCGCGATATAGACAAAGTTGGTGGCTGATACCTCCGTAAAGGCCGGATTTTTGAGACTGTGGTTGCTGGTAAAGGTGATATCCACCCCGTTGGCGTACTTATAGGCCACCTCATATTGGTAGGAGTCCTTGATTAAGTAGGGGGAGAGGAGCTTGAAGCGCAGATCGTTGCTCATAAAGAGGCTCCACTTCTGGGCCGTGTCCACCACGTCGATCTCCGCGGCAATCTCCGCCGGCACACTCTCCAAGCCGCCGGAGAGACTGGTGAGGTCGTAGGTGTGCTGTCCGGGTTCCAGTTCCACCGGAACGCCGTCCCGGTCAGTGACCGTGATCTCGGCGTCCTCCCGCAGTACGGCGATGTAGTAGGTGGAGACCTGCGGCAGACCGGGCACATAGTCGGCGAAGTTTGCGTACTCCGCGGGGAGACGGGTCTCATCGGCGGTGAGTTCTACGCCGTCCAAGCGCACGGTACCTCCCACGGTAGAGATGGTCATGTAGGTCAGCGGCAGTTCATCTCCGCCTGTGTAAGGTACTGTGTTGCCGTAGGGATCGGCAATCTGCACATCGGGCTGGTCCAGCTGCACGATGTCATAGCGGACCATGGCGGCGCTGTCCGCAGCCTGCCCTTGAACAGGGACGCCGTCCACCGTGACCCGCAGGGCGGCGGGGAGGGTGAGGGAATAGTTGTAGAGCTCCGGCAGAATTTGATTCCCCCGGAAGGTGTATCCCGCCGTCCGGCCCGAGGGGTCGGTGATGGCCAAGTCAGGCATCACATAGCTGCCGGGGATGGTGTAGGTGATGGTCCTCAAACCGCCCGGCGTCCCGTCCGCCTCTGTAAGCGGAACGCCGTTGACAGTTACGGAGAAGTCGGTGGGTAGGGACAAGGTGAAGTCGTGGGCGGTGAATACCGGCTCCAGACTGGCCACCTCCCAGTTCTGGGAGGTGAGAATCCCCAGCCGCGTCACCGGCTCTCCCGCTGTACGCAGGGTCACTTGGGCCAGAGCGAAGCCGTTGTTGTGGATGTTGTAGACCAGCTCCCCCTCGGCGTGGGGGGCGGAGGACAGGGAGAAGCCCATAGCCTCCGGGTCATAGAGGGCCAGATAGGCCGACTGGAGCTCCATGTCCTGCTCAAACCGGCCGGGGGTGACACTGGGCAGGCGGTATTTGTCCCAAAGCGCCCCGCTCTGGGCGTCAGCGGCCAGCTCCGTCATCGCGGCCTCCACCTGACGCTCAGGCTGATTGGCCTCGTAGCCGGAGAGCACGGAGCGGACGTAGAGCACCGCGGCAAGCATCAAAGCCGCCAGCGCCAAAAGGTAGAGGAGGTAGCCCCTGCGAAAAGTAAAGGTACTTTTTGTCATAGGAGGAATTCCTTTCAAACCGGCGGCCCGCCGCCGGCGCGATAGTTGTCAATGGTTGAATACCCACTTGTGCTGGATACGGAAGCTGAGGAAGAAGAGCACCGTGTCCACCGCGGCCTTGATCAGGGTGGAGAGCCAAGGCGCGGTGACGGAGAACAGATGCTCGGCGAAATACACCAGCGCCGTGGACACTGTGATCTGCACCACAGCCAATATGTAGTAGCGTGCCAGCGTCCCCTTGTCCGCCTTGCCGTGAAAAACCAGCTTGGCGTTGATCAGGAAGTTGGTCAAAGAGGAGATGATCCGGGCCAGGATGGCGGCGGACCAAGTGAGGGGAATGGGGAGAACGCCAAGGAAGTGTACACTCTTAAAAAGGAAGAAGGCCAGCGCGTCCACCACCGCCGCCGCCACGCTGCTGAGGAGGTAGCCTAAGATCAGCGAGTAGATGCGCACGCTGTCCCGCACCACCCGAAAGTGGGAGGAGCGGTTCTCCTCGATGTACACCGTCTCAATAGGCACCTCGTCAAAGGGGATTTTCCTCTGGCTCATGAGGAAGAGCATCTGCGTCTCAAACTCATACCGCTCCCCCTTGGCCTGGGCGATCTCCGCCATCACCGACCGGGGGAAGGCCCGAAGGCCCGTCTGTGTGTCGCTGATTTTCATGCCGAAAAAGAGGCGGAACACGGCGATGGTGATCCGGTTTCCCCTCCGGCTCCGGGAGGGCACATGGGCCCCGGAGAAGTCCCGGACACCCAAAACAATGTGCCCGCCTGAGAGCATCCTCTCCGACACGGCGGCGATGTCCCCCGCCAAATGCTGCCCGTCGGCGTCAGCCGTGACCACGCCGGCGCCGTCGGGCCGGTTGTCCAAGAAGTAGGCGAAGGCGGTTTTCAGCGCCGCCCCCTTGCCCCGATTCACGCCGTGGCGCAGGAGGGTGCACTGGGGGATGGCCTTCACCTTCTCAAAGACCGCCTCAAAGGCCGCTCCGCTGCCGTCATCCACCACTAAGATGTCGGTAAAGCCGGTGCGTACCAGCTCATTCAGGGTGTGCAGAAGCTTCTCATCAGGCTTATATGCGGGAATAATGACAGAAACGGTCTCAATACTCATTGTTGTCTCCGCCCCTTTCGTTGGGAGGTTTTTTTATGCCGGCCCCACCGGCTGATCAGCAGCGCCAGCAGCGCAAAGGCAAGCACGCCTGCGGTCATTGTGATCTGCTGCACGGCGGCATTTTTGGCCGCTGCGGCTTGGGCGGCCTCCGCCTGTGCGGCCTCCTCGGCGGCGGCCCGCTCCGCCTCGGCTCTGGCGGCCTCCTCGGCGGCAATCCGCTCCGCCTCGGCTCTGGCGGCCTCCTCCGCCTCCGCCCGTCGCTGGGCGTATGGCTTCACATGCTCAAAGAAGTCCCCGCCGGCCTCATCCAAGCCCACTTGGGTGTCATAGAGCCCAAAGAGGCAGGGGGAGTAGCGGCTGATCTGGCTGGCCTTTGTAATCGGCGCGCCATCGGTGCCGTAGATCCACTTATAAAACCAAGTCCAGTGCTGGCTCTTATGACAGCCAAAGCCCTCCTGCGTCACTTGGAAGGCGGTCTTTCCGCCGAAGTGCTCCAAAGGGACATCCCAGTCCATCACAACGGGATTCTCGCCATAGAGGTGCAGATAGGTTTTCTCCACCTGCCAAACCCCGTACTCCCCGGCGCTTTCGGGATACTGGGCCGGATCGGCGGCACTTTGAAGGGCTGCCCCCAAGGCGTCGGCGCAGAGGACATGGGTCCCGTGGCCGTACTCCCCGTTTAAATCGTGGGAGACCACCACCAGCGGCTTGCACCGCCGAATACAGCCGGTGATATAGCCCACAAATTCCTCATAGCTGTACCCGGCGTTCTGATACACATTTTTCGCCCGCCGAAGGGCCTCGGCGCGGTCCTTGGACTCGGAATACAGATCGGGAAACTCCGGAATAATGGGGTAGCGCCGCACCCCCACAGTCCACAGGCCGTCCAGCTGTTCATGGGGCCGCCGGTGGTCTTGGGCGCCGTTGGCCTCAAAGTGCTGCACGATGTAGGCCACCTGCACCTCCAGCTGCTGCTCTCCGGCGTAGTAGGGGAGGATGCCGGCGAAGAACAGCTGTTCATCGTCGGAGTGGGAGGAGAACAGCAGCAGATCCGCCTCCTCACAGGGCCGCTCCCACACCTGCACCCAGTCGGGGAGGACCCCGCTGGAGAAAGCATAGATGTCAGCAATTACCGTCCCCTTGGGGAAGCGGAGGGTGACATTTTTCTTTACCCCATCGGTGAGGCCGGCCACGTCGATGTACTGGTGAAGAAAGCCCTCCTCCCCGCAGGGATAGCTCCCGCCGCCGCACTCTATCGTATAGGGCTGGGGCAGGCGGTCAAACTCAATATAGAGGGAGGCGATGGGGGTGGAGCCGGTGATCTGCACCGCCGCGCCCTCCCCGGCGGCGGCATAGGTGCCCCGGTCGCCGTCCCACAGCCTCTGAGGGGAGGAGAAGCCCTCGGCGGAAAAGGAGGCGTCCTGCGCAGCGGCCTCATCGGCGGCGACGGGGACAGACAGGCACAGGCACAAAAGCAGGACGGGAAGAAAGCGGCGCATTTTCATAGGCCCTCCCTTACAAAGTCACCAAGGCGGCAACAGTTTTTTGTCAAAATATGGCCGTAAATCATAAGTAGATGCAGTATACCACAGCCCGCGGAAAAAGACAATGGCAAAAGTTTTATTTGTGCCGGATGGCAGCCGTACCAAGGGATACAGCAAAATGACAGCCGCGGAGACCTCCGCCTCCCCTCCGCCTATGGGACACTTTTTTACCCGTTGACAGGTCTGGCCCTTTCCAGTATAATAAAAAAGATCAGGAAACTGGAAAAATCACAGAAGGGGAGATCAAAGCGTGAAGCAATTTTTTGGTATGAGCCAGCGTGGGGACATTGACGAGGCCCTGCGCGGACTGAGCAATCCCCAGTTCATCATGCTGCTGTCTAACGACAGGCAGTTCGAGGCCCATGTGGAGGCCTTGGAGAAGCGTTACCCCGGCGTGCCCAGCATCGGCTGCATCGGCATGAGCTACCAGACCGCGATTGTGGAGCAGGGCGTGGGAATTATCGCTTTCTCCGGTGTGGCCGCGGCGGCGGGGGAGCTGGAGGAGGTCTCCACCATGCCAGTGAAGTACATACAGCGTCTGGAGCGGGATATGCAGGCGGTGAATGCCTTGGGAGGGGACACCGTGTGCATCGACTTTTGTACCGGGAACGACGCCTGCGTGCTGACCACCATGTATACCTCCCTTCAGCGGCGGGGGATCTCCTTGGTGGGGGGTACCGGCGGAGAGGGCCGGGTCAGCGCCAACGGCCGTGTTTACCGGGACGCGGTGGCCTACGCCATAGTGCGCAATCAGGGGGGCCGCGTCAAGACCTATAAGGAGAACATTTACCACCAGATGGGGAACTACCGCTTTATCGCCTCCAACACCGACCGGGCCAACTATGTTTTAGGCTCCCTCAACGGCAAGCCGGCCAAGCAGGTCTACCAGAGCATTCTCCACGTCACCGACCAAGAGATCCTCACCCGGACTTTCCAGAACCCCTTTGGAAAGCTCAACGGGGACGACACCTGCATCATCTCCATCAAGGAGGTTCAGGGCAACGCGCTGGCCTGTTTCCGCCAAGTCAACGATTCCGACGTGCTGATCCTCTTGGAGCTGGGGGACTACCAAGCCATCACCCGGAACACCATAGCCCAGATTTGCCAAGAGTTTCCCCGCCGCTCGGCGATCTTCTCCGTGAACTGTCTCTTCCGCTACAAGCTCTTCTCCGAGCGGGGCTACATGCAGACCTATCTCCAGGAGATGGCGGCCTTAGGCTGCCACGCCGGCGTCGTGGGCTATGGAGAGCACTATAACAACCGCTTTGTCAACCAATCCATGACCTGCGTGGTCTTTGAGTAAGGAGGAATCAGGCGATGTTGTTTGCAGGAAAGGGCCGGCGCGCGCCGGCAAAGGCGCGGGAGGAGAAGAGCCTCTACCCCGTCCTCCACGTGGCAGGCAGTCTGAAGGAGTACCAGAAAGAGCTGGTGCAGAAGGAGGTGGCCTCCCTCTTCGAGCTGAGTATGGTGGGCTCCGCCTTCTCCGGTGTGCTCAAGGAGGCGGGCCATTTCCAAGGCAAGCTCCGGGATTTGGGCTGTTCCTTCTCCAATATCAACGAGACGGCGGAGCAGTTCAGCCAAGTCCGGGGCGAAATCGCCGACACGGTGGCCCAGGCCCAAAGCCAGATGGACGCTTTGGGACAGACCTCCGCCGAGGTGCAGAGGTCCTATGAGACCATGTCAGAGACCTTCGCCCAGCTCCAAGCCGCTATCCGGGAGATCCAGCAGTGCATGGGCAAGATCGTGTCCATTGCCGATCAGACCAACATCTTGGCCATCAACGCCTCCATTGAGGCGGCCCGGGCGGGGGAGGCCGGCAAGGGCTTCGCCGTGGTGGCCACTCAAGTCAAGCAGCTGGCCGAGGAGATCAAGTCCCTCTCCGCCGAGGTCAACAGCGGCGTCAGCGACGTGGAGGTCCGGGCGGGAGAGCTCAACCAAAGCATTCTCACCTCCCAGGAGACTTTGGGCCAAGGGGTGGGCATCGTCTCCCAGACTGGCGAGAGCTTCCAGCGGATCACCACCGCCGCCGAGGGGGCTGTGTCCGTGCAGACGGAGATCTCCGGGGTGATTCTCACCTCCCAGCAGGAGCTCCAGTCCATCCGTCAGTTCTTTGAGGGGATTATGGACAAGTATCAGGAGGTTGTCAAGCACATTGATCGGGCCAGCCGGCTGGGCACCACCAAGAGCACGATGTTCGAGGATATGGACAACATGATCTCTCAGCTTCCGCCGTTGGTACGGGACTTGGAGGCGGGATCCTGACCCCGCGCTCCGGCGCCGCTGGGCGTGCTGTGTAGATTTTTTCATTTTATGATAGATAGACGGGCAGTTACACTTGAATGGTAGCTGCCCGTCTTTTGTTTGGGCGGCTTTTTTTAACGATTTGGTGCAGTTCGATACCTTTTAGCCGCGCCGCTGCGGTGCGGGACGGAGGACGGAGGTTTCGCCCAAGGCGACTGGGCCTGGGGGCTTTTGTCCCCAGACCCAGCAGATTTTGGCAAGGCGCCGAAACCTGTCGCTGAGGCGGGCTGATTAAACGCGAAGGAAAACCATACCGTTTTCCTTCACGCATCCTTTCCCTTTCCTACACAAAAAAAGCCAGCAAAAGCGCGCTTAGGGGGACGGGCCGGCGGACTTTAGCCCCCTCCGGGGGCACAGCCCTTACGACCGCCCCCTAAGACCCCCCCAAGACGTGACGCCCTTTCGTTAGACCGGTGCTCGTCCAACCTTGGTACTTCGGACGCGGCGGCGGTTCTTGCACGGCGGAAGGTGTCTTGAGAGCGTCCCCTCGTCTTTAGCCCTGCGATAAACATCCGCTGCCGCTCTGCCCTCCGTTGCCAGACTTGCCCCCGAAACGTGGAGGTCGAGTCACTGGCATAGTGCGGCAAATGCCGCCGTTCCTTCCGGCAGTGGTTGTAGGGGCGCACAATGTGCGCCCGTTCTGCCGGCTGCCGCCGCACTGGACCAAACGGCTGTGGCGCTTCGCGCCTTAGCCTCCCTTGCCAAAGGAGGGGGGCGCCGCACGGTGGTGGAGGGGTTCCCCGCAGGCACCCCCGTCAAACCCATCCGTAGGGGCTGGTGTCCTCACCGGCCTGTCCCCGGATGCCCACCATGCACCGATAGACCTCTCGTAGGGCGCGGCGCATCCCGTCAACCGGTATCATCCGACAAACCGCCCTCCAAGCCGCCCGCTCCTGCACTGGATCAAACCCTGTGGGGGCCGCATTGTGCGCCCGCTGTCCCGCGCGGTCAACCATACCCCATACACACGGCGTGTCTCACCGCCGGTAGTCCGCCGCCAGCGGGGGGAGTACCTGCGGGTTCTGCACTACCCAAGCCACCGCGTAGGCGCACAGCAACGCCGCCAGCGTCCCATCGTCGCGGCCGTCCCGGAGCAGAGCGGTGATGCGCTCCGCCTCCGCCAAATCTGCCTCCGACAGCGGCTTGCCGAGGCGCAGATACGCCGGGAACACCTTCAGCATCCTCCGATAGTCCCCGTCCCAGTTGGCGCCGCCGTTGCGGGTAATCTCGTCGTCCACACGCCCCGCAATGCGGATAGCCTCCCCCTGCGCGGTCTGAGCCCGGCCGCTGGGCGGGATCAGATAGTCCCACAGCTTCTTAAACTGGGCCTGAAACCCGGTTTCCGTGATGACAATGGGGGAGACCCCGTCGTGAAACAGGATCTCCGGTGCCCGCTCCACACCGAACAGCGCCTCCAAGCCCGCCAGCCCCTCCTCCTGGGTCCGCAGGTACTTCGGGTCCTTGATCCCCCGCTTGTTTCGCTGGAACTGCTCCCCCGCTTGGGCCACAGACTGCCGCGCCCGATCCGTCATCTGTGCCCCGTGGTCCAGCAGGATGGTACAGACCTCCAGCATCAGCGGGAAGGGCAGGCGCTTTTGCTCCAGCGCCATCTCCAAGGGCGTGCAGCGGGCGTTGAAGAGTTCTGTGGCCCGGACGTCCACCTCCGCCCCGGCGCCGATCAAAGCCCGCATGGCCTCGATCCGCCCGTAGGTGGCGGCCAAGTGGAGGGGAGTGACGACGCTGTTCTTCTTTCTCGCGCGGACGTCCGCCCCCAACTCGATCAACAGAGGCACATCGCCGTTATAGAAGGAGGCGTGGTTGAAAATGGGGGTGGTGCCGTAGTAGTCCCGGAAGTTCACGTCGGCCCCCTGCTCCTTGGCCCATAGGGCGAACTCCCTTGGCAAGGGCGTCAGGGAGAAGATATTGGAGCCGTACTTGCCGGTGACGGCGTTGGGCTCACACCGGCTGAACGCCTCCTTCAGCGCCTCCATGTCCCCGCTCTGTAAAAGCTCCTGAATCTCCTTGGGCAGCGTCTTACGTTTCTTAGTCATGGCTCCCTCCTTATACCCGCTTTCTTAAATACTTCCCCTATCATAGCACAGCCCCCGTCCCGCTTCAACCTGTTTTCGCCCTCCGGCGGCTCACCCTTGCGTTTGCCGGCTTCTTGTGATAGAATCGACCTCGTATCACACCAACAAAAAGGAGCCCCCCTATGATCACAAAAGAAGAACTCTCCCAGCGGCTGAAAAGCCAGCACTATATCTTCGAGGATGAACTGCTTACCGTTCTCTATGTGGCCCTGCTTCTGGGCCGCCCCCTGCTGATTGAGGGCGCCGCCGGCGTAGGCAAGACTGAGGTGGCCAAGGTTTTGGCGAAGGCCCTGAATCGGGAGCTGATCCGCCTCCAGTGCTACGAGGGATTGGACGAGAGCAAGGCCCTCTATGAGTGGAACTATCAAAAGCAGCTTCTGGCCATTCAGATGGAGAAGCAGGAGCAAAACCTCTCCGAGCTCTTCTCCGAGGAGTATCTCTTGGAGCGCCCCCTCCTCCGCTCCATCCGCTCTAAAGAGCCGGTAGTGCTCCTCATCGACGAGATCGACAAGTCCGACGAGGAGTTCGAGGCCTTCCTTCTGGAGCTCCTGTCGGAGATGCAGGTCTCCATCCCGGAGCTTGGCACCGTTCAGGCCGCCAGCCAGCCCTTTGTGGTCCTCACCAGCAACAACACTCGTCCCCTCTCCGAGGCTCTGCGCCGCCGCTGCGCCTATCTCTATATCCCCTATCCCACTTTGGAGAAGGAGATGGATATCCTCCGGGCCAAGCGGCCCAACTTGGAGGACCGGCTGCGCCTCAGCGTGGCGGAGGCGGTGCAGAAGCTGCGCAGTCAGGAGCAGCTGATCAAAAAGCCCTCCATCGCTGAAACCTTGGACTGGGCCGCTGCTTTGGAGGCCTTAGGAGCCAAGGAGCTGGACCAGGGGGTCATGGACACCACCATGGGCTTCGTGCTGAAAAACGAGCAGGATATCCGGGAGGTCCGGGACAATGGCCTCCTACACTGAGAGTCTTGTGACCTTCCTCCGGGCCCTGCGGGGGGAGGGCTTGAGCATCGGCGTCAGCGAAGTCCGAGATGCCCTGACGGTGATGGAAACACTGGGCTTTGACGACCGGGATACCCTGCAAATCGGACTCCGCTCTCTCTTGGCCAAGAATTTAGAGCAGCAGCAGGCCTTCTCCGCCCAGTTTGACCGCCACTTCGTCTCCTTGGCAGAGGCCCGGCGGCGGGAGATCGAGGCGTGGAACTTAGAGCAGCTTCGCCGGCAGCAGCTTCAAGAGGCGGAGCGGGACCTGCGCTACGACGACCGCCCCATCCCCATCCGGGAGGACTTAAAGGATGTCTATATCCAGATGTCCGAGGCGGACAAGGACAAGATCCGCCGGTATATCGACACCTTCTCCGAGAATACCAAGCGGATGCCCGCCCTCTACCGCAGCTATATCCACCACATGATCGAGCAGCAGCTTTTGATGGAGGACGCGGCCTTGGGGGTCCAAAATGACGCTGATGACCTCCTCCACCGGGACATCTCCCGGTTTGAGGAGCGGGATATCCCCCGGGCCATCGACCTCATCGCCCAGCTCACCCGGAAGCTGAACCGGCAGCTGAATCGCCGGCGCAAGCAGCGGTCTGCCCACGGGACGCTGGATTTCAAGCGCACCATTGGCGACGGTCTGCGCACCGGCGGGGCGCTGGTCCACCTGCGATTTCGCCGCCGCCCGCCCCAGCGCCGCCGCTTGGTGCTGCTGTGCGACGTGTCCGGCTCCATGCTCCAGTTCTCCGAGTTCGCCCTGCGCTTTATCTATGCCCTCCAGCGCTCCGCCGCCGACTGCACCACCTTCCTGTTCTCTGAGGGGCTGGCGGTGATGAGTCCCCACCAGATGGCGGACGTGGACCGCTTCCGCCGCCATGTGAAGCAGAGCGGCCTCTTGGGCCGGGGCACGGACCTGTCCGAGGCCCTGCGCGCCCTGATGGCCCGCCGTCCCCCGGTTTTAAACAGCAACACCCTGCTTCTGATCGTCAGCGACGGCAAGAGCGTGGATCCGGCCACCGCCGCGGCGATGCTCTCCCGGACCCGCCGTCTCACAGGCCAGATCCTGTGGCTCAACCCCATCGCCGAGGGGCAATGGGACCTGAGCCCCTGCATCACCGCCCTCCGGGAAAGCTGCACCATGCTCTGCTGCAGCACCTTGGAGCAGCTGGCCGACGCTTGCGGCAAGGCATTTTTGTAACGGATCCCTTTTTACGAATAAAGACCGCTCCTTTTGCCGATACTACCGGCAAAGAGCGGTCTTTTTTCCGCCGGTCGGCGGAGGACCAGAGGGAGGAACCATGAGCGAGGCAACCAAACCCAGCAAGACCACCGGCGAGAACGAGACCCCGGAGGAGAAGCCCATGAGCCAGCAGCTCATCGACTTCGGCGCGGCGGTGAGCCGCACGGACCGGGGCACCGTCTACACCTTGACCATCATCGGCCAGATCGAGGGCCATATGGCCTTGCCGGAGACCACCAAAACCACCAAGTACGAGCACGTCCTGCCCCTGCTGGCCAACTTGGAGCAAAACCGTGAGATCGACGGTATCCTGCTTCTCTTGAACACCGTAGGCGGCGACATCGAGGCGGGCCTTGCCATTGCGGAGCTTATCGCCGGAATGCAGAAGCCAACAGTGTCCTTGGTTCTTGGCGGCGGCCACTCCATCGGCGTGCCCTTGGCGGTGGCCCCCAAGGTGAGCATGATCGTGCCCTCGGCCTCCATGGTGGTTCACCCGGTGCGCACCACCGGCACAGTGATCGCCGCCCCCCAGACCTTCCGCTACTTTGAGAAGGTCCAAGAGGGCATCGTGGGCTTCGTCACCAAGCACAGCGGCATCACCGCCGAGGACTTCCAGCGCCTGATGCTGCGCACCGACGAGATGGCCGCCGACGTGGGCAGTGTCCTCTACGGCGAGAAAGCGGTGGAGCTGGGACTTATCGACCAAGTGGGCACCCTCTCCGATGCGCTGGAGTGTCTGTACAGGCAAATTGAGGAGAGAGACAGAGGATAGGAGATATTTTTGGCGGAGTGCGATATTTAGCCGCACTCCGCCGGTTTTAGGGGGTCCCACGGAGGAAACGGAGATCGTCCCCCATATGCTCATAGGTGTCCTCCCACAGCAGCGCGCCGCCCTCGTCCAAATAGAGGAGACCAGTTTCCTCCTCCAAAACAGTGGAGACTGTCACGGTGCCGTCCTCGGCGGTACAGTCGGCGTAGTGGCTGCCCAAATAGTCGATGCCCTGCCAGAGCTCGTCGTAGCTGCCGGTAAACTCCCAGCGGTCACAGACGCCGCCGCCCCGGTCCCAGAGGATCTGGATGGTATAGCCTGTGTCGAGAGCGCCGGTGATCTCCACTTGGCACCCGCCGCCCTCCTCGTCCACCCAGACGCCGGCGTAGTCGTCGACTTCCGCCTCCCCTTCCTCCACCGGGACCTCGTCCTGAGCCGGGGGTGCGGCGGGCTCGGTTTTCCCCACCTGCTGGGCGGGGGAGAGGAGCAGATCATCCTCCTGCACCGTTCCGGAGGCCGCCGAAGGACTGCCGCAGCCGGTCAGCAGGAGGCAGAGGGAAAAAATTCCCAGCAGCATGTTCCGTTTCATAGAGACAACTCCTTACATGATTAGTTTTGGGCTCCGCCGCGCCGCGGAGGCCCTCACCTATCCAGTAACGAGCCGAGGCAAAAGGTTCTTGCCGACAGAAAATTATTTTACCCGGCGGCAGTATCGGGCTCCCCCTGTACTCCCTGCACCCCCTGCTCCGCCATACACAGGCGCACCTGCCAGCGGTAGACGGCAAAGGCCACCACGGCGGTGACGGCCTCCGTGACCCAGAAGGCGTGCCACACCCCCGCGGCCCCCAGAGAGCGGCTGAGGAGGTAAGCCGCCGGCAGGATCACCAGAGCGTACCGGCACAGGGAGATCAGCAGCGACGGCATCCCCCGGCCCAGCCCCTCCAGCGCCCCGCAGGAGGTGACGGACACCGAGGAGAGCAGGAAGCCGGCGCAGATGATCCGCAGGGCCGCGCCTCCGGCGGCCACCGTTTCGGCGCTGGAGGAGAACAGTCCCATCAGCTGTTCCGGGATCAAAAGACAGATCACTGTCCCCGCAGCCATAATGGCCCCGCTCATCCATAAAGCCGTCCGGTAGATCTCCCGCACCCGGCCAAACTCCCCGGCGCCCCGGTTGTAGCCGATAATGGGCCGCATCCCCTGCACAATGCCGTTGGCGGTGAGATAGAGGAAGGTCTGGAGCTTGTAGTAAGCCCCCAGCACCAGCACATAGCCCTGTCCAAAGGCCCCCAGAATGGCGTTCAGCGCGGAGATCAGCAGGGAGGGGAGGGCCAAATTCAGCGTGGCGGGAATACCCACGGCGTAGAGCCGCCCCACATCCGACCGCTCCGACAGGTACTTTAGTCCCACCTCCACGCTCATGGGCACGCGGCGGCAGATCAGCAGATAGGCGATCACCGGCAGCGTCTGCCCGATCACCGTGGCCGCCGCGGCCCCCTCGATGCCCATAGCCGGGAAGGGCCCCCAGCCGAAGATCATCACCGGGTCCAGAAGGATATTGGTGACGCAGCCCAAGAGCATACAGAGCATGGTGGCCTTCATCCGGCCCATAGCCTGAAAGATCTTCTCATAGGCCATGGCGGCGGACATCACCGGGGCGAAGAGAAACACGATTCGGGCATAGCGCAGAGCCAGCGCCTGCACAGACTCCCCCGGGGTGAACATCCCCAAAAAGGAGGGCATCAGCACAAGGCACAGCGCCGCCATCAGAACGCCGTGGAGGAGGGACAGCGCCACGCCCCAGCTGGCCGCCGCACTGCCCCGCCGGACCGCTCCCTCCCCCAGACGGCGGGAGACCACCGCGTTAAGGCCGATGCCAAAGCCGATGGCCACAGCGTTAATTAGATTCTGCACAGGAAATACAAGGGACAGCGCCGTCATGGCGTCGTCGCTGATCTCCGCCACATAGTAGGCGTCCACGATGTTGTAGAGGGAATTGACCAGCATGGAGATAGCCATAGGGAGCGCCATGGACAGCAGCAGGGGAAACACCGGCCGCTCCTTCATAAAAGTATCGTTCATAGAAACCTCCTTAGTACAATCTGCGGGATCTCCGGCCGGCTTTTTGCACAAAAAAGCCACACGGCGGCGCAAAAGCGCAGTCGTGTGGCGAAAATAGCAGAGCCAGAAAAATCCACAACAAAGTTTTACTGTTCTCAGTATAGCATCCCGCCGCCCCTCTGTCAAGAGAGCAAAACGCCTTGGAAGCAAGAAAACGCGCTGTCCCCTGTCAGCCGTCCCGCTAAAAAACAAGGCCCCGCACGCCCTCTTCAGGCATACGGGGCCTTGCTGTTCACTTCTCACGGCCCCTGTACGCCGGGGATAGCGGTGCCGGTGATGCCGGCGTAGTCATAAATCACCACGCCGTCCTTAATATACAGGCCGGGGCCGATATAGCTGGCCCGACCCTCCACTTGGGTCTGCACCGGTGCGCTGATACTGGGCTCTGCCGCGCCGCCGCCCAGCACGTTGGCCTGCATGTAACGAAACCCGATAAAGAGGACCAGAGCGATCTCCAACAGAGACAGCAGGACAATCAGGAGCTTCAGGATGGCAACCAGAATCCCGCCGCGCACCTTAGGCGCCTTCTGTACAGCGGCCTCTGCGGCCCCATCCTGCGCACCTTTTTTGCGCTTTTTTGGCGCTTTTTCCTTCTTTTCCTTCTTCTCCTTCTTCGCCACCCAAATCACCTTCTACCTGTTAATGTTAAGGCGACCCCCGCCGCCTCTTTCCACACGATACCATGATAGTGCATTTCGGGCCATCCGTCAATACAGAATTGATATTTTCTCCAACTGTTTTCCCCGATGCCATCTCTTGCCTGCCCCCCGCCTCTGCCGTTCCGACAGACGGAGAGGCGTGCAGCGGAAAAAGCGCGGCATACCCTCCGCGGAAGGATGCCGCACTTCCCCCTTATCCATTTTCATACTGCTGAAAGGCGGCGTAGTACCTGCAAACCACCTCCCGGTAGCGCCGGGAGAGCTCACCGGTGCCGTTGTAGGCCTGCATGATGTCCGCCGCCGACGGCTCGTCCCCGCTCCCTGCCTCCCGCAGGATACTGCGCTTGTGGGAGAGCACCAAGGCCACCATATGGATATTGTAGATATCGTCACTGCGAAGCCGGTTCCAAACGGCTTGGATATCGTGCCAATCTTCGCTGTCATAGAGTGCCTGCTCCGCCTGCCAGTTGATGGCCAAAATGGCGGTGCCGGCAAAGATCTGTCCCAAACCGGTGGAGGAATCCAGCCGGTACACCAAGGGCGGCAGAGGCGGCAGGGTGGGGAGCGGCCCCTGCCGGGCGGATGTCTCATACGCCTCCCGCACCTGTAAATATGTATGGGTGGCCTCCACAAAATAGTCCACCTCATCCAGCAGGTTCAAAAACCGGATTTCCTGAAAGAGCACCGCTTGGACCATGGCCTTCTCCACATCGTACCGCGCCGCCGCCGCGGTGATCACATTGTCGTAGAAGAGTACCAGCTCCAGCGCCTGCGTATTGCTGTAGTAGGGAGCGGTGCCCAGCAGCTGGAGAGGTGTGGCGTAGCGGTCCACGCTGTCCTCCAGCGCTCTGAGCAGCCGTTCTTGGTTCTGCTCCCCTTGTCGGGAGGGGGTTTCCCCCGGCAGGGCGACGGCCCGCAGTAAAAGAACGCCCTCCGCCGAAGTGCCCTGCCCCTCCTCCGCCGGGGGAGAGGGAGCCGCCAAGGCGGCCCCCCGCAGCGAGAGGGCCAGCCACAGAAGGAGAACCGCTGTCACAAGCCAGCGGACAGAGCCGTCTTGGGGAGCTGCCATAAAAACCACCTGCTCTCAGATTTGGTCAAGTACCCCCATGGTACCGTCCCTTCCCCACAGGATTCCCGCGGTTCTGCATCAATTTGGCAACAATCCCACAGGGGCGATTATACCATTATCTGATATTTTTATCCCACATATAGACTATTTCGCCAAAGCGGATATATATCAGCGAAGTTTTTTTATAGAACTACATAGAATTTTCTATCGTTTTTCCGTGAAAAGTCCGTTACAATAGCCTCAATGACCGGGAGAAACGCTCTCCCGGCAGGATCGACGGAGGCGCTGGAGCGGATGACTCCAGCCTCTCCCCGGAAATTTGATAGGAGGAAAACAGAATGAAGAAGACTCTTGCTCTTGCGCTCGCCTTGGTGATGTGTCTCAGCATGCTCATCGGCTGCGGCAACAACAACGGCGGCAACAACGGCGGCAGCAATGACGGCAACGGCAGTCAGACCGACGGTGGCGACACCGGCGCCACCACCAGCAACATGCGCGTAGACGTGTTTTACTACGACTTCTCTGACGTCTACATCTCCACCGTCCGCGCCTCTCTGGACCAGCAGCTGAAGGATATCGGCATTGAGCCCAACAACTGGGATGCCGCCGGCAGCCAGCCCACCCAGACCGATCAGGTGAACACCGCTATCACCGCCGGTTCCAAGCTCCTCATCGTCAACATCGTGGAGACCTCCACCTCCGACCCCGCCAAGGACATCGTGGAAGCCGCCCGCAAGGCCGACATTCCCGTGATCTTCTTTAACCGCGAGGTGGCCGACAACGACGTGATCAACAGCTATGAGAAGTGCGCCTTCGTGGGCACCAACGCCCCCGACGCCGGCCATATGCAGGGCGAGATGATCGGCAACTACGTGCTGGCCAACTATGATACCATCGACCTCAACGGCGACGGCAAGATCTCCTACGTGATGTTCAAGGGCCAGGAGGCCAACGCCGAGGCCGAGGCCCGCACCCAGTTCGGCGTGGAGGATGCTGACAAGGTCCTCACCGCCGCCGGCAAGCCCGCTCTGGAGTACTATGACGCCAGCGCCGCCACCAAGTATCTGGTGGACACCGCCGGCAAGTGGTCCGCTCAGGCCGCCAACGACTATATGGTCACCCTGCTGGGCTCCTACAACAAGGACAACAACAACATGATCGAGCTGATCATCTGCAACAACGACGGCATGGCCACCGGCGCCATCTCCGCCCTGCAGAACGTTGGCTACAACAACGGCGAGGGTACCACCATCATCCCCGTGTTCGGCGTGGACGCCACTGACGACGCCAAGGCCCTCATCAAGCAGGGCAACATGACCGGCTCCATCAAGCAGGACGCCGTGGGCATGGCCTCCACCATCCTGACTCTGGTGAAGAACGCCCAGTCCGGCGCCGCCCTGATGGACAACACCAGCAGCTACACCGTGGACGAGGGCGTGGCCAAGATCCGCGTGCCCTACGGTGTGTATGACGCCAGCAGCGAGGACTAATCCGCGCATATCTCAGCAACGAACCGTACACTGACCCACAGACAAGCGGGGCTGCCGGTGGGTAGCCCCGCTTTCTTTGGAGCCGCTGATAAGACGCGCCTGCGGCGCTCTGCGGCGCCTTTTATCAGCGGCTCCCTTTCAATGAGAGGAGGAACTATATGGATCAGCCGGCACTGCTTGAAATGCGCGGCATTTCCAAGGAATTCCCCGGCGTCAAGGCCTTAGACAACGTCAGTCTCACCGTCCGGCCCGGCACGGTCCACGCCCTGATGGGGGAGAACGGCGCGGGCAAGTCCACGCTGATGAAGTGTCTCTTCGGCATCTACCGCCGGGACGGGGGCACCGTCACCTTGGATGGCAAGGAGGTGGAGTTCAAGAGCTCTAAGGAGGCACTGGAAAACGGCGTAGCCATGGTGCACCAAGAGCTGAACCAGGCCCTCACCCGCACCGTGAAGGACAACCTCTGGCTGGGCCGCTACCCCAAGGTGGGGGGCTTCATCGTCAGCGAGCGGGTCATGGACCAGCGCACCAAGGAGATCTTTGAGAAGCTAAAGGTCACCGTGGACCCCTCTGCCGTCATGTCCACCCTGCCGGTGAGCCAGCGGCAGATGGTGGAGATCGCCAAGGCGGTGAGCTACGACGCCAAGGTCATCGTCTTTGACGAGCCTACCTCGTCCCTCACCGAGACAGAGGTGGAGCACCTGTTCCGCATCATCAATATGCTCCGGGACAAGGGCTGCGGCATCATCTACATCAGCCACAAGATGGAGGAGATCCTCCGCATCAGCGACGATGTGACCATCATGCGGGACGGCCAGTGGGTGGCCACCCGTCCGGCCAAGGAGCTGACCATGGACGAGATCATCCGCCTCATGGTGGGCCGGGAGCTCACCAACCGCTTCCCCCCCAAGACCAACCAGCCCGCCGAGGTGATCCTCAGCGTGGAGCAGATGTCCGGCAGGTACACCCGCCTGAAGGACGCCACCTTCCAGCTGAAAAAGGGCGAAATTTTGGGTGTCGCTGGTTTGGACGGCTCCGGCCGCACCGAGGTTTTGGAGAACCTCTTCGGCGCCATGACCCGGGGCAGCGGGACCATCACCCTCCACGGCAAGGCCATCCAGAACCGCTCCCCTAAGGAGGCTATCAAAAACGGCTTCGCCCTCCTCACTGAGGAGCGCCGGGCCACGGGTATCTTCGGCATCCGGGATATCAAGGAGAACACGGTTATCTCCAACCTGAAAAATTACCTCTTAGGCGGCATCTGCCTCAGTGACAAGAAAATGAAGGATGACACGGACTGGGCCATTCAGGCCATGCACATCAAGACCCCCAGCCAGCGCACCCAGATCCGCTCCCTCTCCGGCGGCAACCAGCAGAAGGTCATTATTGGCCGCTGGCTGCTCACCAAGCCGGAAATCCTGCTTTTGGACGAACCAACCCGCGGCATTGACGTGGGCGCCAAATACGAGATCTACCAGCTGATTATCGACTTGGCCAACGAGGGTAAGGGCGTGATCATGGTGTCCTCCGAGATGCCCGAGCTCTTGGGTGTCTGTGACCGCATCATCGTCATGTCCGGTGGCCAAGTAGCCGGCGAGGTGGACGCCAAGACCACCAGTCAGGAGGAGATTCTGACCTTGGCGGCAAAATATGTGTGATAAGGAGGAGTCCCCGCAATGAGTAACGAATCGAAAAAGCTGGCCGAGAAGGCCGGGGGCCTGACACCTCAGAAGGTGGGCGACGCCCTGCTGAATAACGCGCTGATCATCATCATGCTGGTGGTGGCCGCCTACGTGGCCATTACCCAGCCGTCCTTCCTGTCCCCCACCTCCCTGGTGAACCTCCTGAGCCTGACGGCGGCCTACCTGCCCGTGGCCTTGGGCATCGCCGGGTGCATCGTCCTCACCGGTACGGACCTGAGCGCCGGCCGGGCCGTGGGCCTCACCGCCTGCGTCTCCGCCTCCCTGCTCCAGTCCGTGGACGCGGCCAACAAGATGTGGCCCAACATCGGCACCCTGCCCATCTTCGTGGTGATTCTGATCGCCATGGGCTTAGGCGCGCTGATCGGCGCCTTCAACGGCTTCTTCGTGGCCAAGTTCAAGCTCCACCCCTTCATCGTCACCTTGGCCACCCAGCTGATCCTGTACACCGTCCTGCTGCTCTATGTGCAGATGGGCAACAACGGCGGTATGGCCATCTCCGCGCTGGATCAGGGCTACCGGAATTTCGTGGTGGGCAACCCGCCCCTGCTGAGCTTTGGCTCGGTGAGCATCCCCAACTACGTGATCTACGCACTGCTTCTCACGGCGCTGATGTGGTTCATCTGGAATAAGACCACCTTCGGCAAGAACATGTTTGCCTTGGGCGCCAATGAGGAGGCGGCCCGCGTCTCCGGTGTCAACGTGTTTGCCACCACCATCGCGGTATTCGCTTTGGCCGGTGCCATGTACGGCTGGGCCGGCTTCGTGGAGAGCGCCCGTGTGGCCTCCAACACCGCCAACACCGGCGTCAACTACGAGCTGGACGCCATCGCGGCCTGCGTCATCGGCGGCGTCAGCTTCGTGGGCGGCATCGGTAAGATCAGCGGCATTGTTATCGGCGTTATCATGCTCCGTCTGATCTTCGTGGCCCTGCCCTTGGTGGGCATGGACCAGAACCTCCAGTACGCCATCAAGGGCGGCATTATTCTCTTCGCCTGCGCGCTGGATATGCGGAAATACCTTGTGAAGAAGTAAGGAATGCCACAATAAAATACCATAAAGGAGAGGGCCTGCAAAGGCCCTCTCCTTTATTTTGGGATGTTATACCCGATAGATGGATATAGTCCTCCTGTTATGTGAGCATTCTGTCCATCCTCCCTTTTCAGATTGGTGTTGCTCAACGCCATTTGACAAAATGATTCGTCAAAATATCTAAAGCGAGCAGTCACCCATACAGATAACTGCTCGATAAATTGGATGTTTTCATTTAGGATATTTGAGATAAGATACTTGCAAGAATAGCAATCGTACAAACTAACAATACGCCCACACTAAATACGATAATCACTTTTTTTACCTTTTTATCGCCTTTAACAACCGTATCTATTCTATCAGCAAATAAAGCACACACGATAGCTGCTATCATTAACGGCACAGAAATTAACAACACAAAAATTTTTACCATGCTTTCCCCCAAAAAAATTCCGTTTTGTTGAATTGATTATATCATACAGGTATTACCGCGTCAACTTGGTTTTGTAGAAGCTGCCAAAGTGATACCTCGGCAACACATTTCTTAAAAGGGACTGTCCATCTGCTTAGTTGACAAAATATTACATAATTTGTTAGAATGTAGAAAGCATGCTATCCCAAATGGTATGGAGGATGGACGATAGGAGGCCGCACATGTCTGTTAATGATATGATTGGGTACATAATCACAGCCCTCTCTTTCTTCAGTATGATACTCTCTGCTTTAAGCCTTGAACAGCAGCCCTTGGCCTACGTACTGATTATATTTGCTTTTGCGCTATCCGGGGCTATGTTGTGCTACCTGATTTTTAAGCAGAACAGGGAGTATACACTTTATGTCCTTTCGATGGAAAATCGGTCGCTTTCACTTCGACTGCTGCTTACATATAATTGGCTGTTGCAGACTAAGAATCAGTATGTAGAAAGGTTTTCCGCTTCAAAGCTGCACATGTCCAAGGCGCGGTATGAGTTTGAATTCAGAAGGTCTGGTGAAAAGGGGAATAATTTATATGATATGAGGTGCCAATATACTTTTACTGTGAAAGGGGCTTGGGCATCTCAATATGATTTTGATATCCTTATTATGCAGCCAAAAGGGAATGAGATGAGGTCGATTCAGTACGCTTTCGGAGAATACGGCCATGTCTATGACGCGGGTACGGAATCGATACGGCTTTCTGGCAGCCGCAAAAAACTTCCGGCGCTATGGAAGGCCAGAATTTCATTTAATGGGGCACGACAAACGCATGAGTAAAAAAACTATGAACAAGTCCCCCAATGTGGTAA
>CANPBB010000035.1 GCA_947572235.1 uncultured Clostridia bacterium
TTTACCACATTGGGGGACTTGTTCATAGTTTTTTTACTCATGCGTTTGTCGTGGTGTTGATTTACTATGCTGAATATGTGCTGAAAGAAATGCGATTTTCAATATGATAACAAATGGCGAACAGAACATAAAAAAGTGCTTGCAGTCATGCCAAATGGGAAATCCGGCGCCCCATGTGGTGCTTGCCGGGAATTGATGGTTCAGCTTATGCCAAATAGTTATCAGGAAATTGAGGTGCTGATGGATTTTGAAACAGAGGAAATCGTCACTCTGGGGGAACTTACTCCTAAATGGTGGATATGAACAAATTCCAGTTTATCGGGCGGTCATCGATTCAAGGTGACCGCTCGGTTTCGGCATTTTGACGAAGAATTTGAAAAATCGAGCCTCAGCAACACCAATCTGAAAAGGGAGTTACTGCCCCTGCAAAAACGCCCGGATCTGGCTGTTCACCGCGTCGATCTCCCGGCGGAGGTCGGCGGCGGAGAGGCGCTGGGCGCCGTGGCCCAAGGTCAGTATCTGTTCCAAGCCGTCGGAGGTGGCCACCTTCACCCGGTGGGTGCGGGACATCTCGTAGGAAACCCGTTCGATATACATATCCGCCGTCTCCCCCTCCTTGGTGTACACCACATGGATGCCGCCCTCCTTGGTCTGGGTGCCCAGATTATCCCGAACCCGGTAGGCGTCAAAGACCAATGTCAATTGGCAGCCTTTGACACCTTGGTAGTTGCTGAGGGCGTTGATCAGCGCCGAACGGGCGGCGTCCAAGCTCTCCCGGGCCAGACGGCTCAGGTCCTCCCAGGCGAAGATGATGTTGTAGCCGTCCACCAAGAGAAGATCCTCCTGCTGTACATAGCCTAACTTCTGCTCGGGGACGGTGACACGCCTGACGCTGCGCTGGCGGAGGGCGTCCATGCCCCGGTTGCGGATGGGGCCGTAGGCCCGGACAAAAATCTCCTCCAGCTCCTTATCTGACGCCGACACCGACGCGCCGCCGTAGACATACCGGCGGGGGACGTCCTGCTTTTGCTCCTGAAAGCGCACCGGGCAGGGGATGTGGGCCTTTTTCGGCACCTCGCTCCAGGGCACCACAATGCCGGCGCCGTGGTCGCAGAACACCGAGTCCGCCGGGTTCTCCGTGTCCCGCGCAGGGTCGTAGCCGGCGGCGGCGATGACCTCCTCGGCGTTGTGACAGGGGGCGTAGGGCCCCACGGCGCAGGCGAGGCGGCCCCGGCCCCGGGTGTAGGCGGCCACGTCGGTGTGGTACCCACGGAGGGCCGACACCGGAGCGGAGCCCCTGAGAAGCGTCAGCTCCCCTCTGCTTTCCGGGGGTGTAAAGGTGGCCCCCATGCGCTGGAGATCGGTCATGGCCCGTCCCACATTCTCCTCGGGGAGCTCCAGAATATAGTCGTAGGTGGGCTCCAGCAGCACCGGCTCCGCGGTCATGAGGCCCTGACGGACGGCCCGGTAGGTGGCCTGACGAAAGTCGCCGCCCTCGGTGTGCTTCACATGGGCCCGACCGGCGATCAGGGTCAGCTTGATGTCGGTGATGGCGGCGCCGGTGAGGACGCCCCGGTGGGTTTTCTCCATCAGATGGGTCAAAATCAGCCTCTGCCAGTTCACATCCAGCTGATCCGCACCGCAGGCGGCAGCGTACTGGACGCCGCTGCCGGGGGGGAGGGGTTCCAGCAGCAGATGGACCTCGGCGTAGTGGCGCAGAGGCTCGAAGTGCCCCACCCCCGCCGCCGGGGCGGCAATGGTCTCCTTGTAGACAATACTCCCCTCGTCAAATGTTACCGCGAGGCCGAACCGCTCCGCGATCAGATGGGTGAGCACCTCCACCTGCACCTCCCCCATGAGGGCGGCGTGGATCTCCTTTAGGGTCTCGTTGTAGTGGATTTGCAGCTGGGGGTCCTCCTCCTCCAGCTGCCGCAGGGCCTTGAGCAGCGTGAAGGCGTCGCAGCCGGCGGGAGGCAGCACTTGGTAGCGGAGCACCGGCTCCAGTGCCGGCGAGAGAGGCGGAGGGGCCGCGCCCAAGGCGTCGCCGGGTCGGGTACGGCTGAGGCCGGCGACAGCGACAACGGTGCCGGCCTCAGCCTCCTCGATGGCCCGGTATTTCTCCCCGGAATAGAGGCGGATCTGGTTCACTTTCTCCTGCCAGCCGTCGCCGGAGAGCTGGGCGCGGACCTTTAAGCTGCCGCCGGTGATCTTCAAGAATGTCAGCCGGGTGTCGCCGTCCCGGGCGATCTTAAACACCCGGGCGGCAAATTCCTCCGGATAGACGGCGGGAGCTGTATAGCGGTTCAAAATGTCCAAAAAGTTGTCGATTCCATCCAGTTTCAGCGCCGCGCCGCAGCATACCGGGAACAGTGAACGGCGGCGGACCAGCTCCGCCACCTCTTGATCCTCTATGGTTTCCCCGGCTAAATACCGCTCCAGCAAGGCCTCGTCGCAGGTGGCGGCGGCCTCCTGAATGGCCTCAAAAGTGCTGAAATCGGCACAGGCGGGATCTAAATCCCGCTGGAGAGCGGCTAAAAGGGCGGCTGGGCCGGGGTTGGGCAGATCCAGCTTGTTGATGAAAAGGAATACCGGCAGGCGGTGGCGCTCTAAAAGGTGCCAGAGGGTGCGGGTGTGGGACTGGATGCCGTCGGTGGCGCTGATGACCAAAATGGCGGCATCCAAGACCGAGAGGACACGCTCCATCTCGGCGGAAAAGTCCACGTGGCCAGGGGTGTCAAGTAAGATTGCTTCACGGCCTCCGATGGAAAAAACTGCCTGTTTTGAGAAGATTGTGATACCGCGCTGGCGCTCCAAGGGGGCGGTGTCCAAGAAGGCGTCGGCGTGGTCTACGCGGCCTAAGCGCCGCAGGGCTTTCGTGGCGTAGAGCAGGGCCTCTGAGAGGGTGGTTTTGCCCGCGTCTACATGTGCTAAAATGCCGTATACAGCGTGCGGCACGGACTTTTTACCCCCCTTTTTTATCGTAATTTTATGTGTATTTTAGGCAAGTTTTTGCGAAAAGTCAAGGGGGGAGTTGTACATTAGAGGGCAGCGAGGGGGAGGTGCGAATTGGGGATTTGGCATGAATGCGTCCGGCTTCGCCGGACATTTTTAGTATTGCAATTAAAGCGAGCTATGCTAAAATAAATTCAGAAAAGGCGGGAACACTTGATTTTCTAAGTGTTCCCGCCTTTTTTGTCATTATGGTGCTATTAGTTCTGGGTTCAGCGGCCATTTACGCGGCTTCCGCTGAAGTAGTTCAATGGCGGTTTTTAGTTCCTCCAGAGTCTTGTGATGGTAAACCCGGTTGCCAGTATCTTTGGAAACATGGTTCATCATAATATCAATACATTTTTGGTTCGCCCCTGCGCTGTCCAGCATGGATTCAAAGGTGAGGCGGCGCTCATACAAAAACCCCATCTTCAGCCTGTGCATAATTTTCTTCCCCCAATACACAGCAGGCGCTTTCAGGGCACCGCTTCTCATTATAGCTGATCAGATATTCCCTTGGCTCTTTACACGCGGTGTTCCATCAGGAGGCGGATGGCTGAATGGATCAGAACCAATCTGCTTTTTCCGGTCTTGGTTTTGATTCCGCCTGTCATCGTCCTATTCTGAAGAACTGCCCTTGTGAAAGACGACTTTTCTACCCCCGCTCCTCTACTGTCCGCGGCCCCTTCCAGCTCAGGCACTGTCCGCAGCGGTCACAGTAGGCTTGGTATTCCCGCTCCATGGCGCAGCTGCATCGGGGGCATACGGGAAAGCACATCGTCCCCGCCCCATACCGCCGCATGGCGGACACCGGCATGGGGCTGCGGTAGGAGAGCGCCTCCCCGCCGTCCTGCCGGACGGCATCGGACGATTTTTTCAAGAACATCAGATCAGATCTCTTTCATGTAAGATAATATAATTCTAAAAATCCTACAAATTTTTGCCATGAAGTGCACATCACAACTGTGTATTTTGTCACAAAATGGCAAAAAAGCCCCCCGCCGAGAAATAAAATCTCCCGGCGGGGGCCGCTCTATTCGCTTCTACGGCTTACACTGTCCGCAGGGGTCATACCCCTGGCTGATCAAATCGGACCGGCTGCCGGTGTAGTCCTTCCGGTTGGCCTCGCTGATGCTGGCGGCCCCGGAGCAGTCGGGCAGATGGAATTTCTTGGAATTCGTGTTGAGTATGTACGTTCCCTGCACCGACGGCCCGCTCTCCCCGCTGAGCCAGCTCTCCCCGGTGGCGTAGTCGATCTCGATCCCCGGCTGGACGTTGTAGACAAAGACGTTGAAGCACACGCCCTCCCCCGCGTCCTCCACCGACCAAGCCTCCATCTGCACCCCGTCAGCCACCAGATTGTCGCCGCTGAAGATGGGCGTCACCCGGTAGAGCACGTGGTGGTCTGTCTCCTTCACATAGTCGGCCACAAGGTTCTCAAAGGGCAGCATACCGTCCACATTCATGTACCGGGTACCGGTAATAAGATTCCGCTCGTTGGCATTTTCCGCTGTCAGCTGGAAGCCGATCAGGTGGCACCGGTTGTACAGGTATTTGCCATCCACGCTGTCATACTTGGCCACCTGCCACCCGGTGGGCTTCACCGAGCCGATGTTCCCCCGCTTCTCCGTGGGCATGGTGTCGATCCCCACGCAGGCGTAGGCCACGGTGCAGCGGTTCAGGGCATCCAAGTCTCCGTACTCCTCAAAGCACTCCGCCGCCTTGGCCTCCTCCGGGAAGTCGGGCAGGTTGTCATAGACCACCACATAGGGGTCGCCGCTGTAGCAGGGGATGCTGTCCAGCTCCGCCGTCTGGTACTCCGGGATGGGCTCCACACAGCCGCTGAGGATCAGGCACAGCAGCAGGGGGATAAGCAGGTGTTTCAACTGTTTCACAGGCAGTAGACCTCCTTTGTAATCTTATCATGGGAATGCCCCGGAAACTCCTCCGAGGCGCACAGCCGGAAGGCGGAGAGTTCCAAGTCCAAGTATACGTCCGCAGGGTACCTGCGATTCCAGCGGTAGAGGACCAGCCCCTCCATCCGCTCCCAATAGGGCAGCAGCGCCGCCCCCTCCACGAAGCACAGCTCCCCGGCCCCGGCCTTTTGGAGAAAGTCCTCGTCCACGGTGATCTCCGCCCCGGCCTCAAACTGCCGGCGGGAATAGGCGCTCATCCAGAGCCGCCGCCCCCCGGCCTCCCGGAGCAGATCGGCCCGCAGGGCCCGGTCTTGGCTGAGCCTGCGGCGGTTGAACATGAGGCCGTTGTTGTCGTCGATACAAAGAACAGGAATCAAGGCAGTCCTCCTCCCCGCCGGCCCCGCCGGCGGAAAATATCTCTATCAAAGGGAGTATAGCACAGGATTCTACAATTTTCCACCAGAAAATAAATCAGCGGAGTGCCTGCCGCCGCGTCCCGCGGCGTGATCTTCTATGGGCATCCATCCCACATAACGCATAGAATGTACAGAGAAATCCCTTCCTGAAAACTTATCAAAAGGAGCCGGCAATGAACAACCAATATCCGTTTCAGGCGCAGCCGCTGCCCTACAGCTACATAGCCCTTGTCCCCTATTGCGACGCGGATACCCTCTATCTCCATCACGCCCAGTACTACGCCAAAAAGGTCTGTGAACTCAACACCTTGGTGCGCCAGCACCGCTTGGAGCACCTGACCTTAGAGGAGATTCTTACCCGGCGGATCAACCTGCCTGTTGTGCAGGAGGAGCGGCTCAAGAGCGTGGCGGGGGCGGTGTACAACCACCAGCTTTTCTTCGATGGCATCACCGATACACCCAAGGAGCCGCCTCTGAACCAGATTGTGGGGGAGGTGGTGGCCAAGTACGGCACGATGGACCGCTTTGGAAAGCTGATCTCCCAAGCGGCGGGCAGCCTCTTGGGGGCGGGCTGGGTATTTCTGACCTATGAAAAGACCGCGGGCCTCGCCATTGTTGTCACCTGCAACTGTGAGACGGTGGCGCTCCAGTCGGTTGTGCCCCTTCTGGCGCTTGATCTTTGGGAGCACTCCTACTTCCTGATGAACCAGTTTGACCGGGAGAAATATGTGGATGGCTGGCTCGCTTTGATCGACTGGGATAAGGCGGAGGTACGCTATCAGAAAGCTTTGCAGAGTAAAATTTGAGCCTGCCGCAATCAAAAAATACGGCCCGTCAGAAGTCCGGTGCAGACCGGGCTTCTGACGGGCCGCGCCGTCGTGGGACCTCCCCGGAAGCGCTGGGGGACAAGGCGTAGGCCGGTCCGCCCCCCTCTCCGTCCCTATGACCTCAGGTGGCCGCGCTGGGGAGGTGGGCGACGAAGGAGCGCATCTCCTCAGGGGTGGAGATGGACTGGAGCTGGCAGAGGATTGCCTGCCTCTGCTCCATGGTGCAGCCGTCGTAGAAGCGGGCGGCTTCGCTGTTCTCCCGCAGCATGGTTCCAAAGAGAATTGCGGGAGAAAAGTTGCTGTTCATACAGATCACCTCGAAAATAGTATGGGACAAAACCGTAAAATTGATACAAAAACCGGTGAAAAACATAAAAAAACACCCCCTCCGTTGCACGGCAAACTGCAACGAAGCCGGCTGCCCCGCCGGTAATCAGAGGCGCCGCCAGGAGGGCGGGCCGGAGGGGGTGATTTTTTGAGCGAAACCACTGTTGCGGCACTCATCGGTCTGCTGGGCTCCATGGCGGGTTCCCTGGGCGGCGTTTTGGTCAGCGCCCGGCTGACCCAGTACCGTCTGGAGCAATTGGAGCAGAAGGTGCAGGCACATAATCGGCTGATCGAGCGCACCTATAAGCTGGAGGAGCGTTCGGAGGTTCAGGAGGAGAAGCTGCGGGCGGTCAACCACCGGATTGGGGATTTGGAGGAGGCGATGCGCGCATGAACACGTCAAACCGGGTGCTGGTGAGCTTGGGGCTGGCCGCGCTGGCATTTATTACGGCCATGATCGTGATCTTCTGCCTCAAGGGGGCGGTGCCGGACACGCTGATTCAGTATACCTTGGGCGCCTCGGGCGTGGAGGCCCTGCTGCTGGCGGGGATCAAGATCAGTAAGGTGCTCTCCGGGGACAGGCCCGGGGAGGAATGAAAAAAACCGCCCCTCAGGGCGGTACAGACGGTTTATCAGGGTGAGTATGCCGGCGGAGGCAGGTGTGGGCTTTGGGGGCGGGGCTGTCGGGGGATTAAAGGGGGGTAATGGAGGGGGGATATGGGTTTTGTTGGGGGTTGTGGAAGAAGGGCGGGCGCACAATGTGCGCCCCTACGGGTGATCCGTGTTTGAAAGTGCAGTAGGATAAGCGGCACGACACAAGGGATCCTGTTTGAAGGTGCGGCGGGATAAGCGGCACGACACAGGGGATCTGTGTTTGAAGGTGCGGCGGGATGGCGGGAATTGACAAAGTATGGCGCCTTTGGTATGATGGCCGCAGGCGCTGTTACATATGGCGGTTGGCCACTCCCTTTTGAAGGGGGGTGAAGCTGATGTGGAAAAGACGGCTGTACGCGGTACTGCGGTTTTTGGTGTGTTTAGCGGTTCTGCTTTACATACCCTCCATAGATGCGTGTTAGCCGCCCGGATGGCCCCCGGACGGCTAACGTAGTTTAGCGGTATTCGGAATGGGCTGACCGTCTTGTAACAGCGCCCTTTATGTGTTCATTATATCATTTGCCGCCGCTTTGTCAAGTGTGGCAGGGCGGCTTTTTGCCGCCGGAAAGGATCGGATATGGAAAAAATCAACTGGAAACAGAAGCTGAGCAGCCGGAAGCTCTGGGCGGCGGCGGCCGGTATGGCGGCGGGGCTTGCGATGGTGTTCGGGCTGGACGAGGACATCATCTCCGCTGTGGCCGGGGCGGTGGTGTCGCTGTCGTCTCTGGCGGCATATATTATTACCGAGGGCAAAGTGGACGCCGAACGCTTGAGAAGCGCCCCGGCGCCGGAACAGGGCCGCGGGAAAAAGGAGGAAACGCCATGAATGGAGCCGTAGTACACGCCTACAGCAGGGCAAAGGACGGCGGCGTCTTTCTCACCGCCAACTTCAAGGTACAGGAGTTCGCCTGTCAGGACGGCAGCGACACCATCTTTATCTCCAGCGCGCTGGCCCAGGTGCTCCAGCAGATCCGGGCGCACTTCGGCAAGGCCGTTGTGATCAACAGCGCCTACCGCACGGAGTCCCACAACCGTGCCGTGGGGGGGTCCCCCACCAGCCAGCACCTCTACGGGCTGGCCGCGGACATCGCGGTGCAGGGGGTAACGCCCGCGGCGGTGGCCGACTACGCGGAGACCCTGCTGCCGGGCACCGGCGGCGTGGGGCGCTACCCGGGATTTACCCACGTGGATGTGCGGAAAAAGATGGCCAGATGGTAGTTTACAAAGGATATGGACCGGCCAGCCGGCCGGTCCATATCCTTTGTTTTGGAGAGGGGCGGCACTGCCGGGGCGGTGCAGGCCTCCGGCTGGACAGCAGTGAAGAGGGGGGAATGAATTTTTTGGTAAGTTCAGGAGGTTCGGGAAAAAGGTGTTGAAAATCTGCTGGTGGGTGTGGTACAATGCTGATCATAGCGGCTGGCTCTGCGCTGTTCTCCGGCGGGGGCTCTGTTGTGTGTCAAAATCACAGAATGACGGAAGGAAGAAGGTATTGCGCTATGCGAAATAGTATCAAAAAGATGGTCGGAATCCGCGTAGCGGCGGCACTGGCCTCGGTGCTGCTGTTCAGCGTGATGATGACAGTAAACATCCTCAATATGGAGAGTTCCCTGACGGCCAGCCATGAGGCCAGCGCCGTACTGGAGCGGGCGCAGCGGGCCGAGGCGGCCCACTACAAGTGGTCCTCGAACCTCAGCAATGCCCTGTACGCCGGCACGGATTTCACCGGCAGCACCGACCCCACCACCTGTGTGCTGGGCCAGTGGCTCTACGGAGACGCCGGGACGGAGGACCCCCAGATCCTGTCCCTGCGGCAGGAGATGGAGCCTCTGCACAAGGAGCTGCACGCCTCCGCTACGGAGGCGCTGTCCATGACCTCGGTTCAGGCCCAGAACTACTATCAGGACACCATCCAGAAAAACCTGACCTCCCTGGTGGGGATGCTGGATCAGGTGATTGAGCGGAGCACCGCGCTCAACGAGGCGAGTATCGAGAGCACCAACACCACCATTGTGATCATGCACACCACCTCTATTGTGGGACTGAGCTTGGCGATGATCTGCCTGATCAGTCTGGTGCTGTACGTACTCAAGCACATTGTCAAGCCCCTGCTGTCCATCACGGAGAGGACGAAGCCGCTTCAGGAGGGCCGTTTGCAGCTGGATTTACAGTACAGCGCCAACAACGAGCTGGGGGATTTAGCTCAGACGCTGGAGAAGTCCATGGACACTGTGGAGCAGTATGTGGGCGATATCAACCGCATTATGCGCCAGCTGTCTGAGGGGAACTTCAACGTGTCCACCTCCGTTCCCTTCATTGGGGACTTCCGCTCTATCGAGGAGTCCATTGACAGCTTTACCGCCTCCTTGTCCTCGGCTATCGGCAACATCAATCAGGCGGAGCACAAGGTCTCCGGCCACGCGGAGCATCTCTCCAGCGGCGCCCAGTCCCTGGCGCAGGGCGCCACCGAGCAGGCCAGCGCCGTGGAGGAGCTCTATGCCACCTTGGACGACCTCTCCAAGAGCGCCCAGCAGAACATCCAGACCGCGGCGGCCATGGAGGAGAGCGCCCGCCTCACCGGGGATCAGGTGAATCTGAGCAGCCAGCAGATGGAGAACATGATTGCCGCCATGGCGGACATCACCGCCTCCTCCCAGGAGATCAGCAAGATTATCGCCACCATCGAGAATATCGCCTTCCAGACCAACATCCTGGCCCTGAACGCCGCCGTGGAGGCCGCCCGGGCGGGCAGCGCCGGCAAGGGCTTCGCCGTGGTGGCCGACGAGGTGCGGAATCTGGCCAGCAAGTCCGATCAGGCCGCCAAGGCCACCAAGGACCTGATCGACGGCTCTGTCCAGGCGGCGGAGCGGGGCAATCAGATTGTCAGCGAGGTGTCCCAGACGCTGGAGCGGACGCTGGAGCTGGTGCGTCAGTCCAACAGCGCCATCGGCGAGATCACCGAGGCGGTGAAGGTGGAGGCCGGCGCTCTGGCCCAGGTGGCCGAGGGCATCGGGCAGATCTCCGCCGTGGTGCAGACCAACTCCGCCAGCAGTGAGGAGTCCGCGGCAGTGAGTTCCGAGCTCTTTGAGCAGGTCCGTATGCTGCAGGCCCAGACCAGACGCTTCCAGCTGAAAGCTGGCGCCGGGCTGGCTGTGCAGGGATAAAGAGGGTTGTTTGAAGCCCGCCCCGACCGTGAGGTCGGGGCGGGCTTTTGCCGCGATAAAGCGGGACAGGGACTGCGGCGGTGCAGTCCCTGTCCCTATGGTGATAAAGGAGGTTGGATGAAAAAGACTTGTCTCTTGCAAGAACTATGATATGGGAAAGTTGTTAAATATTTAAGCGGCGTTTGTTACAAAAGTCTAAAATACCTGTGACGGATTTGTGATGGGGAGAAGCGGGTCAGATGAGGAGCTGTTTGAGGGTTACGATGGGGAGGATACGGGTGAAGATCAGCCACATTGCCGCTGTGGCGATGACGGCTACCAGGAGGTCCATTTTCCAGTGCTTTTTCGGGTCCTCGTCAAATAGGGCGATGGTGCCGCAGAGATAGAGGAGAATGCCCGCCGCCGTACCGACATAGAGCACAAAGAGGAAGAAGGCCACGCCCACCGCCAGAATCAGCAGGGGCTGCCACCACTTCACCACCGCAATGGCCGGGGGCTCCGGGGGTACGCGGCCGGCCAGCTCCATGACCAGCAGGGACAGCGCCACCACAATCAGGATGCCATAGATGATGCGGGGATACAGCTTGGCGGCCTCGCCGGTCTTTTTGCTCCAGCCGCCGCCAAGGAAGGTGTGCAGGATGCCCGCTGTGCTCAGGATCATGACACCGCAGCTGAGGCCGATGTTGCGCAGGTTGGTTACTTTCAGCTTACTCATCGTCAGAATGCGCCCCCTTGTCTAAAGTCTCCTTGTTCTTTTTGAAGGTATAGCAGATGATAAAGATGAAGGCCACGGTGGCGATATAGAAGGCAATGGCGATGGGGCGCTGGAAGAGCACCATCAGGTTATTGCCGTTCATGCTCAGCGCCTGCCGCAGGGAGCGCTCCGCCGCCGGTCCGATCAGGTAGCCCAATACAAAGGGGCCAAGGGGAATGCGGAATTTCCGCAGGACCACGCCCAATGCGCCGAAGAGGAGAAGGGTCCACACGTTGCTGATGGAGTTGTCGGTGGTGTAGCAGCCCAAGATGGCCAAGGCGAAGATGATGGGGATCAGGTATTTGGGCTTCATCTTGCTGATTTTGGCGTAGAGGGGGATCAAAAGGCGGCTGACACCCAAGTTGAAAAAGCTGGCGTAGAGCACGATGATGAAGAAGGCGTAGATAATCACCTGGTTGGCCGAGAACATGGTGGGGCCGGGGTTGATGCCCTGCATGGTCAGGGCCGCGCCGATGAGGGCGGCGGTGGCGCTGCCGGGGATGCCGAAGGCCAACAGGGGGATGATGGAGGCGCCGCAGGTGGCACTGTTCCCCGCCTCCGGGGCGGCCACGCCGTTGAGGGAGCCCTTGCCGAACTCATCCGCGTCCTTGGCCACGCTGCGGCCCACGCCGTAGCTGAGGTAACAGGCGATGGAGGAACCGGCGCCGGGGAGGATGCCGATGAAGGTGCCGATCACCGAGCCCACTACGGTGCAGCGGAAGGTATCCCAGTAGTGCTTCCAGCCGTACTTGTCGTCCTTATTCTTGTTCAGGTCGATGGTCAAACGCTCCTTGGCTTGGCCCAGCTTGTAGAGGATTTTTTCCCGGTGGGCGTTGGCGTACTGGATGATCAGCTCGCTGATGGCGAAGGTGCCCACTAAGACCGGTACGGTGGCGAAACCGCCTCGGAAGAGCTTGATGCCAAAGGTCATGCGGCTGGCCCCGGTTACTGGGTCCGTGCCGATGGCGCCGATCAGGAGGCCCAGGACCGAGGCCAAGATGCCCTTGGTACGGCTGTCCCGGTTCAGGATGGCGATGACCACCAAGGAGAACACGTACAGGGCGAAAAACTCCGTGGGGCCGAACTGGATGGCCAGCTGGCCCATGGGGATGGTCAGGAAAATCAGCAGGATGCTGGAGAAGAAGTCGCCGGTGACGGAGGAGTAGAGGGCCTGGAGCATGGCGCGCTTGGGGTAGCCCTTTTTGGCCAAGGGGTAGCCGTCCTCCACGGTGGCCGCGGCGGCGGGGGTGCCGGGGACGCCGAAGGAGATGGCGGAGATGCTCCCGCCGAACATGCTGCCCTTGTAGATGCCGATCAGAAGGCCCAGGGACATGGTGGGGTCCACCTTGTAGACGAAGGGCAGCAGAATGGAGATGGCCATGTCTCCGGTGAGTCCGGGGATGGCGCCCACCGTCACGCCCAAGGCCACGCCGATGAAGGCGTAGAGCACCGTCATGGGCTGGAAGGCGCTGCCTAACGCTTGTACTAATACTTCACCTAATGCCATAATTTAACCTCATTTTCCCGTAAAAGGTTGCAGAAAGGGCGGCAGTGAAGCGCGCATACCTTTCACCGCCGCCCCTGCATTTACTTGGATTAGTCAAAAGGCACTCCCAAGGGAGTTTGCGGCGCAAACGCCGCAGGTCAAATTCAAACATTTTTGCCGGAAACCGCGTTTTCAGCAAAAATACCTCTCGCGGAGCGGGCGTCGAGCCTGATCTCCTCCCCGCGGGGGAGAAGATCAGGTGAGGCACAGCGCAAACCTCTCAAAAAAATGCCTGCATTTTTTTGATGTTATCCTAAGAGTGTGGTCAAGTCGCGGATGGTGTTGTTGTACAGGGTATAGGACTCGGCGCTGCCGGTGCCGGTGAGGGTTACGTTGGAGGCCGCGGCAGTCTCCTGGGCCTCGGCAGAGGCGATGACGTCGGCGAGGCCCTGCTCCAAGGCGTCGCGGATCTCCTGCGGTACGTCGCTCTTGCAGAAGATGGTGTACCAAGCGGGCATGGAGACCTCATAGCCCAGCTCCTTCAGGGTGGGGGCATCAGGGAACTCGGGGGCCCGGTCCTCGGCGGCTACCGCCAGCACCCGCAGATCGCCGGCGGCTACACTGCCGGCCACGGTGGAGGGTACGGAGGCGCCCACATCCACACTGCCGCCCAAGGTGAAGGCCAGCGCCTCACTGCCGCCGGAGGTGGGGACCTCGTTGAAGTCCGCGCCGGAGAGGTCCTCCAAGAGCATCAGGGGCAGGTGGGGCACCGAGTGGAACTTGCCGTGGCCCACGGAGATCTGGCCGGGGTTGGCCTTGGCGGCCTCGATCAGATCCTCCATGGTCTGGTAGGGGCTGTCGCTCTTGACAAAGAAGGTGGGCAGCACCTGGGTCATCTCGATGATGGGGGTGAACTCGTCCAGCTGGTAGACCACGTCCTCCTCAATGGCGGTGGAGATCAGGGGGCCGTAGTCGGTGGCTAAGAGGGTGTAGCCGTCGGAGGCCTGATTGTAGACATACTCGATGCCCTCCTGACCGCCGTTGCCGGCCATGCACACCACGTCAATGGTGGTACCTAAGTACTTCTGGGCCTCGGCCGCCACGATGATGGCCGCATTGTAGACACCGCCGCCGGCATCATAGGGAACGATCAGCTTGATGGTCTTGTCAAAGGTGACCTCCCCGGAGGAGGGATTGTTCTGGTCGGTGTTCGTGTCGCCGGTACCGCTCTGGTTTTCGCCGTTTTGGCCGCCGTTATTCTGGCTGCCGGTGTCGCCGCAGGCCGCAAGGGCCAGCATCATCGCCATTGCAAGAAGAACTGCCAACAGTTTTTTCATGATCCTACCTCCATTTTTTGATGTGATTTGGTATGTTGTCCCGCTTCGCTCCCAAGGATTGTTATACTCTTTGGATGCGGATTTTTTTCACGCCCTCCCGCTGGCAGCGGGCGCAGCAGGCGGCGAATTCCTCTAAGTTCTCCACAATGTCGCCAAAGTGGTTGCTGGGACGCCAGCCGGTGGGCAGGAGAATGCGGCTCTCCGGACCGTAGAAAATGCCGAAGTCGTACACGGCCCGGGGGGTCCCCAGCCACTGGTAGGGCTGGTAGGCGTTCCAGATCAGGCTGCCGGGCAGGGGGAACATGGTCTGATTCTCCGGGGGCAGGTCGAAAATCGTGCTCTCGTCCACCCGGTCGTTGGGGACGCCGAAGCTCAGCTCCCGGCCGGTGAACATGGCGTGGATGGCGTCGTTCTCCATGGGCGTCTCCAAAAGGTCCCAGATCATCCGGGCGGTCTGGGGGGCCTTATCCTCCAAGAGCACCGCTATGGCGGAGATGCCCTCCTCAACAAAGGTCAGCTTGATCTTTTTCATTTCTCACATGCCTCCCCATAGGGTACAAAGGGTACGCTCAGGTCGATGTCCAGCATCTCGGCGGCGTTGACGGTGGTGACCATGCGGATCTCCTCGTCGGTCCAGCCGCTGTCCATCAGGCAGGCGATCCACTCCCGGAAGCCCTCCACCGGGTGGGGCAGGGTGTAGACGCCGAAGTCGGTGCCGCAGATGAAGTGCTCCACACCAAACTTCTTCATCTGCTCCGCCGCGCCGTAGACACCGCCCTTGGGGGCGCCGGACTGGCCCTCGTCATAGGCCCGGTACTCCGGCTCCACATAGTAGTGGGTCTTGGGGATGGTACCGGTGTGGGTGTGCTCGGCCAGACACTTCTCCAGCTTGGCCCCCAGGCCGAGGACTTGGTCGATCTCCTGTTCGCTCAGGTGCTCGGTGACGGCGTTGGAGAGGAGCACCTTCTTGATGCCGTAGTCCTTGGCGTACTTGCACAGGTCGATGGCCTCCTGATTGGAGATGTGGCCGCTGACTAAGTAGATCTGGGGGTTATCGGCAATGATCTGCATGATGTCGGAGAAGGCCTTGGTGGGCTTGCCGTAGGCGGGGATCTCCACGCAGCGGTCGTACTCCTCGGTCTTGAACTCCGGGTAGATGTCCACCAGCCGCTTCCACTCCCCGTCTACATAGCGGCCCTCTACGCCAGCCTGATACTTGGTGGAGTGGGCGCCGAAGGAGACGAAGCGGGCACCGTCGCCGTAGTAGACGGCGGTCTTGACGGCCCGGGGGTTCATGCCGCCCATAACAGTGTTCAGGATGATGCCGCCGTAGGTGGTGAAGCCGGGGACCGTCTCGTTGACAATCCAAGAGGTGCCCACGCTCCAGTTGAACACGCACATGTAGGCAATGGCCCGCATCCCGGCGTCCCGGGCCTCAATGGCGGCCTGGACAGGGTTCACGCTGCGGGGGCTGCTGACCAAGTGGGGACCGGCGTGGACGTGGAGGTCGATGGCCCCCTTCATCAGGTTTAGGCTCCGCTGGTAGGAGCGGGAGTACCTCCAGTCGCTCTTGTCGAAGTTTGCGGGGAAAAGGTCGTTGTGGTAGAAGTTGTACATGTCGCTCTCCTTCTTTCCATTTCATTTAACAAAGCGGCGGCGTGTTCCTTCCGCGCTCTTGTATACTTGATATATACTATTATAGTCATGTTATACAGCAAAGTCAAGCATAGTTATAAATTCGTAGTTTATCCTGAAATGCAACGCTGTTTTTTAGATATATTGCCTAAATCTGTTGGAGATTTGGACTTAAATGAATATAGATGGCGTCAACATGTCCCTTTTACGGAGACATGTTGACGCCCTTTTTTTCTCTCGCGCTGCATATCAATTCCCGTCAGGCATCAGGCGCGGCGATCTATTGTATACTTTATATATTTATGGAGGGGCCGCGAAAGTCAGGGGGCGCCGATCTTCAGCAGACAGCTGAAGGTCTTCTCCTTGGACTGCTCCAGGTGGCTGTACAGCAGGTCCGCGGCCCCTTGGTAGTCGGAGATCAGAAGGCGCTCGGCGATGCGCAGGTGGCTCTCGTTGTTTTCCTCCATCAGCTGGTCCAGCTGGCCGCTGATGACGCGGATACGCTGGTTCTGGCAGTAGATGTGGGTCATCCACTGCTGGAAGTAGATGTTGGGGCAGCTGTCGATAATCAGGCGGTGGAGGCAGTCGTCCAGCTCGTTGCGCTGCCGCATGTCCATCTCCGGGCAATAGTTCAGCAGGCGTTTGCGGCAGTCCTCCAGGCCCTCGATGGGGATGCTGGCCCCCCACTGCCGGACAATCTGGGGCTCCAGCATCAGGCGCACCTGATATACATCACCGATCTCCTTCAGCGTCAGCTCCGAGACCATGACACCCTTTTTGGAGACGATCCGCACAAACCGCTCCTGCTCCAGCTTGCTCAGCGCTTCCCGGATAGGGGTGCGGCTGGTGCCGATCTCCTCCATCAGCTGGGCCTCGTTCAGGAAATCCCCGGGGGCGTAGCGGCAGGTGACGATGTTCTCCTTAATAATATCGTATGCCTTGCGCTTGAGACTTATCATAGCTATCTCTCACTTTCTCCAGACAATATGGGTTGAGCTGTTCTTGTATACATCATCTGTCCCTTAGCATCATACCATATTTGGCAGAAAATGCAAGTTGTTTTGCCTTTCCGCCAGAATAACTTCTGTTTTCCTGCATCCCTCCCAAGCGGCCAAAAAGAAAGGGGCTGTCCAGCGGCGAAAACCGCTTGGACAGCCCCGTAAAATATAGCTGTTATGTAAACCAATCTCTCTCCCCGCCTCTCAGAAGCACCCGAAACAGGCCCCTCCAGTCTCGGCAGAGTTTGCGCCCCGCAGGGCGCAAATCAATTCAAATCATTTTTTCCGGAAACCGCGTTTTCGGAAAAAATACTTCTCGCGGAGCGAGCGTCGCAGGACATTGCCCCCGCGGGGGCAATGTCCAAGGCGCAGAGCGGAGCGCAAACCCCTTCGCTTGAAATCCGCAGATTTCAAGCGAGCGCGAAGCGCAAATCCCCTTCGTTTGAAATCCGCAGATTTCAAACGAGCGCGAAAGCGCCTTTACCTTACACTGTAGAGAATGTCGCTGTAGGAGGGGTAGGGCCAGTAGTCCGCGCCGGTGATGGACTCCAGAGCGTCGGCGGCGGCGCGCAGGCGCTCCATGTTCCGGAAGATGGTATAGCGGTAGTAGTGGGCCTCCTCGCCCAAGCTGCTGTGGGGAACCTGGCCGAGGTCCTTCTCCAGCTGGGCACAGGCGGCCATCATCTCCACGCTCAGGGCGGTGAGGCGCTCCAAGAGGCTCTGCTCCAAGGTGCAGTCGATGCCGGCCACAGCGGCGCGCTTTTGGTTGATAGTCTCCGCCACGCGGGTCATGAAGGCGCAGACCGCCGGGTAGATGTCCCGCTTCACCATGTCCACCATGGTGTGGGCCTCAATGCCGGTGACTTTGCAGTAATTCTCAAAGTGGATCTCGCTGCGGGCCTGGAACTCCTCGGCGGTGTAGACGCCGTGCTTCTCAAAGAGGGCCACGTGGCGGGGGGTACAGTACCGCTTCAGCGCGTCGGCGGTGCAGGAGATGTTGCTGAGGCCACGGCGCTGGGCCTCCTCCACCCAGGCCTCCTCGTAGCCGTTGCCGTTGAAGATGATCCGCTTGTGGTCGGCGAAGGTCTTCCGCAGGAGCTGGTGGAGGGTTTTCTCAAAGTCCTCGGCGCTCTCTAAAATGTCCGCGAACTGCTGGAGCTCCTCGGCCATGATGGTGTTCAGGGCCACGTTGGGGCCGGCGATGGACTGGCTGGAGCCCAGCATACGGAACTCGAACTTGTTGCCGGTGAAGGCCAGGGGACTGGTGCGGTTGCGGTCGGTGTTGTCCTGACGGATATGGGGCAGCACGTCGGCGCCCACGTGGAGCATCCGCTTGCCCTGCTCGATGTACTCGGTGCCCTCGATGATGGAGTCCACCACGGCAGTGAGCTCGTCCCCTAAGAAAACGGAGACGATGGCCGGGGGAGCCTCCTGCGCGCCTAAGCGGTGGTCGTTGCCGGGGATGGCTACGGTGCAGCGGACCAGCTCCTGGTACTCGTCAATGCCCTTGAGGAAGGCCGCTAAGAAGAGGAGGAAGCGGGCGTTTTGGCTGGGGGTGGAGCCGGGTTTGAAGAGGTTCTTCCCCGTGTCGGTGGAGAGGGACCAGTTGTTGTGCTTGCCGGAGCCGTTGACGCCGGCGAAGGGCTTCTCGTGGAGGAGGCACACCATGTTGTGCCGGCCGGCCACCCGCTTCATCACCTCCATGGTCAGCTGGTTGTGGTCACAGGCGGTGTTGGCGTCGGTGTAGATGGGGGCCAGCTCGTGCTGGGCGGGGGCCACCTCATTGTGCTTGGTCTTGGCCAGGACACCTAACTTCCACAGCTCCTCGTCCAGCTCCGCCATGTAGGCGGCCACACGGGGCTTGATGGCGCCGAAGTAGTGGTCCTCCAGCTCCTGCCCCTTGGGGGGCTTGGCCCCGAAGAGGGTGCGGCCGGTGAGCTGGAGATCCTCCCGCTGGCTGAATACGGATTTGTCGATGAGGAAGTACTCCTGCTCCGCGCCCACCTGACAGGTGACGCGCTTCACCTCCGTGTCGCCGAAGAGGCGCATGATCCGCACCGCTTGGCGGCTCAGCTCGTCCAAGGAGCGGAGGAGGGGGGTCTTTTTATCCAAGGCGTGGCCGCCGTAGGAGCAGAACACCGTGGGGATGCAGAGAGAGCCGTCCTTGAGGAAGGCGAAGGCGGTGGGGTCCCATGCGGTGTAGCCCCGGGCCTCAAAGGTGGCTCTGAGGCCTCCGGAGGGGAAGGAGGAGGCGTCGGGCTCCCCCCGGACCAGCTCCTTGCCGGAAAACTGCATCATCACCCGGCCGTTCTCCCGCGGGGCAATGAAGCTGTCGTGCTTCTCGGCGGTGACGCCGGTCATGGGCTGGAACCAGTGGGTAAAGTGGGTGGCCCCCCGCTCAATGGCCCAGTCCTTCATGGCGTTGGCAATCTCGTTGGCAATCTCAATGGTCAGGGAGCGGCCCTCGGCGATGCAGGTCTTCCACCCCTGATAACAGGCGCCGGAGAGCCTCTGCCGCATCACTTCCTCGTTAAAAACCATGCTGCCAAACACTTCTGTGACCTTGTTCATAGTCGTATCCTCCTCGCGCCTCCGCGCAGCAATTTGTTCAAAGTATAAAGCCTCGCCTATCATATATAGAATTTCGCGGTCTCAGCCGCGAAAAGCCCTCGGCAGAGTTTGCGGCGCCTGCACCGCAAATAAATCCAAATCGTTTTTTCGGAAACCGCGTTTTCGAAAAAACACCCTGCGGGCCCCGCTGGGCCCGAACCTTTTTTCTTGGAATCGGCCGCGCCGCTTCCAAGGAAAAAGCCCCCCGTCATTAAAATCCTCGTTTGAAATCCTTTGATTTCAAACGACAACTATATTCCCCTCCTCGCGTGAAATCCGCAGATTTCACGCGAATTATTCCCCTGATTTCCCATAGTTGCTGAGCACTCTCGCGCTGGGGTCGTCTACGTCGCAGCCCTCCCAGCTCCGGTTGGGCATCCAGAAGCCAGTCACCATGGCCGCCTGACCGGGGTAGAACTTCTCGAAGATCTCCCGGTAGAGCAGGGACTCCTTGGTGAAGGGCTTGGCGTGGTCGGCGTATTTTTCCGCGAGTTCCCGCCAGCCGTCGCCGTAGGTCCGCTCTGCGTAGGCCTTCAGGTCATCCACAAGGGAGTGGCCCACCGCGTCGGAGAAGGCGGCCTTCTCCCGCTGGAGGATGCTCTCCGGAAGCCAGTCCCCCTCGAAGGCACGGCGGAGCAGGTACTTGCCCTTGCCGTAGACGTTCACCTTCTTGGCCGGGTCCACAGAGAGGACGTATTGGACAAAGTCCAAGTCGCCGAAGGGCACCCGGGCCTCCAAGCTGTTGGCCGAGATGCACCGGTCCGCCCGGAGTACGTCGTACATGTGCAGCTCCCGCACCCGCTTCTCGCTCTCCGCCTGGAAGGCGGCGGGGCTGGGGGCGAAGTCTGTATATTTATACCCGAAGAGCTCGTCGCTGATCTCCCCGGTGAGGAGCACCCGGATGCCGCTGTGCTCGTGGATGGCTCTGCACATCAGATACATGCCCATGCTGGCCCGGATGGTGGTGATGTCGTAGGTACCCAGGGTGTAAATGACCCGCTCCAAGGCCCTCAGAACGTCCTCCTCGGTGATGTATATCTCGTGGTGGTGGCTGCCGATGTGCTCCGCCACCTGTCGGGCGTATTTGAGGTCGATGGCGTCGGTGGACATGCCCACAGCGTAGGTTTCGATGGGTTTTCCCAAGAGCCGGGCGGCGATGGCGCAGACCAGGGAGCTGTCCAAGCCCCCGGAGAGGAGGAAGCCCACGGGCACATCGGCGTCCAGCCGCTTCTCCACGCCGGCGATCAGCTTCTCCCGGATCTTCCGGCAGACGGTGTCCAAGTCGTCATGACACACCGCCGCCGTCCGGGTGATGTCCCGGTAGCAGATGAACTTCCCGTCCCGGTAGTAGTGCCCCGGGGGGAAGGGCTTGATCTCATCGGTGAGGCCGATCAGGTTCTTGGGCTCGCTGGCGAAGAGCATTCCGCCGGTGCGGCTCTCCCCGTAGTAGAGGGGACGGATGCCGATGGGGTCCCGGGCGGCGATGAACTCCCCCGCGGCGGCGTCATAGAGGATCAGGGCAAACTCCGCGTCCAGCAGGGGGAACAGCTCCACGCCGTACTCCCGCCAGAGGGGGAGAAGAAGCTCGCAGTCGCTGTCGCTGCGGAAGGTATAGCCCTTTTCCCGCAGCTCCTCCCGCGTTTTGCGGAAGCCGTAGAGCTCGCCGTTGCACACCACGGCGCTGCCGTCAGGGGCGGTGAAGGGCTGCATCCCCTCCGGATGGACGCCCATGATGGACAGACGGTGGAAAAGGAGGGTCCCCGGCCCCGCGTCCATGACGCGGGTATCGTCAGGACCGCGGCTGGCGGTCTTGGCGAAGGCCGCGGTCAAGGTCTCGCGGGGGATGTCCCGCTGGGAATAGCCCATAATTGCGCACATAAAAAGCACCTCCGAATTGTCGCCGACGCCTAAAATACTTGATTTTAGGACGAATCGTCGGAATCCGCGGTGCCACCTAATTTGCCGCCGAAGCGGCCCCTTCAAGCTCTAACAAGCTCTACAGCTGTAACGGGCTGATCCCGTCTTCCCTACTGAGCGTGTACGCTGTTGGGGTCGAGGCTCAGAAGTGTTATTCGCCGGGACTCCGCCGCGGGGTTTCCACTGTCTCCCGCTCACTGTAGGTGATCTTCCCGGATACTTCTCTTCCTCAAGGCCGTTGCCTGCGGACCTTGGCGCTGCGCGCCGCCGCCCGTCTGTTTCCCGCCGTCCCCCGGCCGGAAAATTTATGGGCATATCATACCCCCTCTGTCCCCATTTGTCAAGAGGGAATTTTCAATTTTGGTGAAATTTTATGCAGACCCGCCCCGCTCGCTCCGGCGCTCACAGTGTCCGGCGCATACGGATATGGGGGATGCCGTCCTCCCAAAACTCCTCTGAGACCGCTTGGAAGCCGGCCTTTTCGTAGAGCCCTCTGGCGTAGGTCTGGGCCTCCAGGACGAGGCTGTCCGCATGGAGGAGGTCTTGGGCGGCTTGGATGCCGGCGGCGAGAATCCGGCTCCCCAGTCCCTGCCGGCGGCGGACGGCGATGACCCGGCCGATGGCGGCCTCGTCAAAGGCCGTCCCCGGCGGGAGCAGGCGCAGGTAGGCGAGGATCTCCTCCCCCTCTTGGAGCCAGATGTGGTAGGCGGAGAGGTCCGCGGCGTCCACCTCCTGGTAGGGGCACTGCTGCTCCACCACGAAGACGGTGACACGGAGCTGATAGATTTTTTGCAGCTCCGCTGTGGTGAGTTGGGTGAAATGCTTGGTGATTTGTTCCATAGGGCGCCTCTTTCCTTTGGTTTCGTGGTGAATATGATATCACAGGATAGGGAGGATGGCAAGTGTTTCGTATTGCGGGGAGGGGGGCGTGTGGGGGGGTGAATCACTCGGTCTTGCTGCCCGCTGAACGCAATATAAAAATACAAAGAAATAGGTGCGGCGAGAGCCGCACCTATTTTAGCGAATAAAGTTCGTCTGACACCTACGCTCCGCCTCCGGCGGCAGGATTCCGGCCTCCCGGCCGGCCTCGATGCACTTGAGCAGCCACGCCATGTTCCTCGCCGCGTTGCGCATGGTCTGCATCCCCTCCTCGTCCTTGGGGATGTCCTCCGCCTGCCGGCCATGGACCATGGTCCAGTAGGTGGAGGAGACCACCGGCATCTGGTTGATGGTGAAGTGCTTCATCACCGCGTCCAAGGACGCCGTGGTGCCGCCCCGGCGGGCTACCGCCACGGCAAAGCCCGGCTTGTGCCGGAAGGCCGCGCCGCCGGCGTAGAAGGCCCGGTCCAGGGCCGAGAGCAGCCGGCCGGAGGGGTGGGCGTAGTAGACCGGCGTGCCAAAGACGAAGCCGTCGGCCTCCGCCGCCTTCTGGATCAGCTCGTTGACGCAGTCATCCTTGAACACGCAGGCGTTTCTCTGCAAACGGGCGCAGCCGCCGCAGCCGCTGCAGTCCCGGATAGGCTCGCCCCCCAGCTGGAAGATCTCTGTCTGGACCCCCTCGGCCTCCAGTGTATCAGCCACCTCTGAGAGGGCGGTGAAGGTGGAGCCGGCTAAGTTGCTGCTGCCGTTGATAAGTAGTACTTTCATGGGAACATACCTCCAAAAGTTGGATTTTCACACCCGCTGGGGCGGCGCCCCGTGGCGATGGGGCCAGTATACCACACCTATCCCCACGACAAACGCATGAGTAAAAAAACTATGAACAAGTCCCCCAATGTGGTAAA
>CANPBB010000036.1 GCA_947572235.1 uncultured Clostridia bacterium
GGAGGCCAGATAGGCGGGGTAGCCCTCCTCACCGGGCATCTCCTCCAGACGGCCGCTCATCTCACGCAGAGCCTCGGCCCAGCGGGAGGTGGAGTCGGCGATAACGGCCACGGCATAGCCCATATCCCGGAAGTACTCAGCGATGGTGATGCCGGTATACACGCTGGCCTCACGGGCGGCCACGGGCATATCGGAGGTGTTGGCGATCAGCACGGTACGCTTCATCAGCGTCTCACCGGTGCGGGGGTCGGTAAGCTCAGGGAACTCACGGAGCACGTCGGTCATCTCGTTGCCGCGCTCGCCGCAGCCCACGTAGACCACGATGTCCACGTCGGACCACTTGGCCAGCTGGTGCTGCACCACCGTCTTGCCGGAGCCGAAGGGGCCGGGGACGGCGGCGGTACCGCCCTTGGCGATGGGGAACATGGTGTCGATGATCCGCTGACCGGACTGGAGGGGTGTCACCGGGTTGTACTTCTTCTTGTAGGGCCGGCCCACACGGACAGGCCACTTCTGCACCATGGTGAGCTCACGGATCTCGCCCTTGTCGGTCTTGATCTTGGCAACGACCTCATCCACGATGTAGTCGCCGGGGGCGATGACCCACTCCACGGTGCCGCTGATGCCGTTGGGCACCATAATCTTGTGGAGCACCACGGCGGTCTCGGGCACGGTGCCCAAGATGTCGCCGGCCTCCACCTTATCGCCCACCTTGGCCACAGGGGTATAGGCCCACTTCTTCTCACGTGTCAGCGCGGGCACCTCCACGCCGCGGGCCAGATTGGAGCCGATCTTCTTGACGATTTCCTCCAGCGGGCGCTGAATCCCGTCATAGATGTTCTCGATGATGCCAGGCCCCAGCTCCACGCTCAGGGGCATGCCGGTGGTCTCCACAGCGGCGCCGGGCCCCAGTCCGGAGGTCTCCTCATAGACCTGGATGGAGGCGCGGTCGCCGGTCATGGTCAAAATCTCACCGATCAGGCGCTGCTCGCCCACACGGACCACGTCCTGCATGTTGGCATCCGCCAGCCCGTCAGCCACCACCAGAGGCCCAGAAACTTTAATAATCTTGCCTTGACTCATTCCTTCACCTTCCTAAAAACGCCTTACTTTCCCGCCGGCCGCGCCGCCGGAAAAGTCCTCGCTGCGCTCGCCGCGCAGAGCGCGGGGCGTTCGATTTGATTCGAGGCGGACTCCGCCCCCTCGAGCTTTTAATGCCGTCATACTTTCCCGTCGGCCGCGCCGCCGGAAAAGTCCTCGCTGCGCTCGCCGCGCAAAGCGCGGGGCGGCCGATCTGATTCGAGGCGGGCTCCGCCCCCTCGAGCTCCCCCAACGGGGGACAGGATTGGATAAACCGATACTCCCGCCCCGCAGGGCAAGGGGGCATCCAAGGGGGCGAAGCCCCCGTGGTTTCGTTCGCCGGAGCGGACGAAAAAATTTCAAATCATTTTTCCGGAAACCACGCTTTTCGGAAAAATACCTCGACCTGTGCGCCTTGGGCGCACACACCAGTGACCGACGTCGCTGGCGGGGGGTTCAGCGGAGCGGGGCCAAAGCCCTGCGGAGCGTCTAAGGGGGACCCGTCCCCCTTGGACTACCCGATGTCCGCCCCCACCGCCCGCTCGACGGCGCTCTGAAGGGCGGCGGCGCCGAGCCCTAAGCTGCCGGTCTTGCCGGGGATCAGGATCACGGCGGGGGTCACGGAGTCCTTGTACTTGTCGATCTCCGCCGTCAAATCCTTGGCCAGCTGCTCGGTGATATAGATGATGGCGTAATCCTCCTTGGCCAGACGGTGGAGCTCATGGCGGGCGGTGTCCGTGTTCTCCACGAACACCGTGTCCAGCCCTAAGGCCTTAAAGCCCAAGACGCTGTCCCGGTCGCCCAATACGGCAATCTTATACATAGCTCTCACGCAGCCTTTCCCGGATGGTCTCACCGTCAATGCCCGCCATCCGGCTGGACATGATGATACGCACCGCCGTAAACTCGATCTCCTTGGCCACCAAATAGCCGATGGCCACCTCCACGCCGAAGGGCACCCGCTTGGCCGAGGCGGCAAAGCTCGTCACCGCATCGTCACAGGCCTTCTCGAAGGCGGTGAGGCTGCCGCCGGCGATGGCGGCAGTACCTAACTCCGCGGCGGCCTTCAGCTCCCCGGTACGATAGAGCTCCTCCAAGTTCCCATTCAGGGCCGCGGCCATCACCCGGTCGGTGGGGATGGCGCCCCCCTCAAAGAGAACCTTTCTGAGGAAGTCCCCGCCCTTCTTCATCCGCAGGGTACGGACAGTGGAACGGAGGTTGGCCGCGTCGATGGTGGCCCGGACATAGCGGACCAGGAAGGCGCTGCCTGTGTCCTCCGCACAGCGGAGCATCTCGGCGTAGTAGGCCCGGTCCAAGATGAAGTCGCTGCGCTGGGGATCGCCGGTGGCGCTGAGCACCTCCGCCGCCTCCCGAGCCGCCGCCGCCATCTCACCGGGAAGGGCGGCATAGTTGCCCTCCTCCATGGCCTCCAGAAGCCGCTCCGCCTCCATGCGCCCGGCGTCCACCAAGAGGCGCCGGCCGTCTAAGCCCATAGCCCTGGCCTTCAGCACGGTCTTGGCGTTGTGGTAGTCGTACTTTACCTTAAACACATCCACCACAGAGCGGTCCGGCGCGAAGCGGTAGAGCTCCTCAAAGACCTTCTCCCGCTCCACGCGCAGCGCCTCGTTCAATTCCGAGTCACTGGAAGGGGAGAAGTCGCTGTAGCCGATCTCCGAGAGCACCTTGGCCGCGTCGGCGGCGGTGGGCGCGTCGATCATCCGCTCCATCCGGGCAGAGGTGAGCACATTGCGCTCCAGCGCCCGCAACCGGGTGGAGAGAAACAGGTAATCGGTATCTCTGATCTTCTTTCCCAAAAGCCATCCTCCTTTATTCAGGCAAAATTTTATCCTTCATCGGACAGCCTTTAGTCAAACAGGGTCTTGGCCACATCCGCGGCCATGGTTTCGCGCAGCATACGAAGCTGAGTTTCAAAGGCGCAGTTGATCTCCACCTTGCCGTCCTTCAGCGTCAGGCCGCCCTCCATCTCCCGAGTCTCCTGAGAGAGGGTAAGCATGGCGGTGCCCTGAATCAGGGCGCTGGCGCCTGTGACCACCTTGGTCAAAATGCTGCCGGCCTTGCTCTCCGCCAGCTCAGAGGGCATCTCCGGAGCCACGGCCTTGGCCAGAAGGGCGTTGGCCCGCGCCACCACCTTGGCGCCCACGGCCTTCTGGTCCTTGGCGCTCATGATGACCTCCTCCCGGCCGGTCTTGGCCGAGCGGACCGCCAGCTTTGCCAGCAGCTCCACATACTCCGCCTCCGGCAGGGAGCACAGCTTCTTCTGGGCGGCGGCAAAGGCGCTCTCGATGCTCGCCTGCTTGGCGGCAAGGATCAGCTTCTTGCTCTCCATCTCCGCCGCGCCCTCCAGACGCTGCATCCGCTCCACAGCGGCCTTCTTGCAGCTCTCGGCGGCCTCAGCGGCCTCGGCCTTAGCCTGTGCCTCATACTGGCCGCGGATTGCCGCGGCCTTCTCCTCCGCCTCTTTCAGGATGCCGGCGATCTCAGCGCCGGCATCCTGCTCGATGCGCGCGGTAATTTTCTCAATTCCATTCATGCCGGTAGTTACCGCCTTTCCGTCAGTTGTTGATGTATCCCAAGATTCCACCCGCTTGCGGCCTTAGCCGCAGCCGCCGCACTTGCTTGGTGCACCCCCGCCAACACAGTTGCCGGGGCCTGCGCTAAAAATATGCCGCCGGCATATTTTTTTAACGCTACGGCGCCTCAGCAGAGTTTCGCGTCCGCAGACGCGAAATAAATTGAAATCATTTTTCCCGGAAACCGTGTTTTCGGAAAAAATACTTATAGCCCTGCACAGCGTGCGAGCGTCAGCGAGTGCGCGGAGCGGGGTGCAATCCCCTCAATGGAAAAGGCACACCTTTTCCATTGACCTCAAAAAAATGCCCGCATTTTTTTGAAATTAGAGCGCATTCATCAACAGCATGATGGAAGCCAGCAGGGACAGGATGGCGTAGAACTCCACGATACCGCAGAGGATGATGCCCTTGGACCAGTCATCGGGCTTCTTGGCGACCACGTTGATGGAGCTGGCGGCCACGCGGCCCTGATAGATGGCGGACAGCCAGCCGCCCAGGGCCATGGGCAGGCAGGAGCAGAAGATGGTCATGCCCTGCTGGACAGTCAGATCCACGATACCGCCGGAGAAGGCGCCCATGGTGAAGAGGGTGAAGAACCACACCACCAGACCGTACAGGCCCTGGGTACCGGGGAGCACCTGGAGCACCATGCACTTGGAGAAGTGCTCGGGAGCCTCGGACAGGAGGCCGGTAGCCGCCTCACCCACGCAGCCGGTGCCCCGGGCGGAGCCCACGCAGCAGAGGCCCACGGCCAAGGCCGCACCAAGGAATGCTAAACCGGTGCCGCTGAAGAAATCAAAGAAAACGTTCATGTTACTGTTCCTCCTCAATAATATCTACATATTTTGTTTGGATAGACAGGGGACGGAAGGACCGATGGCCCTCCTTATAGAACCGGTTGAAGAACTCCAGGCACTGCAGGCGCAGATCGTGGACATAGCAGCCCAAAAGGTTCAGCGCCAGGTTCAGTGCGTTGCCGATCATGGAGATGATCACAAAGCCCAGCACGTTGCCCGTGACGGCGCCCAAGGTGTTGAACACCTGCGCCACCACGCTGCCGGCCAGCATCAGGGCCATCAGACGGGCGTAGGACAGCGTGTCGCTGAAGTAGCCGCTGACGCCGTTGTAGACCTTGCCGATGAGGCTTGTGACCTTGCCGAAGCCCTTGGCCTCCCGTGTGCCGCCGACGGCCAGCATCAAGACGCCGATGATCAGCACCACCGGCACCCCGGCGATACTGCCGATGCCTAAGCCCGCCAGCACGCCGCCGGCGATGATGACCCACCAAGTGATCTCGTCAAACAGCGCGTCAATAAAGTCGCCGTGCCGGATTTTGTAGACCACGTTGATGATCATACCGGTGAAGATCTGGATCACGCCCAGCACCAGAGAGCCGATCAGGATTGCCAGGGTATCATTCAGGGGGGTGAACAGGGCCGGCAGCTCCACGGTGCTGGAGGGGTTGATGATCTTGGCGATCTGGGGGATAAAGTCCCCGAAGAAGCCGCCGGTGAGGGCTCCGAAGACCAGCGTGCTGACGCCGCAGAGGACCAGCAGGCCGGCGAAGTTGCGCATGGTGCCCCGGGCGTGCATCTTCTTGAACATGAACCACGCCATGATCAGCATGATCAGGCCGTAGCCCATGTCCGCCATCATCAGGCCGAAGAAGGTGACGAAGAAGGGGGCCATCAGGGGATTGGGGTCGATGCCGTCGTACACCGGCGGCACGTACATATCCAGCACCGCGTTGATGGGCTGGACAATCTTGCTGTTTTTGAGCTTCACGGGGACCTCCGGATACTCCTCCGGCGCCGGGTCCGTCAGCTCATAGGCGCAGTCGTACTTGGCGAGGAGGCCCTTTAACTTCTCCTCCTCCGGGGCGGGAACCCAGCCGTCCAGGTACAGGATGTTCCCCGCGGTGAGCAGGTTCTCCTTGGCGCTCTCCTTGGCGATGACCTGCTCCACACGGTCCAAGGCGATCTGCAGCTCCTTTTTCCGGGGACCCAGCTCCTTCAGTGCCGCCAGCTCGCCCTCCCGCTCCTTGACGGCGGCGGACTTCTCCGCCCCCAAGCGGTGCAGATTTTCCGACACTGTGCCCGTGAGCTCCTTGAGCTGGGCATAGGCGAAGCCATAGCTCCGCAGCACCTCCAGCGCCTTAGCCTCGCTGTCCCGATGACACAGCACCTCTAAGTACTGCTGCTCCTTGTCGGCGGAGAGGCGCGTGACCTCCGCCGCCGCGCCGGACTCGCTGAGCGCGCCGGCCATGGCGTGAAAATCAGCGGTGTTGGGAACGGTTCCCAGAAGCAGCATCACCGTCTTGGTTCCCTGCGTCTCCAGCGGCAGCTCAAAGCTCTGCCAAGGCTGGAGGGACAGCTCCTCGGCGGACAGCCGGGTCTCCCGGGCGCTGCACGCGCCGATGGCCTTGGCGTGGTCGTTGACCCTCTTGGCCAGCGCCGACGCCTCCTCCAGCGCCTCCGGACGCATCAGCTCCCTCTCGCCCAAACGATCCCGGGGGGCGGTGAGACCTCCGCCCTTCTGGGGGGCGTAGCGGTTGAGGGTGTCGATGGCCAGCTTCAGCTCGCTCTGCCGCCCTCTGGCCTCCGCTATGGCAGAGGGGCTCCGCCGCAGCAGGGCGGCCTGAGACGCCTCATCCAAGACGGGTTCGTTGACCTCCACACAGCCCCCATGAAGCAAACCCGACATCAGCGCCTCCTTGTCGCTCTCCAAGGCGATCAGCCGGATTCGTTTCATCTTGACAATGGACATTAACTCTCTACCACCCTTCCTACGATCATTTGGACCGCCTGGGCCAGCTTCGCCTCGGCGCCCGCCTTCAGCGCCGCGCAGTCCTTCTCGGCGGCGGAGAGGATTTCCGCCCGCCGCGCCTCGGCCCGCTCCTCTGAGGCCTTCATGACCTCCGCCGTCTTTTTGGCGGAGTCCTCACGGCCCCGCTTGAGGAGCTCCCGCCCCTCCCGCTCGGCCTCTGCAATCAGCCTCTGGGCCTTGGCCCTGGCCTCGGACCGCTGCTGGTCCATGGTCTCCTCCACGTTCTGAATCTCGCGAATGGCTTTTAGTGACATTGTTTCACCGCCCTTTGCTCACAATCTTTCAGAGTGCAGCCCGGCGCCAAACACAACGCGGTCTTTGGAGCGCGGGCTAACTACTTCAATATACCACAACTCGCCACAAGGAACAAGGCCATTGTAATAAAAAATTTACATTTTTTCCAATCCAACCGCCTGTCCCATTTCCCCACCTTCCACAAAAGCGCCCCCTTATCAGGTAAGCCAACGGCAACATCTGATAACTTATCCTATCTTATCACATCAATTTCGAAAGAAAAGGACAGACTGTCCGCCGCCAACGCACAGTCTGTCCTTCCTCCATAAAGGGTAAAAAATTGCATCCTCCCGCCGTCTACTGCGCCGCCGCGCTGACGATGGCGTCCCCTCTGCGAAAGAGCGCCACGGCCTCCGGCTCCTCCGCCCCGGCGGCCCGGAGAGCCTCGATCACCTCCGCCTCCCGTTCCCCGGCGCTGACGCAGATATGGTCCACCAGCGGCAGCAGCCGCGCCAAGGCGATGCCGCCGTCGGCGCTGCTCCCGGCAAGCAGGATCTCTAAATCCATCTCGATGGACAGGGCTGTCTCCTCCCCCAGCCGGGCGCGCAGCTCGGTAAGGAAGGTGCAGAGGGCATCCTCCTTGGTCACGGTCATCTTGGAGTAGTCAATCTTGTAGAGCTTGCCCCGAAGGGGATAGTGGAACTGGGTGAGAAGCACCTCATCGAACCCCATCCCCACGCACTCCTCCGCCAAGGCAAAGAGGTAGTCCTTGGTACCGGTCTTGGCCGGGTCCATCCAGTGGGAGTTCTGATAGTCGTACCAGATGTAGCCGTTCTTCTGACACACACCAGTACCCGCCATGTCGGAGAAGGCATAGGCGCTGTCGTGGAAGCAGCTGATCTGGGCCACCGCCGTCAGCTCCTCCCCCCGGTCCAAAACGGCCCTCACTTGGCTGGCAGTGACAGCGAAGGAGACAGCGGTATCCTTCGGCGCCTTGGCGGAGGTGTAATAGAACACCCCGTTATCCCCCTTCATCTCCACCACAAGGCCGTTGTGCCCGGCGCCGCGGATGCTCCCCAGCGGGTCGGCGTCGGCGTCACAGAGGGCGGCGGCCGTCACCACAGCGGCCTGAAGGGGTTCCGGAAGTTCCGGCTCCGGAAGCTCCGGCTCCAAAATCACCACCGGCGGCAGCACATCCCCGCCATCCCCCGTTCCCGGGCCAGCGCCCCCCGTATCCCCGGCGGGCACGTCCCCGTCCCCCGCCGGTTCCTTGGAATCGGTGCGAAACATAGGCAGCTCCAGCCGGATACTGCCATCAGACTCATAGATAATGTAGTCCTGAAGGAAGAGGAAGGCCCCTGCCGCCGTCAACACCAGCACCAGAAGCAGCACCAGCAAAACCTTCCACAAGCTCCTGCGCCCATGATAACTATTGTATCCTCTGGTCGGCATCCTCTCCCCCCTTTCGTTGAAGCAGGAGTGAGGAGCGGATGCGTCCGGCTTACGCCGGACGATTGGAAATCCATTCGCCTGCGGCGAATTCCAAACCTCAGCTCTTCACTCTAACGTTCAAATCCGCCGCCATAGGCGGCAGCCTTCACTCCTAACTCTGACTCTGCTCTTCCAGCGCAGAAATCTTATCCACCCGCCTCTGATGCCGTCCGCCCTCAAATTCCGTGTTCAAAAACACGTCCACAATGCGCTCGGCCAGAGGGGGAGGGGTCAGGAAAGCCCCCAAGGCCAGCATGTTGGCGTTGTTGTGCCGGCGGGTCATCTCCACGCTGAACAGATCGCCGCAGAGGGCGCAGCGGATGCCGGAAACCTTGTTGGCCGCAATGGAGATGCCAATGCCCGTGCTGCACACCACAATCCCCCGCTCACACGCCCCGGACGCCACCGCCTTAGCCGCCGCGCCGGCAAAATCCGGGTAGTCGCAGCTCTCTGTGGAGTGGCACCCAAAGTCCTCCACCTGATGCCCCTGCTCCCGCAGATAGGCGGCAACCGCCTGCTTCAAGGCAAATCCGCCGTGGTCCGATGCCATGGCAATCCTCATCCTCATCTCTCCTTATCCGTTTATTCTCCATACTTTTACGCTGTCCGCATACTTTTTTAATCATACCGTATCCGGCACCGATAATCAAGTCGTTTTTTGTTCGGGCCGCCTTCCGCCGCGCATTTTATCCCAACAAACAGTCCTCTGACACCTCCGCAGGGGCGCACACAGCGCAGCCTCAGCGGCTCTGCCGCTTATGGATGCGCTGTGTACACCCGTCATGCCGATACCGGGATCGCTCGTCACCCCCCGAAAATCCCCGCCGCCTACAGCGGATGAAACTCCGGCCGCATCTGCCGGAAGGTGCAGAAATACCGAAACCCGCACTCCCGCAGCAACGCCTGCCCCTCCCGGATACCGAACCCCACATGCTCCGGCCGGTGGGCGTCGCTGCCCAAGGTGACGATCTCACCGCCGAGGCGCCGGTAGAGCCTTAAAATCTCCGCCCCTGGCAGAGGGCTCCGCCCCCGGTTGGTGTTGCACTCCAGCCCGAGCCCCTTCTCAATCAGGGCCCGCAGCACCCGCTCCACGCCGTCCATGTGCTTCTCAAAGGTGACGCCCATCTGGAAGCGCTCATTGGCATACCGCAGCGGCAGCGTCAGATGTCCCATCACGGAAAAATGCCCCCAGCCGATGTGCCGCATCTGCTGGGCAAGGTAGTCCTCAATCACCTCATCATACCGCTCCGCCACCTGATCAATGTGTGTAAAATCCAAGTGGTCATACCGCTCTCCCATCACATGGATGGACCCGATGACAAAATCCAGCTCCGGCCGATCCCGCCAGTACCTCTCCGCCTTGGGAAAATCGGTGTACATCTCGCCCATCTCCGCCCCTAAGCGGATGGTGATCCGATCTCCCCACCGCTCCCGGGCCTCCCGGACCTCCTCCGCCAAACGTCCCCAAGGATACCGCTCCGGCGGCACATAGTCCCGCCAAGGCCTCAAATCCACATGATCGGTAAAGCAAATCTCATCCAGCCCCGCCGCCGCCGCGGCCTCCGCCATCTCCGCCATGGTATGCTCAGCATCCGGCGAACACCGCGAGTGGGTATGTGTATCCGCTGTGTAAACACTCATAAGAAGTATATCTCCACTTGTTTTGAAAGAGGGATATTGAGGAAGGACTGATTAAATCGACGTGCAGGGATTTATTCCGTACTTCCTGAAAGAACCCCCTCACCGCTTAAACTTCCTAAAAAAGCTCTTCTGCTCCTCATAATTGTGCTCTTTCAGCGTCTCGCCGAATTTGCGCAGGGCCTCCTTCTGCTCCCGGCTCAGATTCCGGGGCGTCTCAATATTCACGGTGACATACTGATCCCCCCGTCCCCGTCCATTGAGGTTGGGGATTCCCTTCCCCCGGAGACGGAAGGTGGTGCCGGTCTGCGTTCCCTCGGGGATGGTGTACTTCACCTTCCCGTCGATGGTGGGGATCTCCATCTCCCCGCCCAGCACCGCCTGCGTGAAGGTGATGGGCGCGTCGCACCAGACGTTGCTGCCGTCCCGGCGGAACAGCTCATGGGGCCGCACATTGATCAGAATAAGCAGGTCCCCGGCAGGCCCGCCGTTGCGGCCGGCGTTGCCCTGTCCCCGCAGGGAGATGGTCTGCTCGCTGTCGATGCCGGCGGGGACGTTGACCTTGATGGTCTTCCGCCGCCGCTGCTGCCCGCTGCCGCTGCAGTCCTTGCAGGGGCTGTGGACAATCTTTCCCTTGCCGCCGCACTTGGGACAGACCGCGGAGGTGGAGAAGACGCCCATGGGCGTCTGCCGCCGCTGCTGGACCTGCCCGGAGCCGCCGCACTGGCTGCACACCTCCGGCGCGGTTCCCTCGGCGCAGCCGGACCCCTTACAGGTGGGGCACTGCTCCACCCGGTCCACCGCGACCTCCTTCTCGCAGCCAAAGGCGGCCTCCTCAAAGGAGATGGTCAGCGCCACCCGGATGCTCTCCCCCCGGGCGGGCCCATTCCGGCTGGCTCTTCCGCCGCCAAAGATAAAGGATCCGAACAGATCCCCCAAATCCCCGAAATCGAAGTCTCCGAAGCCGCCGCCGAAGCCGCCGCCGGCCCCATAGTTGGGATCCACCCCGGCATGTCCAAACTGGTCATACCGCCCCCGCTTAGAGGCGTCACTGAGAACCTCATAGGCCTCATTGACCTCCTTGAACTTATGCTCAGCCTCCTGATCTCCCGGATTCAAATCCGGATGATACTTTTTCGCCAGCTTCCGATAGGCCTTTTTAATTTCATCCTCCGAGGCCCCCCGGCCGACCCCGAGGACCTCATAATAATCGCGCTTCTGCTCAGCCATGACTCTCCTCCGTTGCGTTAGGCGTCAGGAGCGAATGGGTCCGGCTCCCGCCGGACGATTTCATTGTGCCGGCGGAAAGAGATCTCCCGCTCTCTCCCCAAACATAGGCGCCCCATTCTCTTCACTCTGAAAAAATTCAAATCCCGCCGCCAAAGGCGGCGCCGTCACTCCCGGCTCCCAACTGAAATGACGCCTCAATGGGGCGGGGAAAATCCCCGTCCCATTGATCGTCCGTCCTTACTTCTGCTCCTCGTCGTCCACGACCTTGTAGTCCGCGTCGTAGAACTGCTGGCCGTCGCCGGCGGCGGACTGCTGGCCGCCCATGTCCGGACCGCCCTCAGCCCCCGGCTGGGGCCCCGCCTGCTGGTAGAGCTTCTCGCTAACGGCGTAGAACGCCTGCTGGAGCTCCTCGGTGGCGGCCTTGATGGCGGCTGTGTCGTCGCCCTTCAAAAGCTCCTTCAGCTTGTCGATGCCGCTTTGAACCTTCTCCTTGTCCTCGGCGGAGAGCTTGTCGCCCATATCCCCCAAGGCCTTCTCCGCCTGATAGACCATCTGGTCGGCGCCGTTGCGGATCTCCACGCCCTCCTTGATCTTGGCGTCCTCGGCGGCGTACTGCTCCGCCTCCTTCACCGCCTTCTCAATGTCCTCCTTGGACATGTTGGTGGAGGAGGTGATGGTGATGTGCTGCTCGGTGCCGGTACCCAAATCCTTGGCGCTGACCTCCACAATGCCGTTGGCGTCGATGTTGAAGGTCACCTCGATCTGGGGCACCCCCCGCCGGGCGGGGGCGATGCCGTCCAAGTGGAAGCGGCCCAAGCTCTTGTTGGCGCTGGCAACCTCCCGCTCGCCCTGGAGCACGTTGACCTCCACGCTGGTCTGATTGTCCGCGGCGGTGGAGAAGATCTGGCTCTTCCGGGTGGGGATGGTGGTGTTGCGCTCGATGAGCTTGGTCATCATGTTGCCCTGGGTCTCGATGCCAAGGCTCAGCGGCGTCACGTCGAGGAGGAGGATGTCCTTGACCTCCTTATTCAGCACGCCGCCCTGGATGGCCGCGCCGAGGGCCACGCACTCATCGGGGTTGATGCCCTTGAAGCCCTCCTTGCCGGTGATGCCCTTCACCGCCTCCTGCACCGCGGGGATCCGGCTGGAGCCGCCCACCAGCAGCACCTTGGAGATGTCGCCGCGGTCGAGGCCCGCGTCGCTCATGGCCTGGCGCACCGGCCCCATGGTGGCGTCCACCAGATGGCTGGTGAGCTCATTGAACTTGGCCCGGCTCAGTGTCATGTCAAGGTGCTTGGGCCCGGTGGCATCGGCGGTGATATAGGGCAGGTTGATGCTGGTGGAGGCCACGCCGGAGAGCTCGATCTTGGCCTTCTCCGCCGCCTCCTTCAGCCGCTGCATGGCCACCTTGTCGCCAGTGAGGTCCACGCCCTCGGTTTTCTTGAACTCCGCCGCCATGTAGTCCATGACGCACTTGTCGAAGTCATCGCCGCCCAAGCGGTTGTTGCCGGCGGTGGCCAGCACCTGGATGACGCCGTCGTCGATGTCTAAGATGGACACGTCGAAGGTGCCGCCGCCCAGATCATAGACCATGATCTTCTGGGCCTCCTCCTTGTCCACGCCGTAGGCCAGCGCCGCGGCGGTGGGCTCGTTGATAATGCGCTTGACCTCCAGCCCCGCGATCTTCCCCGCGTCCTTGGTGGCCTGCCGCTGGGAGTCGGTGAAGTAGGCGGGGACGGTGATCACCGCCTCCGTGACCTTCTGCCCTAAATACGCCTCGGCGTCGGCCTTCAGCTTGGAGAGGATCATGGCGCTGATTTCCTGGGGAGTGAAGCGCTTGTCGTCAATGGACACCTTGTAGTCGCTGCCCATCTCCCGCTTGATGGAGGCGATGGTCCGGTCCGGGTTGGTGATGGCCTGGCGCTTGGCCACTTGGCCCACCATACGCTCCCCGGTCTTGGAGAAGGCCACCACGCTGGGCGTGGTCCGGTTCCCCTCAGCATTGGCGATGACGACGGACTCGCCGCCCTCCATCACGGCCACGCAGGAGTTGGTTGTACCTAAATCAATACCAATTACCTTAGACATAGTGTAATTCCTCCCAAAATCTATCGAAAAATTTTTTATTAACCACTATATTCCACGGAGATCAGACACTCCCCGGTCTGGATGTCCATACGGGAGCAGACGCTCCCCCAGGGAAACCGGCAGGTCCTCCTCCCCAGTGTTTTCTGAAAGTCATTCCCCAGCGCGGCGCACAGCGCGTTGTTCTGGGCGGCGAAGATCTCTGCCGGATCGCCGGGCGGGAGGCGCAGGTCCAGCTGCCGCACCGCGCCCTCCCGGACCGTGATGTGCACCTCCCAGCACTCCGACTGCCACCGGACCGCCGTCAAATAGACGGCGGCGGTTTTCAGCGCCACCCGCCGCACGTCCCCGCGGCCCTTCAGCTGCTCGGCCAGATCGCCGGCGGACAGTCCGGGGGCGACGGTGAGCCCATCGAACCGGAACACGCCCCGGCGCACCATGGCCGCGTCAGTTGGCGACTTGCACGGTGGCAAACCGGATCACCTTGGTCCCCAGCAGAAACCCCTTCTGGAACACCTGCGACACCACGCTCTCCCCGAGGTTCTCATCCTCGATGTGGAGCACGGCGTTGTGCCGCTCCGGATCAAACGGCTCCCCCATGGGGTCGATCTCCGTGACACCTAACTTCTCCAGCACGCCTTGGAGCTGGTGGAAGATCATGACCATGCCCTTCTTGTGGACATTGTCCTCGTCCCCCTCCTGATTGGCGGCCCGCTCCAAGTTGTCATAGATCTCCAAAAACTTCACAACCGTGTCGATTTTGGCCTCCTGATAGGTGCCCTCCTTCTCCTTCTGGGTCCGTTTCCTGTAATTATCGTATTCCGCCAGCAGACGAAGGTGCCGGTCATTGAGCTCAGCCATCTGTCCGGCCAAGGCCTCCATCTGCTCCATCTGCTCCCGTGTAAGGGCAAAGGTCTCCGCCTCAGCGGCCCCGCCGTCCTCTCCAGCCTCTTGGGCCTCGGCAGTCTCCGCCTCCGCAGTCTCCTGAGCCTCGGCAGCCTCCGCGGTCTCCTGGACCTCCTGGGCCTCCAGGCTCTCCGGCATCTCAGACGGGTTTGCGCTGTTCTCTTTATTCATCTGGTTCCTCCTCCTTTGGAGTGGGCAGCATATTCTCCTGCTTTCCAAACATTTTTGTCAATCCCTCGGCAAAGTAGCTGAGCCTTGCGGCCACGGTGGCGTAATCCATCCGCGTGGGCCCCACCACGCCCACAAGGCCCCGCATATTGTCCCCGATATCGTAGCTGGCCACCACCACACTGGTGTCCTTCAGCGCCTCGCTGACATTCTCCGGCCCAATCAGGATCTGCATGGACCGCCCGGCGGCGGGCACCGGCAGGTTTTCCGGGTTTTCCACCATAAAGCTCATCAGCTCATGGGCCTTGTCCGCGTCCCGAAACTCCGGCAGCTTCAAAATATTGTTGGCCCCGGCGGTAACTGCCCGGTTCTTCTCGCTGCCCTCCAGCACCTCCGCCGCGTATTCCACCGTCAAATGCAGCGTCATAAACAGCGCCGGAGGCGTCTGCTCCGCCAGCGACATCAGCTGCTGGCTCATCTCGGCCATGCGCAGATGGGTAAAGTGCTGGTTTAAAAGGGCCGTCAGCGCGGTCAGCGCCTCCGCGTCCACATCCAGCTCCGTGTGGAGCAGCCGGCTCTTCACCCGGCTGTCCTCGGTCATCACCACGGCAATAAAGCTCCGCGAATCCACAGCGAGCAGATCAAAGCGCTGGATTGCCACCTCGCTTTTCACCCCGGCCATGGCGTAGGCGGGATAGTTGACGATCGCGGCGGCCGCCTGTCCGGCCCTAAAGATCACTCCATCCAGCTCCCGCATCTTCATCTGAAGCGCCTCATTGATCTGCTCCGTCTCCTGCAGGCTCAGAGCCCGCTGCTCCATCAGCTCATTGACATAGAGCCGGTATCCCTTAGGCGAGGGCACCCGTCCGGCGGAGGTATGGGGCTGTTCCAAATACCCCAGCTCCACCAGATCCGCCAGCTCGTTGCGCACGGTAGCGGAGCTGACGCTGCTTTTCAGCTGCTGCGCAATCATCTTGGAGCCCACAGGCTCTGCGGTAGAGATGTAGTGTTCCACGACAATCTTCAATATTTCCTTTTTCCGCGGTGTCAATTCCATAGAAGCACTCCTTAGCACTCCATCTTCTCGAGTGCTAAGGAGAATATAACACCGGAAAGTGGCCTTGTCAATGGTTTCCGCCCTTTGGGGAATGAACAATTTGTAAATTCAGCCCCCCAAATACACGCGGCATACCAAACACATGCAGAGGCGCACACCGTGCGTCCGTCCTTCACCTGTGCGGTGATTGTCGATAGAAGGAACACACAACACCCGCAAGCGCTTTACCAAACCATCCCGGCCAACGAGGGACAGCTCACCAAGATCGCCTCCTCCTACGGGCGGTTTTGACGGGAGTGCCTGCGAGGAATCCCTCCACCGCCATCCGGCGGTCCCCCTTATCTCGGCCTAAGAGCCGCCCCCTTGGGGCGGTTGGCCTCGAAACGCGCCTGCGGGCGCAGCCTTTAGCGAGGGAGGCGAGGCGCAAAGCGCTGCCGCCGTTTGGCTCGGCGTGGTGGGGAGGCGGATGGTGTGCGAGTATGCGAACAAGGGAACGTCCCGAGGACGGGGGGACGGCGCACCGGGGTCGTCGCGCCCTACGGGGGGTACAGACTATCTTGGGGACGGTAGAGCGGGCGCACACTGTGCGCCCCTACACTTGTTATACCGACATCACCGTCAGGCACGGCGGCATTTGCAGTACTGGGCCAGCGATTTGACCTTCAAGTTTCGGGGACAAGCCGGGCGAGGAGGATAGAGCGGCAGCGGCGGTTTACCGCAAAGCTATAGACGGGGGGATGCCCTTAGGATGCCTCTGCCCGTGCAAAAACTGCCACCGCGGGGGCGCCAAGGTTGGATGGGCGCCGGTCTGACGAGGGGGCGCGCGGCTTGTGGTTCTTAGGGGGCGAATAAGGGCCGTGTCCCGCCGCAAGCGGGGCTAAAGCCCGCCTGAGCAGACCCCCTAAGCAGCCTTTTGCTGACTTTTGGGCTGTGCTAAAAGCCAGCCACCCCCAGGGGCGCCCTCCCGACCCTTCCCGCGCAGAGACGCGCGAAAAAAGGGCTTGGGGGAGAGGCCGCGCCTCTCCCTACCCACCCCCCTCTATCCCTTGACAACCAATTTTTCCGTGGTACAATAAAAATATCGACAAATATTTAACACAAAAACCACCGGAGGTGTCTCTATGGAATCCCGTCACGGACCGCCCGCGCTGGCGGTGCAGCCGGTGGGGCGGCTGATTATGAAATTTGCCATCCCCGCCATTATCAGCAACCTGATCAGCGCCCTCTACAACATTGTGGATCAGATCTTTATCGGACAGAGCGTGGGGCTTTTAGGCAACGCCGCCACCAATGTGGCCTTCCCGCTGGTGACGCTCTGTCTGTCGCTGTCCCTGCTGCTGGGGGTGGGCGGCGCCTCCAACTACAGCTTGGCCATGGGCCGGGGGGACGAGGAGGAGGCCGCCCGGTACTACGGCGGGGCCATCGGCTTTCTGGTGATCTTCGGGCTGGCTGTGGGGGCGCTGGTGCTGCTCTTTTTGCGGCCGCTGATGGTGGCCTTCGGGGCCACGGAGGCGTCCCTGCCCTACGCCATGGTCTACACCGGGATCACCGCCTTCGGGATGCCCTTCCAGATCTTCGGCACCGCGGGGAGCCATCTGATCCGGGCCGACGGCAGTCCCCGCTACGCTATGGTCAGCATCTCCGCTGGGGCGGTGCTGAACATCATTTTGGACCCCATCTTCATCTTTACCTTGGATTTGGGTATCGCCGGCGCCGCCTATGCCACGGTGATCGGGCAGGTGAGCACGGCGGTCCTTCAGGTGTTCTATTTCTGGCGGCTGAAAAATCACCCCATCCGCCCGGAGCACCTGCGGCCCCGGCTGGGACAGCTCCGGGCTGTTGCGGGGCTGGGCTCCGCCGCCTTTTTTAATCAGGTGGCCATGATGATTGTGCAGATCGCCATGAACAACGTCCTTCGGCGCTATGGGGCGACGTCCTCCTATGGCAGCGACATCCCCCTGGCCTGTGTGGGGGTGATCACCAAGGTCAACGTGGTGATGATCGCCTTTTTGGTGGGGATCGCCCAAGGGTGCCAGCCCATCGTGGGTTTTAACTACGGCGCAGGGCAGTACAGCCGGGTCCGCGCCGCCTATCGCCGGGCGCTGACGGCGGGTTTTTGCATCTCCTGCGCCTTCTTCCTCTGTTTTCAGTTCCTGCCCCGGCAGCTGCTGTCCATCTTTGACCCCAACGGCAGCGAGATGTTCTTTCAATTCGGGACGGAGTACTTCCGCATCTTTATGGGGGCGGCCTTTTTGAATGCCATCCATCCCCTGACCAGCAACTTTTTTACCTCTATCGGAAGAGCCAAGATGGGGATGCTGATCTCCATGACACGACAGCTGCTGTTCCTGCTGCCCCTTGTGCTCCTCCTTCCCCGGATCTGGGGGGTGGACGGCGTGATGATCGCCGGCCCCATTGCCGACGGTGTGGCCGCCGCCGTGGCCCTGTTCTTGGTACTGCGGGAGATGAAGCGGATCCGGGGGCTGACGGATCGGCCCCTACGGGAGGAGTAGCGGGGGGCGCACAGTGTGCGCCCCCACAGGAGTGCGGCGGCTTTACCGGAGGACGGGGAAAGCCAAGAGGACGGCGGGCCGGGGGCGTCCCGCCCGGCAGCCGCCCTGCCATGCCATGTGCGATATTGCGCCCGCGGGCGGGCACTGTTCACAGGGAATCCTTTTCTTGCTTTTTTGTCTCCAGCATGGTAGGATATACCTGCCTTTGGCGAATTTTGTGTTTTGGTTTAGGAGGAATGTACCTATGGAGAAAAAGGGCAATCCCGCGGCGCTGCTGCCCATCGGGGTGTTTCTGCTGCTGTATTTGGGGCTGGGCCTGACCTTTGAGTACGGGATGAAGATCCCTATGGGGTTCTACAACATCCCTATTGTCATCGCTTTCCTAGTGTCCATTCTGGTGGCCTGCCTGCAAAACCAAGCGCTCTCCTTTGACCGGAAGCTGGCGATTATGGGGCAGGGCGTGGGGGATAAGAATATTATCACCATGCTGCTCATCTTTTTGGTGGCCGGGGCCTTTGTGGGGGTTGTGGGCCGCTCCAGCGCGGAGAGCGTGGCCTACTTCATGCTCTCCATCATCCCCACCCGGTTTGCGGTGGCGGTGCTGTTCATCGTGGCCTGCTTTGTATCCACGGCCATGGGCACCAGCGTGGGCACCATCACCCTCCTCACCCCCATCGCCGCGGCGGTGGCCGGGGTGTCCGGCTTCGGCGTGCCGCTGTGTGTGGGCGCCGTTATGGGCGGGGCGATGTTTGGTGACAACCTCTCCTTTATCTCCGACACCACCATCGCCGCCTGCAACGGGCAGGGCTGCGCCATGAAGGACAAGTTCCGGGAGAATCTCGGCATCGCCCTGCCGGCGGCACTGGTGACGCTGGCGGTGCTGCTGGTGCTGTCCTTCCGGGTGGAGATCACCGGGACCATTGACGAGCCCTACAACATGCTGCAGATCGCCCCCTACCTGCTGGTACTCTTCGGGGGGATTATCGGCATCAACGTATTTGTGGTGCTGCTGGCGGGGATCGTCTCCGGGGCCATCATCATGCTGGCCACCGGCCAGACAGCCGCCACGGACCTGCTGGCCAGCATGGGCAGCGGCTCCGCCGGGATGTTTGAGACCTGCATGGTGGCGGTGCTGGTGGCGGCTATGTGCGCCCTCATCAGGGAGCACGGCGGGTTTGAGGCCCTGCTCTACGCCATCCGCCGAAGCTTCAAGGGCAACCGGGGCGGTCAGTTAGGCATGGGACTGCTGGTGGGGGCGATGGACATCGCCACCGCCAACAACACCGTGGCTATCGTTATTGCCAACCCCATTGCCAGAGAGATGAGCGACGAGTACCACATCAGTCCCCGGAAGGCCGCCTCCCTGCTGGACACCTTCGCCTGCGTGTTCCAAGGGGTGATCCCCTACGGCGCCCAGATGCTGGTGGCCATCGCCGCCTGCGCCGAGTCGGGACACGCGGTGTCCGCGTTCCAGATTATGCCCTATCTCATCTACCCCTATCTGCTGCTGCTCAGCTCGCTGGTGTTCATCTTTGTTCTGCCCCAGCGGGAGAAGAAATGACGCTTCAGCGCGGCTTTTCCTGCGGGGTCCCTTATGAACCCTTGGGGGAATTCCCAAAAAAGGGGGACGCAGTCCCCCTCTTTTGACTGTTTAATGGGAGGCGGTTTTCGTGAAACAAGCACCGGACGCCCCTCGGAAGCTCACGGCGGCGGAGGAGCGGCGGAAGGCCGTCTTTGACCGCACGGCGGCGGCGCTGGCCGCGGCGGGCTACCGGCAGGCGGATCTGACCATCGGGATCGTGCGGGCCAATGTACTGGCGGTTGTGCTGTGCCTGCCCATTGTGGCGGTGCTGCTCATGGCTTTCTTCGCCCTCCATCCGGAGGGGGGAGGGGGCAGCCTCACCCTCGGGGGGATCCTTGGATTTTTTGCCGTGATCCTCCTTTTGATCTTTGTCCACGAGGGCATCCACGGCCTCACTTGGGCTGTCTTTGCGCCGAACCGCCTCCGGGCCGTCTCCTTCGGTGTGATCTGGCAGTATCTCACGCCCTACTGCACCTGTTCCCAGCCTCTCAGCCGCCGGGCCTACGCCTTGGGCGGGATGATGCCCACCGTCTTGCTGGGGATTCTCCCGGCGGCGGCGGGGATCTTCACCGGCAGCATGGTGCTGTGGGGGATCGGGGCGGTGATGATCTTCGCCGGCGGCGGGGATTTGGCCATCTTTCTGAAGCTTCTCAGCTTTCGCCCCGGAACGGGGGACGTGGTGTATTTGGACCACCCCTATGAGTGCGGATTGGTGGCGTTCCTGCGCGCCGAGGAGGCGCGGGACGCTTAAAGAGGCGCCGAGGCAATGGAAAAGCGCCGTCTTGCAGCGATTCTGCTGTAAGGCGGCGCTTTTTGCGGTTTTATTGGCAGAGGAAGCTGTACCAGCCCTCCGACTGGTTTCGCTCCAAGACGGCAAGGCCCGCCGCCCGGAGGCGCGCCTCCACCTCCTCCGCCCGGTCGTCAATGATGCCGGAGCAGAGAAAGAGACCGCCCGGGGCCTTCAGCCCACCGACGGTGTCGGTGAGGGCCATGATCACGTCCGCCACGATGTTGGCCACTACGATGTCATAGCCCCCGCCCATCTCCCGGCGGAGGCCGGCGTCGGTCAGCACATCTCCGGCGCGGACGGTATAGCGGTCCTGGCCGATGCCGTTGAGGGCGGCGTTTTCATAGGCTACCTTCACGGCTTTCTCATCGATGTCGCAGCCGAAGGCACTGTCCGCCCCCAAGAGCAGAGCGGCAATGGACAAAATGCCGCTGCCGCAGCCCAAGTCCAGCACGCGCATTCCCGGCCTCACCCGGCGCTCTAGGGCGGTGAGGCAGAGGCGGGTGGTGGCGTGGCTGCCGGTGCCGAAGATGAGGCCGGGGTTCAGGCGCAGGGCGACCCGGCCTCTGGCATCCGTCTCCTCCCAGTCGGGGATGACGATCAGGCGCTGGCCGATCTCCATGGGCTTATAGAAGGCCTTCCAGTTGTTCTCCCAGTCGGCGTCCTCGATGTTCTCCATGGAGAGGATCAGGGCGGGGAAGTCCGGGTGGGCCTGCCGGAGGGCGGTGAGGGCGATCCGGGCGGCGGCTAACTGGGTGTAGCCGGTCTGGCTGTCCTCCAAGTAGAAGGTGACGCGGCACTTGCCGGCCATGGTTTTTTCTAAATTTTCGTCCACATAGTCCCAGTATTGTTGGTTTTCTTGCAGGAAGGTCTGGAAATCCGCCTCGTCCTCAATGGACAGGCCCTCAATGCCGATTTCACGGAGCATATCGCAGACCGCCTCTATGGACGCCGGCGAGGCGTCGATGTGTAGTTGGAGCCATTGCATGGTTTTTTCCTCCGTTGGGGGGTGTGCCGCCGCGGAACCCGCGGCGGGGGATACTGCCGCGCAGTATGCGGCCTTTTTATCGCGCCGCGGCGGCGCGGAACAGGTCGGGGGTGCCCCTCCGGGCGACTGGGTCCGGAGTCAAGAGTCCCCAGACCCAGCAGATTTTGGTAAGGTGCCAACATCTGTCGCCGCGCTGGGTTAGTCGAACGCGAAGGAAACCCACACGGTTTTCCTTCACACATCCTTTCCCTTCTCTTACGCGAGAAAAGCAGTCAAAAGCGCACTTAGGTGTCCGCTCAGAGAGCTAAAGCCTTATTCGCTCCCCCCTAAGAACCCCAAGACGCGGCGCGGCTTCGGCAGGCCGGTGCGAGGATTTACTGCACAGCTTCGGACGCGGCGGCGGTGGCTCTCGCATAGCAGAAGGTGCCCTGAAAGCGTCCCCCCGTCTTTCGCCTTTTGGTAAACCGCCGCTGCCGCTCTGCTCCCGTCGCCCAACTTGCCGCCGGGGCTTGATGGGGCTGCGCTGGCATGGTACGGCAAATGCCGCCGTGCTTGGTGATAATGGGGTGATCCGCACGCCTGCATCTGGTTTATCGGAAACGGGTCGGACAACGCAAAATCCATAGAGGCGGCTTGTGGCCGCCTGCTCTGCCGCCATCTACCATACATCCGATACCCGCACCCGTAAGGGCACGACGCCCCCCGGGGCGCTGTCTCCCGTCAACCGCCCCCCCTCCGGTAAACCATATGCGGACGCTGCGCCTATTCTCCCAAATCCTGGCGAATTACCTTCCCAAGATTCCACATCTGTACCGCGCCCTTTTCCGCCTGCTCCCGCTCCGCCTCACTGTTGTAGGCGAAGTGGGCGGTGTGGGCGCCGCAGTGGAGGCACTCCACATACACGCACCAGCCCCCCTCGTGCTCCACGGACCCCACACCCTCTTGGCAGATGGGGCAGTCCTCCAGATTGTACAGCTCACTCATACTCTCGTCTCCTCCTTCCTCCCGACGGCCCGGAGCTGTCCCGCCGAGGTTTCCTCCAAGCGGTGGCTCACGGCCATTCTGCGTATGATATCCTGTATAGTCTCCTCCAGCGCCGTGCCCTCCCGATAGTCGGCGGGAAAGATGTAGTCCACCCGGCCGTCCCGGAGAAGCTGCTCCACCCCCGGCCGGTTCACCGGCTGGTAGACGGCGATGGCCTGGCCGCCGTAGGAGCGCATCATCTTCATACAGGGCACGTCGCTGAGCCCGTCGCCTAAGTAGATCATGTTGGTGAAGGGACTG
>CANPBB010000037.1 GCA_947572235.1 uncultured Clostridia bacterium
TCCCACGCCGCTTTTAGCAAAACAACTGCTATCCCCGCCGCGCCCAATATCACAACAAAAATGGAAAAATAAGCCAATCCCACGGTTCTCACCTACTTTCTTTGTTGAGTTGATTTCATTTATCTGCGTTTATCCAATGTAACCGAAATTGTTTCGTTCCATCCGGCTCCATTTGCAACAGATAGCGTCACTGTATCCCCTTGCCAAACGAGCGAGTATTTCCCGGCGCAGACCGGCCTATATCCATCATCGGTGATGATGCGTTCTTTTGGATAAATCAAAAGTGGATTGACCCGCTCATATAGAGTTACCTGTCCAGAGATTAAGCTGACATTTTCCATGATAACGATGGTATGTATTCCGTCTGGTGAAGTGAAGCTGTGGTATTCCTCAAATCCATCAAAAAAGATGCAAAGGAAATTCCCACACAACAATAAAAAGGCCGTACCAGCGGCAATCACCGCAAGTGTTATTTTATTTTTCAGTGCTTTTTCGGTTTCTCGATAATGCAGAAACGCAAGCGTTATTCCACAAACCGCCGCAATGCAGTTTAGTATGCCCTGTATACGAAATGCCGTCCCCGTAGTCCCAATCAACAGATTATAGTCCATCATCCAAATAATGATTACGATGCAAGGGAAAGCAAGCCACAAGGCAAGGTATAAGTACAAGAATTTTCGCAATTTCATTTTCGCTTATCTCCTGAACGGCCTTTGTATGCTTCTGTGGTGTATTATACCATAGGGGGCAGAAATTTTCCACTAATTTTCTGCGGACTGAGGGGTGTCCATATTGATACTGCATAGCAGTTACGCAGTCACCCATAGACGCCCCTCCCGCAAGCCCGTTACCCTTGCTCTGCGCCCCCGTCTGCGCCGCCCTCCTGCGCTGTCTGGGCGGTTTTGGCGGCGGGCCGGGTGCTGCCCCTCCCCGCCGTTCCCGCGCCCTGTGCGGAGGCTGCGGCGGCGTTCTGGTCGGTCAAGCCGTCCAGTACGCGGCGGCTGTGGCCGGTGGCGATGGTCTGCTCCACAAAGGTCTTGAACTGCCCCTCGGTCAGCGGAACCGTGCCGGGCCGCGGCTTCTCGATAAATCCCATGCGTTTGCAGAGGCGGTTGTCCTGTCCTTGCGCTCCTGCTCTTTCTGCTCCTGGATCAGCCGCTTTTTCTTGTTTGCAAAGGAACAAAATCAAAAATCTCAAATTTCCCCCTTGACAACATCTTTAGAAACAGCGGCGAGCAAAACAGCCCAAATCAAATGTATGATTTCCGAATTTTTCCTTCGAAAATCATACCTCCGACACCGCCGGCATGATCACCAGCGAGCTGAACAAGGAGAGCTGCAACAGCGCCAATTGACCGGACAGAACGCCGCGGCGCCCAGTCCAGCCCCTGCCGGCATAGAGGGGTGTCCTCTTTTACGCCGCCAGCCACGTCCGCAAACTCGGCAGGCCATTTCAAAGTATAATCCATCCCCATCACAGCCATCCTAACCCCAGCGAGGTGATCAAATGGATTCCATATGGACGCGGACAGCGCAGCTCCCCTCATTTGCCCCCCTTCCATCGGACCTGCGCACCGACGTACTCATCATCGGCGGGGGACTGGCCGGACTCTTATGTGCCTATAAGCTGTCCCAAGCGGGGGTGGACTATGCCTTGGTGGAGGCGGACCGCATCGGCGGCGGCATCACCAAAAACACCACGGCGAAAATCACCACCCAACACGGCCTGTTCTGCGATAAGCTGATCCAAACATTCGGCACGGACCAAGCCCGGCGCTATCTGGAGGCCAACCAAGCGGCGCTGGAGGAGTACCGCGCCCTGTGCCGGGACATCGACTGCGACTTTGAGGAGCAGGACGCCTTCGTCTACTCCGTAAACAGCCGGGAGAAGATCGACCGGGAGCTGAAGGCCTTGGATCGGCTTGGCTTTGCCGCGGAGCTTGCGGAGCAGCTTCCGCTTCCGTTCCCTGTGGCGGGCGCAGTCAAATTTTCCCGCCAAGCCCAGTTTCATCCCCTCAAATTCATCGCCGCCATCGCCGGAAGCCTGCGGATCTTTGAACACACCAAGGTGCTGGAGCTGGGCCCCGGCTGGGCCTCCACCGGCGGCGGAAGGATCTCAGCGGACAGGATTGTCGTCGCCACCCACTTCCCCCTGCTCAACAAGCACGGCGGCTACTTCCTCAAGCTGTACCAGCACCGCTCCTATGTGCTGGCGCTGGACAACGCCCCGAACGTCCACGGGATGTACGTCGACGAAGACGAAAAGGGGCTGTCCTTCCGCAATTACGGCGGCTTGCTCCTCTTGGGCGGCGGCGGCCGCCGGACAGGCAAGCGGGGCGGCGGCTGGCGGGAGCTGGAGCGCTTCGCCACTTCCCACTATCCCGACGCCCGGGAGACAGCCCGCTGGGCCGCCCAGGACTGCATGACCTTGGACGGCGCCCCCTATATCGGGCCCTACTCCAGAGGTACGGCCGGGCTCTATGTGGCCGCGGGCTTCAACAAGTGGGGCATGACCTCCTCCATGGCCGCGGCGACAGTCCTGACCGACCTGATTTTGGGCCGGGACAACCCCTGCGCGGACGTGTTCTCCCCCTCCCGGACAGTGCTCCGCCCCCAACTGGCGGTGAACGTGCTGGAATCCGCCTTGGGCCTCCTGACACCCACCGTCCCCCGCTGCCCCCACATGGGCTGTGCGCTGAAGTACAACGCTGCCGAGCACACTTGGGACTGCCCCTGTCACGGCTCCCGCTTCGGGGAGGACGGCTCCTTGATCGACAACCCGGCCTCCGGCGGCAAACAGGGGATGTAAGCTGGCGCCAAGCCGCGCCCCATGGAACGAATGCCCCGTCTGGTCCGCTGTGACTGGACGGGGCATCCACTTTTGAAAGCGGCCTTTAGGACGGTATGCCTGCCCCCTCACCACCTGCCGCACAGCATAGGCCTTGTCTGATAAATGATGAAACGCGCATTGGCCAGAAATTTTTCCGCTGCGCGCGGCAAAAATGCAGACCAAACCCAACATTTAATCATACTATTCCGCATCCATCCATCAGCGGCAGCGAGGCAAAAAAACCCTTCACTTTCCAGAAAATCTGTGGTACACTAACGGAGACAATCCAAGGTGCCAACAGACAATATGGTATATCGTTTCTGACAGGCGGACGAAACCGCGCTCCTCCCGCTTATCAGCAGGCGATATGGGAAAAAGGAGTGACAGAACGACAAAAAACACCGTGACAAAACGGGCTCTCCCCCGCCGCGAAACAGGCGCGGCGGAGCCCTTTGAAAAGAATTGTACAGGCAGGCAAATACAATCATTTTAGGAGTGAAGTATATGGCACTTATCGCGCACAATGGAAGCAGCGGACAGACAAACAGACGGATCGGCCGCAAGGTGGGGAATCTGGTCGCGGCAATGCTGGGGGTAAGCATCCTCGTAGTTGTGCTGTTATGTGTGTTAATGTTCTACCGGCTCACCATGTCCATGATGCAGGACTCGTGCATCAACGGCACAAACGTGCTGGCCTATGAGTTAGCCTCCTATTCCGGCGATGATGACATGACGGCGCTTTTAGACGCGCTCAAGCGGGAAATGGGCTATGAATTTACCATCTTCCATGGGGATGAGCGGGCCTTCACCACCATCCAGCAGAATGGGCAAAGGGTCATAGGCACCCGCCTCTCCAGCGAAATTGCCGACGTGGTGCTGAAGCAGGGCAGGAGCTATGTGGGGCAGGCTACAATTCTGGGGGAAAAGCACCTCTGCTCGTACGTCCCTACATACAATGCCAACGGTCAAATTGACGGCCTGATTTTTGCTGGAATCTCCATGTCCACCGTCACGCAGCAAATCGGTCTGACGGTGGTGCTGTCCTTTATTATTGGCGTTGCGCTGATTATCATAGGCATCATGATCATCGGCGCCTACCTGAAGAAAACCGTCTCCAGTCCCCTCTCCCGCCTGACCGCCTTGGCGCAGACTTTGGAGCAGGGGGACTTGGGGCTGGACCGGCAGCAGACGGCAGCGGTGGTCATAGACTCCAACGATGAAATAGGAATCCTGTCAAAGAGCTTTGATCACACCATCAGCCGCCTGAGAAACTACATCGGAGAAATCTCCAGCGTGCTGGAGGCTATCGCCAGCGGCAATTTAACCGTACAGCTCACACAGGAGTATATTGGCGACTTTACTTCCATCCGCACCTCCTTAAATGATATCCTCCAGCAGCTCAACTCCACCGTGGGACAGATCGTCTCCAGCGCGGAATATGTCTCCGGCGGAGCCGAGCACATGTCCACCGCCGCCCAAGCCCTCAGCCAAGGGTCCATGGAGCAGACTGGCGCCGTGGAGAGCTTGGAGGAGACCATCCGCTCTGTCACCGGCAGCGTCAAGCAGACTGCGGCAAGTGTCCAGCACGCGCGGGAGCAGGTCGATGGGATGGGCCGTCAGCTGGCGGAGGGAAATCAGAGGATGCAGGAGATGATTACCGCCATGGGGGAGATCACCAGCAGCTCCAACGAGATCGAGAAAATCATCAAGACCATCGAGGACATCGCCTTTCAGACCAATATCTTGGCGCTGAACGCCGCCGTGGAGGCCGCCCGCGCGGGAGCGGCGGGCAAGGGCTTCGCCGTGGTAGCCGACGAGGTCCGCAATCTGGCAGCCAAGAGTGCCGAGGCCTCCCAGTCCACCTCGGCGCTGATCGGGCGCTCCATCTCCGCGGTAAATCAGGGGACACAGATTGCCAACGCCACCGCCAGGCAATTGGAAAGCGTCGTATCCGGGTCCCGCGAGATTGTGAAAACCATCAACAACATCGCCGCCGACGCGCAGACCCAAGCCGGCGCGGTGGAGCAGATTCAGGATCAGATCGGGCAGATCGCCGGCGTTGTACAGGCCAACTCCTCCACCGCAGAGGAGAGCGCCGCCACCAGTCAGGAGCTCAACGCCCAAGCCAACGTACTAAAGCAGCTTGTCAAGACCTTCCAGCTCCGCTAGACGCGATCACAAGACAGCCTCCCCCCTCGAGAGAAGCCGCGCAAGTGCTCCTCTTGAGGGGGGCTTTTTTGCTGACCGCCGCCGGCATTTTTTCTCCCCTAACACATATCCATAGACTGAGGTGATACCACATGGAGAGTGAACGGGAGCTAATCTGCCTTTTGCTGGACCATATCCGGTCCCTTGGCCTCATATCAGAGGCTACCCACTCCGCGGCGGTAAATCTGGCACGCTCCACAGCGGACCTGCCGCCCCTTTTCCAGTATCCCGCGGACCTGACAGAGGGAGGCGATCCACCATGAACATACTCCAGCTCCGCAGCGAGCTTCGCAGCGGCAGAACCATCTTCGACCTGCCCCTGCGGGTGACCTTCTACGCCCGCGTCTCCACCGACAAGGACGAACAGCTCAACAGCTTGGAAAATCAGGTGCAGTACTACACCGAGCTGATCCAGAGCCAGCCCAGCTGGACCTTTATACCAGGATACATAGATGAAGGTCTATCCGGCACCACCACCAAGCGGCGGGACAGCTTCCTGCGAATGATCCGGGACGCCAAGGCAGGGCGCTTCGACTTCATCATCACCAAGGAGATCTCCCGCTTCTCCCGCTCCACCTTGGACAGCATCCAGTACACCCAGGAGCTTCTGGACCACGGCGTAGGCGTGCTCTTCCAGAACGACAACATCAACACCTTGGACACAGACAGCGAGTTTCGCTTGGTGGTCATGGCCGGCGTAGCCCAGGATGAGGTGCGCAAGCTCTCTGAGCGGCTGAAGTTCGGTTTCCGCCAGGCCATCAAAAACGGCCGCGTGCTGGGCAGCGACACACTGTGGGGCTACGACAAAAAAAACTGCGTCCTCACCGTCAACGAAGCGGAGGCCCAGGTGGTGCGCCGGATCTTCGATCTCTACGCCAACCGGCAGATGGGCATTCGCCGCATCTCCCAGACGCTTCTTGACGAGGGCTTCACCAGCCGGCAGGGCAATGCCTTCAACGTGCTGACCATCCGCCACATCCTCTGCAACCCCAAGTACAAGGGCTGGTACTGCGCCAACAAGTCCCAGACGGTGGACTACCGCAGCAAGCGGAAGATTTTCCTGGATGAGAGCCAGTGGACCATGCACCCCGACCCCTCTATCCCGGCCATCGTGCCGGAGGAGCTGTGGGACCGGGCCAACGCCCTGTACAGGCGGCGGAGCCAGCAAATGATGTCCCACCAGAGCGCCGCGTCCTTCCACAACCGCTACCCCTACAGCGGCAAAATCATCTGCGAGGAGCACGGCGCCAGCTTCCACCGCCAAGCGCTGAGGAGCAAGGCGGAGACCAAGGAGGTCTGGCAGTGCCGCGTCTACCGGGAGCGGGGCCGGGCGGGCTGCTCCGCGCCCCAGCTCTGCACCGCCGAGCTGGACCAAATCATGGCCCGCATCTTCCACCATCTGACCCCGAACAAGCGGGCCGTCATCGACGCGGTTATGACCATTCTCCAGTCCGTCCCCGACGAGCACGACTATTCCCAAGGCCTTCGCCGCATCAGGGAGGCCCTGTCCGCCCTCCGCGCCAAAAAAGACCGCCTGCTGGAGATGAGCATAGAGGGCGCCATCTCCACGGCGGAATTCAAACAGCGCAACGATGACTTCAACGAACAGATCAAGGCGCTGAAGGAAAAACAGTCAGCGCTCCAGGCAGAAGCGGCAAAAAGCAGACAGGCCCCAGCGCAATTTGAGAAAATCCGCACGGCTCTGGAACAGGAGCTGACCGGCCAAGAGGGAATCAACTCCGCCATAGCCACCACAATTTTAGACCATATCGTGGTCAAAAAAAGCAGCACCAAAGCGGTGCTGCATCTGGACATCCACCTGAAATTCGGCGGCCCCTATCGGGCCGTTTTTGACCGGCAAAGTTCCTCCTTCCGCTTCACCCCTTCTTTATAATGTGCGCCACCAGACGGAGGTTTCGCTCGATAAGGACATTCCGCGCCTCAATATCCCCCTGGGCGTAGCGGCTGAGATACTCCCGCTCCTCCGCCGCCGTCAGGGGCTTGGGAAAGGAGTTGAGGCCGCCGGTCAGGTGGAGCGTCAGGAAAAGGCTGCTGCGCAGCAGCACCATAGCGGTTGTAAACATGTTGCATCACCTCACCCCCTATTCCTATGTCCCGACAGAATGTCCCTATACGATATTTTCTCCCGCCGCTGTCTTTTTTGTCAAAAGGACGTAGCCAGTGCCCCCCGATTCTGTTATAATGCCAAATGAGAGGCACTACTCTACAGAAAGAAACAGGAGGCACCCCCATGAAACGATACGTGATGGCGCTGGACGCGGGCACCACCAGCAACCGCTGCATCCTCTTTGACCGGCAGGGGAACCCCTGCGCTTCCGCCCAGAAGGAGTTCACCCAGTTCTTCCCCAAGCCCGGCTGGGTGGAGCACGACGCCAACGAAATCTGGGCCACCGTCTTAGGCGTGGCGGTGGAGGCCATGAGCAAGGCCGGCGCCGCGGCGGAGGACATCGCCGCCATCGGCATCACCAACCAGCGGGAGACCACCGTGGTCTGGGACCGCTCCACCGGAGAGCCGGTGTGCCCCGCCATCGTCTGGCAGTGCCGCCGCACCAGCGAGACCTGCGACGCGCTGAAGGCCAAGGGCCTCACCGAGCTCTTCCGGGAAAAGACGGGCCTCGTCATCGACGCCTACTTCTCCGCCACCAAGCTCCAGTGGATTCTGAACAACGTCCCCGGCGTCCGTCGGCGGGCGGACCGGGGGGAACTGTGCTTCGGCACGGTCGAGACCTATCTCATCTGGAGGCTCACCGGCGGACGTGTCCATGTCACCGACTACTCCAATGCCTCCCGCACCATGCTCTTCAACATCAACACCCTCCAGTGGGACGAGGACATCCTTCGGGAGCTGAACATCCCCAGAAGCCTCCTTCCCGCCCCGGTGCCCAGCAGCGCCGTGTACGCCGAGACCGACCCGGTGTTCTTCGGCCGGCCCATCCCCATCGCCGGAGCCGCCGGGGACCAGCAGGCGGCCCTCTTCGGCCAAGCCTGCTTTGAGCGGGGACAGGCGAAAAACACCTACGGCACCGGCTGCTTCCTTTTGATGAACACCGGTGAGAAGCCCGTGTTCTCCCGCAGCGGCCTGGTGACCACGGTGGCCTGGGGCATCGACGGCGGGGTGAACTACGCCTTGGAGGGCTCCATCTTCGTGGCCGGAGCCGCCATCCAGTGGCTGCGGGACGAGCTGAGGCTGGTGGACTCCGCCGCCGACACCGAGTACCACGCCGGAAAGGTCCGTGACACCAACGGCTGCTACGTGGTCCCCGCCTTCACCGGCTTAGGAGCCCCCCACTGGGACCAGTACGCCCGGGGGGTCATCGTGGGCCTCACCCGTGGGGTGAACAAAAACCACATCATCCGGGCCACCCTGGAGTCCATCGCCTATCAGGTCCGCGACGTGCTGGAGGCCATGCGCCGCGACAGCGGCCTCTCCCTCCCCGCCCTGCGGGTAGACGGCGGAGCCAGCGCCAACAACCTCCTCATGCAGCTCCAGGCGGACATTATCGACGCGCCGGTCCACCGCCCCGCCTGCGTGGAGACCACCGCCTTAGGCGCCGCCTACTTGGCGGGACTGGCCGTGGGCTACTGGGAGAGCAAGGAGGACGTGGTGCGAAACTGCTCCATGGAGCGGACCTTCCTCCCCGCCATTGGCGAGGCGGAGCGGCAGGAGAAGCTTATAGGCTGGGAGCAGGCGGTGAAGCGGGCCTTCGGATGGGCGAATTAAAAGTTGGGAAGGGGGAATCAGAAGTCAGGAATGAGAAAATGACCGCTTTGCTGGCAGGATTTACAGCTTGTGCCGCTCCCTTCCTTCCGGTATACTGGAGGCATCAAAAAACCGGAATGGAGGGGTCGTCATGAAATGAAGGGACCTTGTCTGCCTGCTGGCGCTGCTGGTTTTGTTTATGCTCACCGGGCGCGTGCAGGCGGCGGAGGTGGAGCTGGAGGGGGAAATCGTGTCCTCCCGGACAGAGATCCGGGACGGGACCGCCTACATACCCCTTCGGGAGCTGTCGGAGGCCGCGGGGGGCTGGACGCTTTTCTGGGATGAGGAGGCGGAGGCCGCATCGGCGGAGGGGGAACACTTCTCCCTGTACGTACCCACCGACGGGTCCGCGCTTCTGGTGGAGGACGCGGTCTACACGGTAGGCGACGCCTACCTCAAGGGCGGCAGCGTGTACGTGCCCCTCCGGGAGGTAGGGCGCCTGCTGGGCTTCGACGTCCGCTGGCAGGGGCCGGAGCGCCCTATCGCCCTCAGCCGGCGGCCGGCGGCGGTCAGCGAGGAGGACTTCTACTGGCTCTGCCGGATCATCAGCGCCGAGAGCCAAGGGGAGCCCCTGCTGGGGCAGCTGGCCGTGGGGACGGTGGTGCTCAACCGGGTGGCCTGTCCCGACTTCCCCAGCACCATCACCGACGTAATCTTCGACGAGGCCGGCGGCATTCAGTTTGAGCCGGTGGCCAACGGCGCGGTATACTGGGAGCCCACCGCCCGGAGCGTCTTAGCCGCCCAGCTGGTCCTCAGCGGGGTCCGAGCTGCCGGAGAGAGCCTGTTCTTCTACGCGCCGGCCCTCTCCGAGGGGATCTGGATCAACGAGAACCGGGAGCACTACATCACCATCGGATGCCACAAGTTCTACTTGTAAAATAGACATGGCAGGTCTACAATATAGGTATCACAGATACCGATATTGGGAGGACCTGCCATGCTGTTTTCTGACCATCCCCGGCAGCACTACGCCCGCAGCGCCCTGCGGGAGGTGATCTGCCAGCTCCGCTTCCCCACCATCCTCTCCATCGCCGCCAACGAGCCGGCGGCCTTTCAGGAGGCCATCCGCCACGCCTTCCCCCGGTACGCCCGGAAGGTGGACAACCCGCCCCCCAAGACGGCGGTGGTCAACGGCGTGCCCCAGCTGGTCCCGTCCCCGCCGGTGGTCAACTACCACTTCCTCTCCGCCGACAGCCGCTGGAAGCTGAACCTCACCAGCGAGTTCATCTCCCTGTCCACCCTGTCCTACGGCGACTGGGAGAGCTTCGGCGGAACGCTGGATCTGCCCTTGGCCCAGTTCATCCGCCACTACCAGCCTGCCTTCTTCCAGCGGATCGGCCTTCGGTACGTGAACCTGTTCTCCCGCCGGGATTTGGGACTGGAGGGCACCCCTTGGCGGGAGCTGTTCACCCCGCCCTATTTAGGCCCGCTGGCGGAGGAGGACGTGCCGGAGGAGCGGCTGGTGCAGTCCGGGGTAAATTTCAGCCTCCGGCTGGACAGCAGCTGTCAGGCCAAGGTCCACGCCGGGCCGGGCCTGGTAAAGTCCACCCAGCCCGGAGCGGTACAGGACAACGAGGTGAAATTCGTGCTGGACATAGATCTCTCCATGGGCGGAGAGCTCTCCCCCATGCTGGCCGCCGGCGCCTTGGAGACCCTCCACGGCCACGCCGCGCCGCTGTTCGAGGGAGCGGTTACGGACGTCCTGCGGGAGGCGCTGGAGTTGGGCTGAGATGAGGAATTAGGAATGAGGAGTTAGCGTGAAGATATGGGGAATTTCGATCAAAAAAGCGCGGCGGTTTTGGCGGAAATGCGGCAGTCCAAGACGCCGGGGGGAAGGGCGGTCTGTCTGTCCGCCTTTGCCGCCAAGGCCCAGCGGGAGGGGCTTTTGTCCCTGTACGAGCACTACCTCTTGATGGGGGAGGCGCTGGGGCTGGAGCGGGAGAGCTGCGTACAGCCCGCCTATGGGCGGCGGGTGCAGATCAGCGATCTGCTGAAGGCCATGAATATGCGGATGATGGCCCTGCTCTTCGGGGATGACAGCGCGGCGGCGCTGTGGGAGAGCTGGGGCCGGGAGGCCTTGCGGCTCAATCAGGAGCGGCGGAAGCACTACATCTTGGAGGACTATCCTGCCTTCCTGCGCGCCGAGGAACAGCCGGAGCGGCTAAAGCGTCTGCTGGCCCTGCGGAGGAGCCGGAAAAAGCCCTTTGACGGCGGCCCCTACCACGACGAGTACTTTCCCTATGATCAGTGCGCCTATGAGGAGCTTCTGCTCCAAGGCCGCCGCTTCTCAGAGGCGGACAAGCGGCTAAGCGGCGAGACAGAGAATCTGCTGGTAAAGCTGAGTTTGCTGGAGGAGTGAGCATCATGGGTGCGTTTGCGCTGATTGAGAAAAAGCAGTACGGGGCGTTTTGTACGCTGTACGAGGAGAGCGCCCACCTCCGCGCGGAGCGGGCGGAGCTGGCGGAGCTGGCGGATTTGATGCCGGGGAATTACGCCACCGCCCTCTTGGGGGCTGGGCGGTACGAGACGGCGGCGGCTTTCTGCCGGCGGCAGATCGAGAAGGACCGGAGCGGCGCGCGGGATCGAAGCTCCTCCGCGTCCTTTATTGCCTTGGGCATCGCCTATCTGGCCTTAGGACAGGGGGCGGAGGCCCTGTCGGCGCTGGCGGAGGGGACCAAAGCGGCCTATCAGGACAGCTCCCGGACAGAGGCCCCCCTCCTGCTCTGGTGCGCGGCGGTACTGCTGGAGGACAGGGCGGCGAAGCGGGAGGCCAAGAAGCTGCTGAACGCCCGGCTGCGGCGGCAGCCCGTTGAGTCTCAGGAGTTTGCCGCCGCCCGGTTTTTGACAGGCAAATGCAGCGGAGAGGCCCTGCTTCAGGAGGCGGACGCCCTGCCCCCCGTGCTCCGGGAGCGCAAGCGGGTGCTGGCGCTGCTGTGCTTGGCGGCGGCGGACCGGGAGGCCGGGGAGACGGCGGCGCATCAGTCGCGGCTCCAAGAGGCCGTGGGACTGTACGCGCGGTGTCCCGCTGTGGTGATGGAACTCTCCTACCATCTGGCGGAGCTGTTTTTGACAAGAGAGCGGTAAAAGGCCGCCCAAGCCGCGTCCCGCTCCGTATACACCCGCCGGTTGGCCTGGCTGCGGGCCGGGGACAGCAGCCCCTCCCGCTCATAGTAGCGCAAAGTGTGGACCCCAAGCCCCGTCAGCTCAGAAAATTTCCCGATAGAACAAAACATTTTTCCGCCCTCCCCCTTGACATTGAGTATACTCTACATTGTACACTGTTCCTAACTAAAACACAAGGAGGCTTTCCCATGGAGAAAACATACACCGTCATCACCGGGGCCAGCTCCGGCATCGGCCGGGCGGCGGCGCTGGCCTTCGCCGGCCGGGGCCACCATCTGATCGTCTGCGCCCGCCGGGAGGAGGGGCTCTCCCGCCTGCGGGAGGAGATCGGCAAACTCCATCCCGAGGCGGACGTGGTCATTTTAACCGCGGACCTGTCCCAGCCGGAGGAGGTCCGCCGCTTCTACCAAGGGGCCAGCGCCTACTCCCTGCGCCTCTGGATCAACAGCGCCGGCTTCGGGGACTACGGAGCGGTGTCCCAAGGGGATCCCGGCAGGTATGAGGCCATGCTCCAGCTGAACGCCTCCGCCCTGACCGTCCTCTCCACCCTCTTTGCCCGGGACTACCGGGACTGCCCGGGGGCCCAGCTCATCAACATCTCCTCCGCCGGGGGATACACCATCGTGCCAAACGCGGTGGTCTACTGCGCCACCAAGTTCTACGTCAGCGCCTTCACCGAGGGCCTGTCCCAGGAGCTGAGGGCCTCCGGAGCCCATCTGCGGGCCAAGGTGCTGGCCCCCTCGGTGACAAAGACCGGCTTCGGACAGGCGGCCACCGGCGACGCGGGGTACGACTATGACCAGCGGTTTGAGAAATACCACACCGTGGAGGAGATGGCCGGCTTCCTCTTGGCGCTGTACGACAGCGAGGAGACCGTGGGCATCGTGGACCGCCGGACCTTCGGCTTCGCCCTGACCGCCCCCCGCTTCCCCTACGCCGGCGGTGCCGGACAGGGGCCGGTACTGCGCTGAGTCGCGATATACGAAAACAAATCAGATTGGAGGCCAACACCATGCGCCTGATCTCTATCCTTTTCTTCACCTTATTGGCGGGCTTCTTGGGGGATGTTTTATTAGGCGGGCTCCTGCACTGGTACAACGCCGGAGCGGTGACTGCCATTGCCGTGATGGGAGCCTTCATCATGGATGAGATCCGCAGCGGCCAAGACGGCAAATCATAACCACCGGCCGTGCCGGTGGTTTGCACAGGCCCCCTTGGGGCATGTCCCGGGCAGAGCCTATAGGCTCGTCGAAAGATCTGCCAATCGCGCGGATTTCCCGGGCATGCCCCTAAAGGGGCCTATTTACTTGCCTTCTTTTACCGGCTTACCCGTGAACGGGTCGATATACTCCGATATACTCATTTGATCTGCCGAAATGTCTTCTTGCAGCTGATTTCGGATGTACTGTTCGATTGCGCGCCGATTTCGTCCTACCGTGCTCACATAATACCCTCGGCACCAGAAATGACGATTCCCATACTTGTACTTCAGGTTGGCATATTTTTCATAAATCATGAGACTGCTCTTTCCTTTCAAATACCCCATGATTTGTGCTACACTGTACTTCGGCGGAATACTGACGAGCATATGGATATGATCTTTGCATGCCTCTGCTTCTATAATTTCCACTCCTTTGTATTCGCACAGTTTTCGTAGCATTTGTCCGATATCTTGCTTGATTTTCCCATATATTACCTGCCTCCTATATTTGGGGGCAAACACAATATGGTATTTACATTCCCACTTCGTGTGTGCTAAACTTGATACATCAAGTTTCATCTGGACTTGATTCCTCCTTTGGTTTTTGTTGCGGTTGGCAGACCTCTTCTATTATACCAAAGGAGGATATTTTTCCCTTCGCATAGCTAAAGCTTTTTTGAACCACCGGCACAGCCGGTGGTTTTCAGTTTACAATAAGAGGCAGGCGGGAATTTCCCGCCTGCCTCTTATTTAACCTCTCCGTTAGGCCGCTGGCACCTGAGGCGGCTCGCCCACAGAGGCGGTCTTGGTCACGGTTACAATAAAGCCGTCCAGGTTGTTGCCGGAGACGGTATACTCCCCCTCCTCCGGCACCGGGACCTCCAGCCCCTCCACATAGTAGATCTCGTACTCCACCCCGTCCACGGTAGTAAACAGGTGATCCTCCAGGAAGGGGAACTCCTTCAGGTAGTCAATATACTCCTCATAGCAGAAGCCCTTCTCCACCACGATATAGGAGTGGGGCACGCCGATATACCGGAAGTGCCAGCTCTCGGGGCCAATCTTGGTAAACGTCTCCTTCTCCTCGCTGTAGCGGAGGATAAAGCCGTACTTGTGGCAGTTGTCGGTGATCCACTTGCACTCGCCCACGCCCTCAAAATAGTCGCCCACCGTGGTGTTCCACAGGTCCAGCGCGTAGCCGGTGTGGTGCTCGCTGCCGCCGGGCTGGGCCACAAAGCGCTTGGCGTGCTCCAAGCCGTTCCGGGCGGCGCTGCTGTCAAAGACCTTCTGCTGGAAGTCGTAGGTCCGGTGGCCGGAGACCACCATGATGTTCACCGCCCCGCCCTGGTCCGTGTAGTCCTTCATCATATCGTTGAGGTGGGACACGGTGACAGGCAGCAGGGAGGTCTCATAGTCCTTTGACATATAGCTGTTGTTCTTCTCGTGGATCACCACCACCAGCTCCTCCGCCGCCCCCTCAGGGAAGGTGTAGGGCACGGCGTTGCTCACTAAAATCTGCTCGCCGCTCCCCATATCCTGCTCGGTCATGGTGCGGATGGTGTAGCCCTCATAGGGGTCCGGCTCCGGCTCCTGGATGTCGCCCTCCCCCTCCGTATCGCCGGGGTTCGCCGCGTCACCCTGCGTCGGCTCCCCGTCACCGTCCAGGCCCTCGCCGTCCCTGTCGCCGCAGCTGATCAGGAGGAGCACCATCCCGGCCAGCAGCAACAGCAGCAGCAGGAACAGCGGCGTCCGGTTTCTTCTCCGTCTTCTTCGTCTTGTCGCCATAATGATCAGACCCTCTTCTGTGCGTTAAAATGGGAAGCTGTGCCAACAGCCGCGGCTCCAGCCTCCGAGGGCGTCAGCCCCCTGTTTGTTTGACGATCGCCAGTATCGCATGGTTCCAAAATTTGCGCAACTATTTTTCCCTTACTTTTTCTGCCCGGCCCAATAGCGGTACAGCCCCCGGCCATAGGCCGCGCCGATGAGCACCGCCGCCACCGGCAGCAGGTTGATCCCCAGCTTCTGCCGATAGCCCACAGCGAAGATCACCAGCACGATCACCGGCAGAATCCAAGTGACATAGAACCGGGACCACCTGGGAAAGCCGAGCCCCCTGCCCGCGTCGGCCTCCGCCAAAAAGGCGTCCCATCCCCAGCCGCCTTTGGACACGCAGAACAGCAGGTACACCAAGGACCCCAAGGGCAGCAGATTGTTGGAGACAATAAAGTCCTCCAGCCCCTGAATATCCCCCACCGGCGTGGTAAAGCCGCTCCAGAGGTTAAAGCCCAGAATGCAGGGCATGGACAGCACAATCAGCGCCGCGCCGTTGAAGGCGATGGCCTTTTTCCTCGTCCAGCCCATGTCCATGGCGAAGGCGATGATGTTCTCAAACACGGCAATAATGGTGGACAGCGCCGCAAAGGACATAAAGAGGAAGAACAGCCCGCCCCAGAGATTCCCCAAGGGCATCTGGTTAAAGACGTTGGGCAGGGTAAGGAACACCAGCCCCACCCCCTCCCCGGGGTTCACGTCGAAAGCGAAGCAGGCGGGGAAGATGATCAGCCCCGCCACCAGCGCCACAAAGGTGTCCAGCAGGCTGACGCTGAGGGCCTCCCCGGCGAGGGAGCGGTCCCTGTCAATATAGCTGCCAAAGATGGCCAGAGCCCCAATCCCCAGACTCAGGGTGAAGAAGGCCTGGCTCATGGCGTCATAGATCGCGGCGCCGAGGATCATGTTCCCCTCGCCATCGTAGATTAGGTTGTGGAAATTGGGCACCAGATAGAAGCGAAGCCCCTCCGCGGCCCCCTCCAGCGTGACGCTGCGCACCGTCAGCACCAGCATCAGAAGCAGCAGGCAGGTCATCATCCACTTGGTGATCCGCTCCACCCCCTTCTGAAGCCCCAAAGAGCAGATGCCAAAGCCCAGCAGCGTCACCACCAGCATCCAGGCGGTCAGCGTCACCGGCTGGGAGAGCATCTCCCCGAACACGCCGTTGACGCCGGCGGCGTCCAGCCCTTGGAACTCGCCCATAAACATCTTACAGGTGTAGATCAGCATCCAGCCGCCCACAGTGGTGTAGAACATCATCAAAAGGTAGTTGCCGGCCATGGCCCCATAGCGGTACCAGTGCCACTTGGAGCCCCTCGGCTCCAGCACATTGAAGCTGAGGGCGGCGGACTTCCGGCTGGCCCGGCCCACGGCGAACTCCATCACCATAATGGGCAGCCCCATGACGGCGAGGAAGATCAGGTATACCAGCACAAAGGCCGCCCCGCCGTACCTGCCCACGATATAGGGGAAGCGCCAAACATTGCCCAGCCCGATGGCACACCCTGCGGAGATCAGGATGAAGCCCAAGCGGGAGGAAAACTTTTCTCTCTCCATGGTGTGATTACTCCTTTTTTCTGTCCCAAAGGTTTATGATAGATTTGTTTTGGAAACAGGGGCCGCGGGGACAGAGACGGGGTTATCATACCAAAGAATGGGAGAAAATGCAAGGACAGAATCACAAGGCCCCTTTTAAGGGAGGCGCTGCCGGGGCATAATTCCGGCAGGTTCTGCAAAAGCACATGGATATAGCAATTGCTATATCCGGACTCCTGTGTTATAATCGGCCCGACAAACCGTCATTTGTGAGGGATCAGCGATGAAATATAACAAAGTGATCATATTAAAAAACGGTATGGAATGCCGCTTGAGAAATGGCACGGAACGCGACGGACAAGCTGTACTTGACAATTTTAATTTAACACATGGAGAAACCGACTATCTGCTCACCTATCCAGACGAAAACTGCTTTGACGTCAGGCAGGAAAGCCAATTCCTAAAAGAGAAGTCTGAAAGCAGCCATGAAATCGAAATCCTTGCCGTAGTCGGTCACGCAGTGGTGGGAACCGCCGGGATTGAGGCAGTGGGGAAACCGTATAAGATACGGCATCGTGCCGAATTGGGTATCAGTGTCGCCAAAGAATTCTGGGGGCTGGGGATTGGACAGGCATTAACCGCAGCGTGTATTGAATGCGCAAAGGCGGCGGGATATGTCCAGCTCGAGCTGAATGTGGTTGCCGGCAATGAAAGAGCGTTATCCCTATATAAAAAAGCCGGATTTGCCGAATACGGCAGAAATCCAAAAGGCTTTCATTCTCGGTCAGCGGGATTTCAAGAAGTTATTTCCATGAGATTGGAATTATGATAAACAGATCAATGAAAATTGATCGGCCCATCCTCCATCAACCGGTGGCCGCCCGGTTTGACAAATCCCTCTCCTTAAGGTAAAATAGAAAAATTCTCCCTATACACTGGAGGTCAACATGAATACTCCCCTGCTCTTTGTCATCCTGCTCACCGCCCTCACCGGCGTGGGGGGCTTGGGCCTGGGCGGCGGTCTGGCCGTCCTCCTGCGGCACGAGTCCCCCCGGACCGCCAGCCTGCTCCTCAGCTTCACCGCCGGCCTGATGCTCTGCATCGTCTCCCTGGACATGGTCCCCGAGGCGGTGGAGGCCGCCCCGGCCCTCTGGATGGCCCCGCTGTGCCTGCTGCTGGGCTTCGCCGTCACATTCCTGCTCAACTGCTGGATTGATAAGAGCGTCCACCACAGCGACCATAACCACCCCCACGTCTGCGCCTGCGGCCACCACGACCTGCACACCGCCGGCATCGTGCTGGCGGCGGCGGTGGCCCTGCACAACATGCCCGTGGGCATGGCCATCGGCACCACGGTAGCCGCCGACGGCGTCTCCTACGCCGCCGCCATCGCCGCGGCCACCATCGCCCTGCACAACATCCCCGAGGGGATGAGCATCGCCATCCCCCTGCTCCACGACGGGACCAAAGCCGCCTCCGCCGTGGCCGTGGCCAGTCTCAGCGGCCTGCCCACCGTGATCGGCGCGGTCCTGGGCTATCAGATGGGAACCCAGGCCCCCGCCGCGCTGTCCATCGCCCTGAGCTTAGCCGGCGGCGCCATGCTGTACGTGGTGTTCTTCGAGCTGCTGCCGGAGGCCTACCAGCAGTGGCGCTCCCGCTGGGCCATGCTCTTCTCCGTGGTGGGCTTCGCCTTAGGCGTGCTGCTGATCTTCAGCCACGCCCACTGATAGAGTTGGCAATGAAACTGTACTATAGAGGTGTGCTCTGCAAAACCGGCAGCTATCGCGTCACGGGAGAGGACAGGCCGGCACTGTTCTATATCTCCAGTCCGAACCAAGAAACCATACTCGCCGCCGGATTTACGGAGGTCCGCTATGGGCTGTGGCTCAAATTGCTATCAGACGCGGAATACCGGGAAATATTGGACGCCATTGAAGACGAACCGGAATCCTCCGACCTGTTAAAACGGCATTTATAGCGGGCAGCGGCCCTTTCCAGTACAGGGGCGACACAGCGCAGCCGCCCTGCGGCGTTCCCCTCGCGGACACTGTGCCCCCCTGCAAACGCTCTGTTAAACCGGCCCAGCCAACGGGGGCGCCGCGCCCCGCGGGAAAACGGCGCGTTTGGGCACCCCCGCCGGAAAACCCCCACTGGACATTTCCGCCCCGCTCTGCTATACTGTAGGCGGGGCCATCCCCTATTTTGACAGAAGGAGGGTCAACACTATGACCTATACATACCAGCCCAAGGGCGTCTGCTCCCGGCAGATGACCTTCGATATCGAGGACGGCGTCATCCGCTCTGTGGACATTGTCGGCGGGTGCAGCGGCAACCTCCAGGGCATCTCCCGCTTGGTGGAGGGCATGAAGGTGGAGGACGCCATTGAGAAGATGCGGGGCATCAAGTGCGGCTTCAAGCCCACCTCCTGCCCGGACCAGCTGGCCATCGCCCTCAGCGAGGCGGCCCAGAAGTCGTAATCCCCCCGCCCCGAACAGGAGGTGGTGCGCTGTGAGGGGACTCCTGCTGCGTCTCTCCGGCTTCATACTGGCCTGCGTCTTGGGACTGCTGCTCCTCCTCTTTGCCTTGGAACTGGCGTTTCGGACCAGCAGCTGCGCGGATCTGCAAATCAAAAACCCCGCTCTGCGGGGGGACACCTTCTCCGTACAGCTGAACTCGGATACAGCGATGCTGTTCTTCAAGGGCTGCCGCTGCCAAGTGGAGGAGAACGCGCTGTACATTACGGTGTACAGCGGAAATTTTTACACCTCCTTCCACTGCCAAGATTGGCCGGTCGCCCTCCGCGTACAGGACGCCGCCCTGGAGGGCGTGGAGCGGGTCTACCTCCAAGACGGAGCCTCCGTCAAAAAAATCTACCCGGCATAGGAAAAGTCTCTGTACAGCGCCGCTGTACAGAGACTTTTTTCACCGACTCTTAATCGCCTTCTCCATCCGCTCCAGCCCGGCCAGCAGCACCTGCTCCGGGCAGGCCAGGCTCCACCGCTCGAAGCCGGCGCCGCCCTCCCCGAACTTGTAGCCCTCGGTAAAGAAGCAGCGGGCCTGATAGGCCATAAAGTCCTCCAGCTCCTGCGCATCCAGCCCCATAAAACGGAAGTCCAGCCACTGGAGGTAGGTGGCCTCCATGGGCGTCACCCCCACCTCCGGCAGGCGCTGGGCCATGAAGTCCGCCAGCAGCCGCCGGTTGCCCTCAATCACGGTGATCAGCTCCTCCAGCCAAGCCTCGCACCGGGTGTAGACAATCTCCGTGGCCGCGTAGGAGAACACATCCCGGCCGGAGATGCCGTCGTGGGCGTGATAGCGCCTCCGGCGGTCCTCGTCGGGGAGAATGATGGTGCCCCCCCGGAGGGCCGCGATGTTGAAGGTCTTGCTCACCGCCGTACTCACCGCGCAGTTGGCGAGGTATTTCTCCGGCAGCAGGGCCATGGAGGTAAAGGTGGTCCCCGGCAAAATCAGATCCCAATGGATCTCATCGGAGACGATAAAAACGCCGTGTCTCAGGCAGATATCCGCCACCTGCGTCAGCTCCTCCACCGTCCAAGCCCGCCCCACCGGGTTGTGGGGGTTGCAGAAGGCCAGGAGCTTCACATCCTCCCGGCGGCAGAAGTCCTCCAGCCGGTCAAAGTCAATCGTATACCGGCGGTCCTCCCCTATCCGCAGGGGGCACGGCAGCAGCTGCCGCTGCGCGTTAACGGGGATGGACAGGAAGGGCGGATAGGAGGGCGTCAGGGTGAGGATCTTGTCCCCGGGCTGTGTGTAGGCCAAAATCATCTGACGCAGGGCCTCCAGCACATTGTCCGCGTCAACCAGCCAGTCCCGGCGGGCCTTCACCCCGTGGCGGCGGTCCATCCAGCCTAAGATGGCGTCATAGTAGCTGTCCCCCGGCAGGATATAGCCGAAAATTGTCTCATCCACCACCTGATGGAGGCCCTGAAGCAGCTCCGGCGGCGGCAGAAAGTCCATGTCCGCCACAGAAAAGGGGACCACCCCCTCCGGCACATCGGGGGCCTTCTGGATCATATTGTGGAATTTTTCCGCCCCGGTATTCCATCGGCGGGGCAGCGTGGTAAAGTCGTAGCGCATGGGAAATCAGCCTCTCTCTTTACGTTTTTTCTGCTCTGTATACTCCGACAGGTCCCTGCACAAAAGCAGCGCGCAGGCCAGCCCGTCCACCACAGAAACACACAGACGTTCCTCAATAAAACAGCCCAGCCCTATAAAGCCGGTAATGGCGGGGACGCTCCCCTGTACCCTCCCTGCACAAGATCTAAGAAGCGGAACCAATAGCCGAAGTATTCAGATTCACGAGCCAGCATTGCCGGTGGCAAGGCAAAAAATCGCGGGAATGCTCTGTGTATTTCAAGGTTTTTCAACGCAGCCAGCGGCAATGTTGGCCGCTAAGCTGGGTGCCGGGGCTATTTCCGCCCGCCGGTAAGCTCCTGATCCGGCAGCAAAATCCGCTGAAACTCCACCTTGTAGTCGTTGGGGTCCCGGATAAAGCAGGCATACACCGGGAAATTGGGCTGCTTCATCGGCGGGCAGATAATATCCGCCCCCCGCCCCTTCAAAATCTCATAGCGGGCATCCACATCCGCCTCATCCCGGCAGTTGAAGGAGATGCACATCCCCACCGGCCCGGAGGGAATGGGGCGGCCGTCGGGATAGTGACAAAAACCGATATAGCCATAGCCCGTGTCAAAGATATGGCACTCACTGCCCGCGTCCTGTACCTGAACCAGCCGCAGGCCCACCACCTCTTGATAAAACTTAGAGGTCTCCTTGATGTCTTTGCAGGGGAAAAAAACAACGCTGTTCTCAATACCCATGGGATTCCCTTTCTCCGCATTCTCCCTAACCCTGGTATGTGTCCCGCGCCGGAGGGGGGCGGCCCCGTTTTCTGACAAAATTAAACCACACAAAAAAACCGCTGTCAATAGTTCAGGGGCGCGAAATATCATAGATCTGACGATTTTAATATTCCATCCATTCCCTGTAAAATCAGGCCCTCCCCAAAAACCGCTTGCCAACCCCCATAAACAGGCGATTTTTTTATGTTTGCAGACCAAACCCGCCCAATCAAAACCACCGGCAGAGCCGGTGGTCAGAGTCGGTGGTTTCCCCTTTTGCAGTAAAGCGCCGCGGGACGCATCCCATAGGACACATCCCGCGGCACAGAGAGGAGGCTGCTTCGCAGCCGCCCTATATTCAATTCTCACTGAAAGCGGAGAAGTACAGCTCATCCTCCGGCAGGACCTCCTGAACAGGCTCCTCCGGCTCGGGAACCACCTCCGCGGCCAGCTCCCGATAGGCGGCAAGGCCGGTCCCCGCGGGAATCAGCTTGCCGATGATCACATTCTCCTTCAGCCCCAGCAGATGGTCCACCTTGCCCTTGATGGCGGCCTCGGTGAGGACCTTGGTGGTCTCC
>CANPBB010000038.1 GCA_947572235.1 uncultured Clostridia bacterium
GCGTTGACAAAGGCAAACACGCGGTCCATGGTGTAGCGCCACATGGCCTCATAGTTGCCCGGCTCGGTGGAGCCGAAGATGATGGCGGCGCGGAGGGCCACGCTGACCACGTGGGCCACGCTGGAGAGGTCACGGCCCAAGGCCACGCAGCGGACATTGAAGCCCAGCTTCACACCCTTCTCGATGCATTGGTCGATGATGCCGCCCACTAAGGTGACAAAGATACCCTGGGACTGGTACTCCTTCACCAGCTCCACGCCCTCCTCGGCGGAGGGGGCGGCGCCGATGATGACGGCCACGCCGGGGATGTCACGGGTGACCAGAGGCACGCCTAACTCACGGACCTGCGCGTCGGTGAAGTGGCCCATGACAGGCTCCTCGTAGGGGCAGCCGCCGTGGGTGGCCCACTTCATCAGCTCGATCATCTCGGCGGAGAGGGCGGTGGCCACGCCGGAGGTGAAGATGTCCTTGGTGCGGTTATTGCGGGTCATGAAGTCCTTGATGGTGGTCTCCAAGGCCTCCTTGGCCTCGCCCACGGTGGCCACCTTCTTGCCGGTCATGGCGTAGAGACAGGGCAGGCTGTAGGCGGTGTCACCGAAGGTGGCGGGGGCGTCGGCGCCTAATTTGGCCATCGCCTCGTCCACGGCCTTGACAGCCAAGGCGTACATCGCGTCATTGCCGTCGAATACTCTTTGGAACAATGTTTTCATACGATATTTCACTCCTTACGATGCTCTCAGTATTAAATGATACAGCACATCACTGGCGGTCATCCTCCGCGGCGTCCATCTTCGCCTTGATGGCCCGGATCTCCTCCACCGCCGCGGCACTGAAGTCGTAGGGGGACTTCCCGCTGCGGTCGGCCTCGATCACGTCCGCGTTATAGTGGATGACACCTAAAAGATCCTCCTCGGGAATCCGCTCCCGGATGAAGTCCTCGTCCTGCTGGTGGCGGACCTTGTTGGCCACCACTTGGACCTTGGTCACGCCGATGTCTCTCGCCAGCTCCTTGATCCGCTGGTAGGTCTGCACGCTGCGGGCCCCCGGCTCAATGACCACGATGAACTGGTCCATGACGCTGGCGGTGCCCCGGCCCAAGTGCTCCAGGCCGGCCTCCATGTCCATGACCACCACGTCGTCCTTGCGGAAGACAAGGTTTGAGAGGATGGCCTTGAGCATCACATGCTCCGGGCAGACACAGCCGGTGCCGCCGGTGTCCACGGTGCCCATCACCAAGAGCTTGACGCCGTTCACATCACGGCTCAAGGCGTCGGGCAGGTCGGAGACCTCGGGATTTAATTTATAGAAGGTGTTGGAGGCGTTGGCGGCGGTGCGCTCCTTGGCCAGCTCCTTCATTTTGGACACAGGGACAATGGAATTGACCTCTTCCTCGGTGAGCCCTAAGGCCAGTCCCAAGTTGGCGTCGGGGTCCACGTCGGCGGCGAGGACTTTGCGTCCCTCGTCGGCGTACAGCCGGCAGAGGGTGGAGGCGAAGGTGGTCTTGCCCACCCCGCCCTTGCCAGTAATGGCTACTTTCATGGGGAATCCTCTTTTCCTGATTATGCGGTGTGTGGGGGCCGGTCAGGGTCGTCCTTGCCGTAGTGCCATCCTCGCGGCACAGCCGCTGCGGCCTACGCTAAAAATATGCCACTGGCATATTTTCTTAACGCTGCGGCATCGCCGTAGTGATGTCCTGCCCCCCCGTCAAAAGCCCGCAGACTTTTGACGAAATCTCTTAGATGCCGAGAGCAACGCGCTTGGCCTCGATGGCCTCGATCATGCGGTCGCCCAGTTTCTCGATGTCCAGCTCCACGGTGTACTTGGCCTCCACCCAGTCCTTGATGCCGTGCTCGCCCTGGAGCAGGTTGGTGACCTCCTCGGAGCCCTTGGTGTAGGGATCCACGCCCAGGAAGGTGTCGATACCGGTGGCGACGACGTAGTTGCCGATGGACACGGCCTTCTCGCTCATCCACTCGGGGGCGCAGCCCACCAGAGGAATCTGGGAGATGTTCCAGCCGGAATCCTTGGCCACGTCGGCGGCCAGGACCATCATGCGGGAGATGTCCACGCAGGAGCCCATGTGCAGAACGGGGGGGATGCCCACCAGCTCGCACACGCGCTTGAGGCCGTCGCCGCACAGCTCCTTGGCCTCCTTGTCCAGCAGGCCGGACTTGGCGGCGGCCTGGGCGGCGCAGCCGGATACAACGATCAGGATATCGTTGGCCAGCATCTTCTTCATCAGCTCAATGTGGGCGGTGTCGGGACGGACCTTGGGGTTGTTGCAGCCGACGAAAGCCATAGCGCCCCGCAGCACGCCGGACTTGATGCACTCGATAAGGGGCTTCATGGTGCCGGTTACGTCCACCTGGGTGTTGGTCACGCCGTCCAGGCACTTCTTGATGGCCTCCACGGAGTAGCCCACGGTGGCGTTGGCCTTGATGTCGGGAATATGGATGAGATCCTGGTTGCGGTTCTTGAAGTTATTCACCGCCATACGGACGATGGCCTTGGCGTTCTCGCCGGCGGTCTCCTCGCTGAAGTGGATGAACTCGCTGTCGGGCATCCGGGCGATCTCGGAGGTGGTGACGAACTTGGTGTGGAAGCACTTGGAGAGGGGGCCTAGGGCGGGGAAGATGCACTGCACGTCCACCACGATGGCCTCGCAGGCGCCGGTGAGGACCACGTTCTCCTGCTGGAGGAAGTTGCCGGCCATGGGGATGCCGTGGCGCATGGCCACCTCGTTGGCGGTGCAGCACACGCCGCAGATGTTGATGCCCTTGGCGCCCTTCTCCTTGGCCAGGGCGATCATCTCGGGGTCCTGGGCATAGAACACGATCATCTCGGAGAGGGAGGGGTCGTGGCCGTGGACCACGATGTTCACCATGTCCTTCTCCATAACGCCGAGGTTGGCGGTGGTATCCACGGGCTTGGGGGTGCCGAAGAGCACGTCGGAGAACTCGGTGCCGCACATGGAACCGCCCCAGCCGTCGCTGAGGCCGGCCCGCAGGGACTGGCGGATCAGGGCCTCAGGCAGGGAGGAGCAGCCCATATGGGTCATGTGCAGAGACTGGGAGACCTCGCGGTCGATGGCCCGGGGCTCGATGCCCGCGTCGTGCCACAGCTTCTGGGTGTGCTCGGGAGCGCGGGAGAGGAAGCGCTGGATGCCGAAGGGCTTGCCGTACTCCATCAGAGCGGTCTCAGCCACCTCGTGGGCCAGATCATAGATGTCCTTGCCCTCGGTCTCGATGCCCCACTCGCCGGCGATTCTCTTCAGCTTCTCGGGGTCCTTGACAGTGTAGTTGCCGCCCTCTCTGGTGCCATAGAGGGTGTGGCAGATGCTGCGGCCGTGGTCGGAGTGGGTGGCGGAGCCGCCGGCGGTAAAGCGCAGGTAGTTCCGGGCCACGATGCCGTGGACGTCGCAGCCGCAGATGCCGCGGGGGGCCTTGGGGGTGACGCGGCAGGGGCCCATGGAGCAGATGCGGCAGCAAACGCCCTCCTCACCAAACTTACAGTGGGGAGTCTGGTTCTTCACGCGCTGCTGCCAGGAGTCCGCGCCTACTTTGGCGCCGTTCTCCAGAAGGCGCTGGGTTGCGGCTTCCATTTGTTCGACAGTGATCAGATTCATAACGACTTTGCCGAAAGCGAAAGGTTTTCCGCTTTCAAACGCTCCTTTCTCTTGGTTGTCTCGACTTTTGGGTATTTTGTTACACTTTTAACAAAATGATACTTGTATTTTAGCAAAAGGGCCGCAAAAAAGCAAGTCAAAAATCCCCCCAGGAGGGGATTTTTGATGGGAATTTTTCCGGTTTTTGCAAATTCGTATGGTTGCCCAAAAACGGGGGGATTTTTTTGTTGAAAAGTGGTATACTCCTGCTTCGCTCCGCCGCATAGGCTCGTAGAAGGGCCGCGGACGGCTCAGCCGTCCGCGGCCCTTCAGTTAGGTGCTGAGGTGTCGCCTGACGGCGACGGATTATAAATGGTGGGGCGTGGCAACGCCGACGCGCTGCCCTCCGCACACCGAGCCGGGGAAAAACGCAAGGACAGAGCCTCCCTTGCGAAAGGGAGGGGTGCTGGCCTGTCCGGCTGCCTCTGAGGGGCAGATGACGCCTATTTGGCGCGGGGTATCAGGTTATTTGATGAATTGCTCAATGGCCTTGTTCAATTCCTCGATGGCTTTGTGGTCGTGGTGCTCTACGGCGTCTACGATGCAGTGGTCCATATGGTCCTTTAGAATCACCTTGCCGGTGTTGTTGATGGCGCTGCGGACGGCGGCCAGCTGGATGAGGACCTCGGAGCAGTCCCGGCCCTCCTCCACCATCTTTTTCACGCTCTCCAAATGGCCGATGGCCCGGGCCAAGCGGTTGGAGACCCGCTTGATATGCTCGGGACTGTGGGTGTGGCCGTGGTAGGCGCCGTCGCCGTGGGTGTGCCCCTCGCCATGGTCATGGGGGATGCCGTGGTCGTGGAGCCACTGGTGGTCGTGCTGCTGGTCCATAGGAGGGCCTCCTTTTAGCGGGATGCGGACAATATTGCGATACAGCGGTTTTACCTGCTGATTATACAGGAAAATCCCCTGTATTGCAACCCCTGCCGGGGGTTTGCGCGGGGGATGGCGGCAAGAAATTTCCGGAAGGTGAAAAATTGTGTTTGCATTTTAACATACAGTCTGCTAACATAGCAGGTATATGGATGGCGCGGCCGCTGTGGACCGGGCCGTGAGCCTGCAAAATATGAGAAAAAACCAGAGATGGAGGAAAGACCCATGAAGAAGCTGACTGTCAGCAAGGAGAACCCCTGTAAGGCGTGCCTGTCCTGCGTGGTGGCCTGCTCGGAGGCCTTCTACAAGAAGTTTGATCCGGATTTGAGCTGCATCCGCATCACCGCCAAGGCCGGGGATGTGCCCAAGGTGAACACCTGCATCATGTGCGGCAAGTGCGCACGGACCTGCCCGGAGGAGGCCATCAGCCAGAACGCCAAGGGCGTGTACATGATCGACAAGAAGAAGTGCGTGGGCTGCGGCAAGTGTGTGGAGGCCTGCCCCATGCACGTGATGGTGCTGGCCCCCGGCGCGGACAAGGCCAGCAAGTGCATCGCCTGCGGCATCTGTGCCAAGGCCTGCCCCATGGGCATTTTGTCCGTGGAGGAGAAGTAACTACATACCACAATTATGGGAGCCATCGGAGGAGGTAGAAGTATGGAGCAGACAGGGAATGGGAAAAAATTGATTTTGGCCATTATTCAGGAGGCCGACTACGACATGGTGGTCAGTGCTCTCACAGAGCACTCCTTCTATGTGACCCAGCTCAGCTCCACCGGCGGCTTTCTCAAGAAGAGGAATGTCACCATCATGATCGGCGTGGAGAACGAGCGGTTAGAGGTGGTGCTGGATATCCTGAAGCAGTACACCGGCCGGCGTGTCCAGCGGACCTACACCCCCACCATGCCCGGAGGCATCCCGGTGCCTGTGGATGTCCGCGCCGGCGGCGCCACCGTGTTTGTGATGTCGCTGGACAGCTTGGAGAAGTATTGAGGCAAAGGGCCCGGCCGCGAAAGCGGCCGGGCCCTTTACCTCCGGCGGGGGCGGCGGCCCCTTGGCGTCCTTTATTCCGGGGAGCACGCCCCCGGCTCCCGCAGCTGCATGATGCTCACCTCGAAGGCGGTGCGCAGCTCGGTGTGGTCGGGGAGGACCTTGGTGTAGCGGCGGCTCTGGATGCGGCCCTCGATGGAGAGGGGGTCCCCTACCAGCATCTGTCCCACCAGGATGGCCACTTGGCCCCAGGCGATGCAGGGGAGGTAGTCCGCCCGGCCGTAGCGCCGGTTTACCGCCAGCATCACATCGCAGATGCACCGGCCCAGAGGGGTGCGGCGGAGGATGGGCGGCTTGCAGATCACGCCGCTGAGGGCGACACAGTTGCAGTCCTCCTCCGCCGTGGGCTGGAGAGTCCGGGCCAGAACGCTGATGACCAGCCGGCTGCCCTCGCCGCTCTTGTTGTTGAAGGAGCGAAGCTGACCCTCTATCAGGAACTTCCTGCCCAGCAGGGGCAGCAGCGGCGCGAACTGGCTCTCGGTGGCCAGTACGCTGAGGCAGTCCTCCTGCTGGCTCAGCCGCTCGACAGACAGGGGGAAGCGGTAAAACCGCTCGCCGTGGTTGGTGTGGGAAAAGACTGGCTCGCCGGAGGCCCTGCCCCGCAGCAGCACTAAATTTCTGCATTCGTCCATTTGTGTCACCTCATCAGTATGGAGTGTGGATGTATCGCCGGGGGATGGGGGAGGCGGCGCCGCCTGCCGCGCCACAGATTGCCTTGGCTGCGTTTTTGCCATCGTTAAGGGATATGAGGTGTGGGTCTGGATTATGCCTGATTGACAACAGACCATCCGGAAGGATATGATGGAAAGAAAGCGGGCATAACGATTTCAAAGAGGAGGTAAGGCCTGTGCCGAATATGATTGACTATATTGACTGGCGGGGGGATTTGGCCATTGGACAAGACCCCTTTAACGAGGTGGACAATCTGATTCTCTCGGAGTTCTGCTTTTTGGACTTGGAGGGGATTGTGCCGGCGGTGGAGACGGGGAAGCTGGTGCCCTTGGGAGAGGCGGTGGAGGCCTACTTCCGCCGCCACCAAGGGCAGGAGCTGCGCATGGGGGTGCTGGTGCCCGATCAGATTCTCACCATGGCGGCGCGGATGGCGGAGAGCCCCCGGTTTGCCTCCATGGGGCTGGGGGGCTTCTGCTCCCACATCGACAGCCGCCGGGAGGCCCAGTTTGCGGCGCTGACGGTTGACATCGGGAATGGCGGCGTCTATCTGGCCTTCCGGGGTACGGATGATACGCTGGTGGGCTGGAAAGAGGATTTCAACATGGCCTTCCTCTCCACGGTGCCCAGTCAGCCTATGGCGGTGGAGTACGTGAAGGCCGCGGCGGCGGCCCATCCGGGGAAGAAGCTGACCATCGGCGGACACTCCAAGGGGGGGAATTTGGCGGTGTACAGCGCCGTCCACTGCGGAGGGCGGCTCCGGCGGCGGATCAGGGCGGTGTATAACAACGACGGGCCCGGGTTCAAGGAGTCCTTGGTGGAGACCGAGGCGTATCAGGCCCTGCGGGAGCGCATCCACACCATTGTGCCCCGGTCCTCCATCGTGGGGATGCTGCTGGAGCATGACGACAACTACGACGTGGTGGCCAGCTGTGAGAAGGGTATCTACCAGCATGACGGGTTCAGCTGGGAGGTGCTGGGCAGCCGCTTCGTCCGCCTCCGGGACATCTCGCCGGCGGGGCGGACCAGTGACCGGACCATCCGGGACTTTATCGGCGCCATGGACGATGCAAGGCGGGAGCGGTTTGTGGACGCCCTCTTTGAGGTGCTGGGCAGCACCAACGCCCGGACGCTCACCGACCTGAGCAGCGACCGGATGGGGGCGGTGACGGCCATGATCCGCCGGTACAAGGACTTTGATAAGGAGACCCGCCAGACGCTGCTGGAGGCGGTGGGTGTGCTGCTGAAGGTCAGTGCCGGGGACTGGGTGGAGGATCTGGAGGAGAGGGGGCAGGAGCTGAAAAAGCTGCTGAATGTAAAAAAATAGGGGCGGACAGACGGCACATCTGTTTTTCTATCGCGTCTTGGCAGGTGAGAACAACAGAAAGGGGGGACGCGGCCATGGAGGACACCGGGATTATCGCGCTGTACTGGCAGCGGGACGAGCGGGCCATCGCGGAGACGGACAGCAAGTACGGCTCCCTCTGCCGCCGCATCGCCATGAACATCCTGCGCTGCTTCTCCGACAGCGAGGAGTGCGTCAGCGACACCTATCTGAAGGCTTGGGACACCATGCCGCCCCAGCGTCCGGAGAGCCTGAAGGCCTATTTGGGGCGGATCGTGCGCAACTTTTCCATCAGCCGTTACCGGGCCCTCCACGCCCAGAAGCGGTACGCCGGGGCGGAGGTGCTCCTCTCGGAGCTGGGGGAGTGCGTCAGCGCGCCGGAGACGGCGAGCCGTCAGGCGGAGGCCGGGGAGCTGACGGCGCTGATTGAGGCGTGGCTGGGCACCTTGGATGAGGAGGCACGGGCGCTGTTCCTGCGGCGGTACTGGTACGGCGACGGCGTGGGGGAGCTGGCGGGGGAGCTTGGGGTGCGCCCCAACGCCCTGACCAAGCGCCTTGGCCGTCTGCGGGAGGGGTTAAGACGGTATTTGGAGAGTGAGGGGGTGGCGGTGTGATCGGCGCGGAGCGGATTTTTGACGCGATTACCCAAGTGCGCGACGACTATGTGGACGCCGCCGGGGACCACAGGTTCGCCCGCCGGCGCTGGACGGTGCCGCCGGCTTGGCGGCAATATGCGGCGCTGGCGGCCTGCCTTGTGCTGATTGTGGGCGGGGCCTTCGCCCTGAGCCAGGTGCGCATGGGCAGCATGGGAAATGGCGGAGACGGCTGGACCGGCGGGAGCGCCAATGCCGGGGGCGGCTGGAATGGGAATGCCGCCCCGCCGCCGGAGGGGGACGAACCCGGTGACACCGCCCCGCCGCCCACCGGGCCGGATGAGGGGGGGGCGCCCTCCGGGGAGGGGAGCGGCTGTGAGTTGGTTCTCTCCTGGGACTGCACCGATGGGGCGGTGCCCACGCTGGCGCTGGAGGCGGAGGGCGTGACGGTGACGCGGGAGGTGACGCTGATGTTTTATGAGAGCGCCCCTACGTGGGTGACGGACCGGTATATCCTCACCGCCGGGGAAAGTGGCGGGCTGGTGACGGCGCGCTATGAGGGAGCGGCCTTCCTGAACTGGTCGGGGGACGCCGCGGAGCTGGAGGACGGAACATTTGCCCTCCCCGCTGGCGGTATGGCGGAGGCGGTTATCTGCACAGAGGCGGCGGCTGGCAGTGTGCTGTCCTTGGCGGAGCCGGAGGGCGTGACGCCGGAGGATACGACGGTGATCATCGCGAGCCGCCAGTGGATGGAGGAGCGCGGCATCACGGTGATGCTGGGCGATACGGTGCTGGACCCGTGAGGGGGGCGGCAAAATAGGAAAAAACAGGGGGCTTGCGCTGGCGGGCCTCCTGTTTTATACTGGAGTTAAGCAAATTTTTGCCGCTGCAACTGTAGGTAGACAAAAAGAAGCCCTCGGTTGGTGGTGCTCTTGGCTTTTTTCCTGCTATGCTTGCGCCAGAAGGAAGTGATCTGCTATGACCTTCGGACAGAGGATCGCGGAGAAGCGGCGGGAGCGGGGACTTTCTCAGGAGGCGCTGGGGAAGGCTGTGGGCAGTGCGGCGGATGGGTTGGAGAAGATCTGCGACTACCATACCACTGCGGGGATTCCCACGGAGCGGGGGCTATGACGGCGGAGCGTCAGTATGCTCCGCTCTGGCTCCGGTCCGATAAGCTGACTGACGAGGATATGGAGGCCGTCCCCGGCCACAAGGCCCCTGTTTTCAAGGGAAATTCGAGCTTGTCAACCTCTGGTTGACAAAAAGAACGCCATAGGTGGTGGCGCTCTTCGCACCCCTCTGTTATGCTCGGCGGTAGAAAAGGAGGATGACAGCCTATGACAATCGGAGAACGGATCGCCCTGAAACGGCGGGAGCAGGGGCTCTCCCAAGAAGCGCTGGGGGAGAGTCTCGGCGTCACCCGGCAGTCCATCAGCAAGTGGGAGGGGGATATGACCCTGCCGGAGATCGACAAGCTCATCACCCTGAGCCGCCTCTTCAATGTGTCTGTGGGCTGGCTCTTGGGCGAGGAGCGGCGGGAGAATGCCCGGTCGGAGACAGGCGAGGAGGAGACAGCCGGGGAGGAGACGGAGAGCGTCCCGCCGCCGGAGGAGCTCAGTGAGGAGCAGCTGCGGATGGTGGAGGAGATCGTGGGGCGCTATCTTGCCGCCCAGCCGAGGCCCCTGTCCGCGCGGCAGCGGCGGGGGCTGGGGCTGGCCGCCGCGCTGGTGGTGCTGTGCTTTGCGGCGGGGTTTTTTAGCCTCTCTGGCCAGATTAAGGAGATGAAGGAGGACAACCAGTACCTCCGGCAGGCCATCAGCGAGGTGAACTACTCCGTCAGCGGACAGATCAACGGCATCACCAGACGGGTGGAGGAGGCCTTTGAGGACCAGACCGACCTCTTTACCCGCTGTGATGCGGTCAAGAGCGCCGTGGACTATCGGGGCGGCACAGTGACCTTCCGGGTCTACGCTCTGCCCAAGTTTTACGAGACGGGGATGTCGGTGACGTTCTTGGCGGACAACGGCAGGGACACGGTGAAGGCGGTGGGCTCCCCCTCCCCGAGCGGTATGTTTGAGGCGCCCCTCATCTGCGTCCTCACCGACGATATCAGCGTCTACGCGGTACTCCAACGGAGCGACGGCACCGAGGAGCGGCAGCTTCTGGCCCAATTCTGCGATCTTTACAGCGATACTGTGCCGGAGGTCCAGCTGCGCAGCGACGGTTCCGGTCTGATGGAGGCGTCGCTCTCCGATGGGGTGCTCACTGTGCCGGAGCAGCTGGTGATGGCCATTCGCGGCGCCGCCGCCTTCGGGCCGGAGGCTAAGATCAAGGCGGTACAGGCGGGACTGTTTAAGAACCGGCACTTGGTGGAGTGGTGTGAGCCTACTGAAGTGCCGGAGGAGTACACGGGGGCCGCTGAGGACTGGCTGTTCTTCCGGATGCGGGAGCGGTCTGTGCTGCTTGAGCCCGGCGATGCGGTTTGCTACGCGCTGGTAATCACCGACGAGTATAACCGGGTGACGGTGTGGTACGGGGACCTGTACAACTACGAGAGCTTCCAGGACCGGGAGAAGGGCCTCCCCGTATCCCAACAGCCGGTGCCCGCAGATTGGGAGGAGTATGTTTTTATGGAGGACTGGAACCTGACGAAGGAGTTTTTGGAGAGGTCGCCGGGGTATAGGTTTTAGATTAGTTGGGAATTGGGGGGTAGGAGCTGTGGTGTCGCCTTCGGCGGCGGATCTGGATTTTTAGAGTGGAGATAATTAGGAATTTTTGAAGTTTACAGTCTGTTCACAGAAAATTAGCACTCAAGACATGGGAGTGCTAATTTTTCTGTTTACATTTGATTGGAACGGGTGTACAATGGGGGCGAAATCAGAAAGCTGTGCCGAAGGAGGCAAGGAAAATGAATATGGAAAAGTATACACAGAATGCACAGGCGGCGGTGGCGGAGAGTCAAAGCATTGCCGCGGAGGCTGGACAGCAGCAGGTGGATGGGGAGCACCTCCATCTGGCGCTGCTGCGCCAGGAGGAGGGGCTGGTGCCCAAGCTCCTCACCTATATGGGGCTGGATGTGGCCGTGCTGGAGAACGAGGTGCGGCGGGAGATTGATCGGCTGCCCAAGGTCTCCGGAGGCGGGGGGCAGCTCTATGCCAGTCAGCGGCTGCTGCGGCTGCTGGACGCGGCGGAGGCGTGCGCCAAGCAGTTTAAGGACGAGTATGTGTCGGTGGAGCACCTGTATTTGGCGCTGATTGATGAGAATGGGACGCCCAGCGCCCGGATTTTGGGGCGGTACGGGGTGGACCGGGAGAAGTTTTTGCAGGCGCTCACCAAGGTCCGGGGCAGTCAGCGGGTCACCAGCCAGAACCCGGAGGAGGGGTATGAGGCCCTGGCCAAGTATGGGCGGGATCTGGTGGAGATGGCCCGGCAGGGGAAGCTGGACCCGGTGATCGGACGGGACAGCGAGATTCGCCACACCATTCAGATTTTGAGCCGCAAGACCAAGAACAATCCGGTTTTGATCGGGGAGCCCGGTGTGGGCAAGACCGCCGTGGTGGAGGGCCTGGCCCAGCGGATCTTGAATGGAGACGTGCCCGAGGGGCTGAAGGACAAGACGATATTTGCCTTGGATATGGGGGCGCTGATTGCCGGAGCCAAGTATCGGGGGGAGTTTGAGGAGCGGCTGAAGGCCGTTTTGAATGAGGTGGAGAGGAGCGAGGGACGGATTCTCCTCTTTATTGACGAACTCCACAACATCGTGGGGGCTGGACGCACCGAGGGGAGCATGGACGCGGGGAATCTCCTGAAACCTAAGCTGGCCCGGGGGGAGCTCCACTGCATTGGGGCCACCACGCTGGACGAGTATCGGAAGTATATCGAGAAGGACGCGGCTTTGGAGCGGCGGTTTCAGAAGGTGCTGATTGATCAGCCCACGGTAGAGGACACCATCTCCATCCTCCGGGGGCTGAAGGAGCGGTTTGAGATCCACCACGGGGTGCGGATCACCGACAGCGCCCTGATTGCCTGCGCCACCCTGAGCGACCGGTATATCTCCGACCGGTTTCTGCCGGACAAGGCCATCGACCTGATGGATGAGGCGGCCAGCAAAATTCGTATGGAGATCGACAGCCTGCCGGCAGAATTGGACGAGGCCGGACGGAAGATCATGCAGCTGGAGATTGAGAAACAGGCGCTGATGAAGGAGGAGGACGCCGGGGCCAAGAACCGGCTCCAGCACATCGAGAGTGAGCTGGCGGAGCTCCGCAGTCGGAACGATGCCATGCGGGCCCAGTGGGAGACGGAGAAGCAGGGCATTGTGGGCCTCAAGCGCATCAAGCAGGAGATTGAGGACGCCCGCCATCGGATGGAGGAGGCGGAGCGCGAGTACGATTTGGAGCGGATGGCAGAGCTGAAGTTCGGCGTGCTGCCGGAGCTGGAGAAGCAGCTGGAACAGGAGCGGAGCCGGATTGAGAAATCCGGGGAGGACCGGCTTTTGAAGGAGGAGGTCACTGAGGAGGAGATCGCCGAGGTGGTCAGCAAGTGGACCGGCGTGCCGGTGAGCAAGCTGATGGAGGGCGAGCGGGAGAAGCTGCTGCGTCTGCCGGAGATCCTTCATAAGCGGGTCATCGGGCAGGACGAGGCGGTGACGGCGGTGAGCGAGGCCATCCTCCGGGCCCGGGCGGGCCTGAAGGACGAGCACCGGCCTATCGGGTCGTTTATCTTCCTCGGGCCCACCGGCGTGGGCAAGACGGAGCTGGCCAAGGCGCTGGCGGAGGCCCTCTTCGACGACGAGCGGAGCATGGTCCGCATCGACATGTCCGAGTATATGGAGAAGCACACAGTGAGCCGTCTGGTGGGGGCGCCTCCGGGCTATGTGGGCTACGACGAGGGGGGCCAGCTCACCGAGGCGGTGCGGCGGAAGCCCTACAGCGTGATTTTGTTTGATGAGATCGAGAAGGCCCACCCGGATGTGTTCAACATCCTCCTCCAGCTCCTCGACGACGGCCGCCTGACGGACAATCAAGGGCGGACGGTGGACTTTAAGAACACCATTGTCATTATGACCAGCAACATTGGCAGCGCCTATCTCACCGAGAGCATCCGCAGTGACGGCACGGTGGAGCCGTCGGTGCGGGAGCGGGTCACCGGGGAGCTGAAGAACTACTTCCGTCCGGAGTTTTTGAACCGGGTGGATGACATCGTGGTGTTCAGCCCCCTCACCGAGGGGCAGATCGGTCAGATCATCGGCATCGCCATGTCCGGCCTCCGCGCCCGGCTCAGCGAGCGGCAGATCACGGTGATCCTCACCGACGCCGCCCGGGCCTTCGTTGCCCGCGCCGGATACGACAGCGCCTATGGGGCCCGCCCGGTGAAGCGGTACCTCCAGAAGCATGTGGAGACAGAGCTGGCGGCCATGCTGATCCGCGGCGAGGTCTCCGACGGCCAGCGCGTCATCGTGGACAGCACAGGCGAGGGCCTGAGCTTTTCCGTAGACTGAGAGCAGAGGAAACAGAGGAGCGCACAGCGGCGCTCCTCTGTTTTTTTCACGTGCGCTTAACAAAGTTTTGTGATATACTTGTCAAACGGCGTTTTTTTCGCTACACTGTAGGAAAGTTAGTTAGGAGTGAATGAGTCCGGTTTCTGCCGGACGATTTGGATTGTGCCGACAGAGGGAGGCCCCCTGCTCTCTTCCAAAACATGGGTGCTTTGTTATCTTTACTCTCCACTTTCCACTCCAAAAATGCAGGCCCGTCGCCAAAGGCGACTCATTCACTCCTAACTCCTACTTCAAGAAACGGGGTGCTGCTATGGGCGGGAAGCTGATGGGAAAGGCGCGGACAATCGACAATACCCTCTTCGGCGTGCTGTTGGCGGCGGCGGCGGTGATGGTGGTTTTTGCCGTGGCGGCGCAGCCGGAGTGGAGCCTTTTTTCCGGGTTCTGGGACATCCAGTTTGGGGAGGCGGGGCTGATTACAGACCCGGTTTGTACCGGAGGCTGCGGCGCGGCGCTGCTGAATGCGGCGGTGCTTATGGTCTTTAGTGCCCTGCTGGTGCGGTTTCTGGGGCTGCCCTTTACCGGGATGGCCATGGCCTGCTGCTTCATGATGGCGGGGTTTGCCCTTCTGGGGAAGAATCTCATCAACAGTACGCCGATCTTGGTGGGGGGGTGTCTCTACGCCCTCTATAAGCGGGAGCACTTCTCCAAGTATCTCTACCTCACCCTGTTCGGCACCTGTCTGGCTCCGCTGATCAGCTTTCTGATGCTCTACGCCAAGCCCGGCTTTCGCTGGCTCTCCATGGCGGTCTGCGGGATAATCATCGGCTTTATCCTGCCCTCGGTGTCCGCCTACACCGTCCGCATCCACCAGGGATACAACCTCTACAACGTGGGTTTTGCCGCCGGCTTTGTGGGGCTGGGGGCCGCCAGTGTCCTCAAGGGGTTCGGCGTGACCTTTACCACCAAGGGCAGCTGGAGCACGGATTGCCACCTGCTTCTGAGTATCTTTACAGCGGTGATCCTCCTGGGGCTTGCGGCTGCCGGGGCGGCTATGGGGTGCCGCAGCTGGGACAGCTACCGCCGGATACTCCACCACTCCGGCCGGGCCGTGGCGGACTTCGTGCTCCTGGACGGGCCGGGGGTCACGCTGATGAACATGGGGATCACCGGGGCCATCGGCTTTCTCTACCTGCTGGCGGTGGAGGCGCCTCTCAACGGGCCTCTGGTCTGCTGCATCTTCGCCATGACCGGCTTCGGCGCCTTCGGCAAACACCCGCGGAACGTGGTGCCGGTGATGACAGGGGCGGTGCTGTCGGCGCTGATCATGGGCAACGTGCCCATCACCGCGCCGGGGGTGCTTCTGGCCACCCTGCTGTGTACGGGGCTGGCTCCCATCTCGGGACAGTTCGGCTGGCCCTGGGGGGTGGCGGCGGGATTTCTGCACATGGCCATCGTCCAAAACACCGCCATTCTCCACGAGGGCATGAATCTATACAATAACGGCTTCGCCGCGGGGTTCACCTGCATTCTGCTGATCCCCATTATTGAGGCGGTTAAAGCCGATCCGGAGGTATGATACCATGAAAAACAAACACCTGCACTTGGCCCGACGGAAGATGAGCCACGTGATTGACGAGATCTACACCGCCCTGCTGCGCACCGGCGGCGGTGAGGTGCGGCTGCGGATCATCCGGGAGGAAGAGGGGCTGCGCCTGCTGGCCGCGGGGGATTTCTCCCCGGAGAATCAGCACCGCATCCAGCGTATGGCGGAGCTGCTCCAGCCCGCCGTCCGCACCCCGGCGCTGGTGGAGGAGTTCTGGGAGCTGGCCGGCGGCGACCAGTACACCAGCGAGAGCGAGCTGGCCTTGGTGGGTCAGATCATCGACCAAGCGGCTGTCACCGTGGAGGATACCCGGGTGGAGATGGACCTCTTCATTTCCTACTGACGATCAGTGGGATGGCTGGCCTGTTGGGATGCCCTGCGCGGGGCTGCGGCGTTTTTTTTCGCCGGGAGGAAAAAAGGAATTGTTTTTTTCGCCGGTATAGTGTAAAATGGAACTATCGCGTGAAAGAGTAAGGAGGAGCATTGTATGAAAACTGCCCGTTTTGTGCTGAAGATCGTAGGCGCCGCCCTGTCCTTGGCGGCCCTTGTGTGCTTAGTCATCGCCTTCTGGGATAAACTCACCGCCTGCATGATCTGCAGGCAGGAGAGCGACGACTACGACGACGCGGCTCTCTACGAGTAAGAGGCAAGTGAAAAAGAACGGGCGGTATCAGCTGGTGCCTCCCGTTCTTTGTTGCTGTGCGCGGTCAGCCGAAGGAAGGAGGGGACGTGATCTATGGTCCGCCATATTATATTTGATGTAGACGGCACGCTGCTGGACTCCTGTATGACCATCAATGCCGCTCTGGCCCGGACGGCCCGGGAGCTTACCGGGCGGGAGGTGCCCCTGTCCCAAGCGGCGGAGGCCTTTTCCCTGCACTCACGGGCGGCCCTGCGCCACGTGGGCGTGGCCGAGGAGGACATTGAGCAGGGCCTGCTCCTCTTTGACCGGTACAGCTATCGGGAGGGTATCGGCTCCGCCCCCTTCCCCGGCGTGACGGCGCTGCTGGAGGGGTTACAGGCGGCGGGACGGCCCATGAGCGTGTTCTCCGCCCGGTCCGAGGATGAGTTTGACAACGATCCCTCCTTCCGGCCGCTGAAGCGGTACTTCCGCCGCCTGATGGGCGTGCACTACTCCGGAAGGCCCAAGCCTGCCCCCGACGGGCTCCTGCGCTTCCTGCGGGAGGAGAGCCTCGGTGCCGGGGAGGTACTGCTGGTGGGCGACGCCGCCACGGACAGCCTCAGCGCCGCCGGCGCGGGCGTCCCCTTTGCCCTGGCCGGGTGGAATGGCGCCGTGGACCCCTCCGCCGTCCCCCATGACTTCCTCCTCCGCACCCCGGAGGAGCTGTGGGCGCTGATTGGTTAGACGCAATAAATAGATAAATATCTATTTATTGTGGGTACAACTACACTTCAGAAAATAAGAGGAGATGGACACAATGGAATTCCAGCGGATGAATGACGCCTACCGGGAGAAGAAGTACCCCAAGGGCTCGGTGTTCGAGAGGAACACGGGGAAAAACAGGAACAACAGCATCATTTTGCTGGTGCTGCTGGCGATTCTTGCCGCCGCGCTGGTGGCGGGGCTGTTCTTCTTTATGGATCTGATCCAATACCATCAGCTCTCGGGGAACAGCGATGAGGTGACAGTGGGCTATGTGTTTGTGGGGATCTTTGTGGTGCTGCTGGCGCTGTGCGTTCTTGGGCTGGTGTTCTGTGTGAAGAACATGAAAAAGGGCGTGGACGCCATTATGGCCGCCAGCGCCAAGGCCAGCGGTCTCACCGTGGAGGACATCCGCACTTTTGACCAGCAGGCCCTCCAGTCTGACAGCTATATTCTCAAGCTGAAAAACGCCGTCTCCGCCGCTATGGCCAATCAGGCCGACGGCATCCTCACACGGGACTACCTGTGGCTGGGGGATTTTGGGAACCATATCATGCGCCGCGGCGACATCGTGGGGGCCTGCCTGTACCAGTGGAGCTACTATGTGAACCGCAAGCGGATCTGGGCCCTCAGCGTGGCTGTGGTGAACCGGCAGAATATGGCGATCACCGCCGAGGTCTCCCCGGAGAGCGGCGCGGCCCTGCTGGGACTGCTCCACCGGGACCAGCCGGAGATCGTCGTCGCCCCGGAGGTCCTGCGGGAGGGCAAGGATTATGACAACTGGCGCGCCAGTGTCACCGGCGGCGCCAAGGTACAGTAGGGCTGTGCGCAGTGTCCCCGTAAAGGGCCCTTTGGTCCAGATGATGGCGGAGCGGTTCCCTGACTTCCCCTTCGCCGGGGAGCGGTCGGGGCTCTACGGTTTCATCCGCCGCCGGGAGGATTTTTGGTTTGACTGTCTCGCCATAGCGCGGCTCTTTGACAGCGGTCGGGGCGTTTTGACCTTGGACTGGACCCTCACCGGCGTGAGCTGTGTCCCCGGCTGGTATGACTGGTGCCGCCGCCCCTATCGGTGCAGCGCCTGCTCCTGCCGGGGCGGCGTGGACCCGGCGGAGCCGGTCTCCCTCCTCGCCGACCTCGGCCCGGACTTCCACGTCTGTTACCAGAGCGGCCCCCGGAAGCAGCTGCCGCTGGCCTTGGATGTGCTCGCGGACAAACTCCAAAGGTACGCTCTCCCGGCTCTCCAGCGGACGGCGGCGCAGCCGCTGTCCTCGGAGCTGCGCCGCTGGCACGCCTTGGCCGCCTGCGTCCTGCCGCAGATCGACGCCCTCGATGCCTTGGAGCGGGAGGCGCTGGCCCAGTGGCAGAAGGCCGCTCTCCGCCGGGGGAGGACGGCGGACCTGCCTCCGATGCTTCAAAAATGGCTGGGGGAGATTGCGTCCCTGCCGGGGTTCCGGGAGGAATATTCGATTTCCCCCATCCTGCAGGACTGGATATTCAGCTGGATTGCGCAGGTACTGCTGTAAATAGAGAGCGGCATGGCTTTTGCCATGCCGCTCTTTTTGCGGATAGTTACCCGATTCTTTCAATAACCAAATTGAAGCTGACATAGGCCGTGCTGATCTCCTGCTGGGTGGCGTTGATGACGCGGAGCACCGTGGGGGAGGAGACCGTGACCACGAAGGTCCGGCCCAAGCTGGCGGTGGTGTCGAAGGTGTGGGCCACCACGTCGGTGGAGGGCGGGAAGGTGTAGCCGTCCAAGGTCACGGCTGCGCCGCTGTAGACCATGCCCTCTGTGACGTTCACCGGCTGGGCGTTGCCGGAGTAGGAGACGCGGTAGGTGCCGGGGCTGAGGGTGATGCCGCCCATAGCGCTGGGATAGATGCCGCTGTCGGGGCTGTTGTAGCCCTCGGTAAACACCATCTCCCCGCCGGGGGAGAGAATGGTGTTGAGCAGGTAGCCGTAGTAGACATCGCCGTACTCGCCGTCGTCGTCATCGTCGTCATCCCAGTCCCAGTCGGGCCAGCAGTGGTTGTAACAGCCGCAGCCGGGGCGGTTCCAGCCGCCGCAGCCGCAGCTCCAGCGGCGGGAGGAGCAGGAGCACCCCTCGTCAGAGGCGCCGCCAATCCGGCGGCAGCAGGCGGTGTAGCCCGGAGCGGAGCAGTGGCGATGGCAGGAGCAGCCGCCCACGGAACCGCAGGAGCCGCCGGTGGAACAGCCGCCCACGGAGCCGCAGGGGCAGCCGGTGGAGCAGCCGCCCACGGAGCCGCAGGAGCAGCCGGTGGAGCAGCCGCCCACGGAGCCGCAGCTATTGCTGCCGCAGGAGCAGGTACTCTGTGTAGAGCAGCCGCAGCCAGCGGCGTGATGATGATGGTAATAGGCCATAAGAGAGATACCTCCATGGATCTTCCGGTTATGCGGGGCAGTTTGGCGGAGGTCGCCAGCGCCCCAAGTGTGGGACGTGTGAACGTCCACCCCATACTATGCTCCCGGAGATGTGGAGGTGCTGCTTTGCTCGAAATCTGCGGATTTTGAGGGGAGGGCGGCGCAAAAGGGAGCCGGACCAATTGGCCCGGCTCCCTTTGCTGGATATAGATTGATAACAGTCTATTTGTTTGCGGATCAGCCCAGCAGCTGGAGAACGCCCTGAGGAACCTGGTTGGCCTGGGCCTCGTCGGGGCGAAATCCGCTTCACTCCGTCTCCCGCTGACGCGAAAGACTTCATGCCGCTTCTTTGCCCCTCCTCTCTCCATCGAACCCGCTTCGCTGGGCTTCGGCGGGGACCCCGCCATGCTGTCTCAGGCCCTGCAGCCGCTGCGCCGCCCTCAGCCCGGGAATCAGCCCAGCAGCTGGAGAACGCCCTGAGGAACCTGGTTGGCTTGGGCCAGCATGGCCTGGGCGGACTGCACCAAGATGTTGTTCTTGGTGTAGGACATCATTTCCTCGGCGATGTCGGTGTCGCGGATGGAGCTCTCGGCGTCCTGGATGTTCTCGGCCATGACGCTCAGGTTGTTGGCGGTGTGCTCCAAACGGTTCTGGTAGGCACCCAGGTCGCCACGGACGCTGGACACGTTGTTAATGGCGTTCTTAATGGTGTCAATGGCGGCGGCGGCATCCTCGGCGGTGCTGATGCTCAGGCCGGCAACGCCCAGGGCCTCGGTACGCATGCTGCCGATCTTGACACCCAGCTGGTTGAAGCTGTCGCTGGTGTCGCCGATCTGGAGGACCAGCTCCTTGCCGTCCTTCTCGGTAGCCGCATCCAGCTTCTTCTGCGCGTCGGCCAGCTCCGCCTTGGCGGCGTCCACAGCGGCCTTCTTGTTAGCCTCGGTGGCTGTAGTGTCCACCTGAGAGATGCCGATATAGCTGGCAAACTTATCCATGGTGGACATGTCGGTGCTGTCCTTGACCTCCTGGAGCTGCTTCAGACCGATCTTGCCGTCGGTACCCTGGTGGGAGACGGTGAAGGTTCCGTTGTCCTTGGCAACCTCGGCCAGCTTGGTGCAGATCTTATCGAGGAAGTCGGTGTCGTCGGCCTTCAGGCCGTCCACATACACAGCACCCTCCACATCCTTATAGGCGCTGTTCTCGCCGATGGCGATGGTGTACGTCTTGTCGCCCAAGGTGATCTTGGTACCGTCCTTCAGGTCGTTGGCGGTGAAGGTCAGCGTAGTGCTGGCCAGCTGATCCACGGCGGGAGGACCAGCTTGGACCGTCACCTCAGTACCGGCATTGAGGTAGCCGTCGGTGCCCGTTGCATAGGCGTCCTTACCCTCTGTGGTGGTCTTGCCGGCCGCAACGGCGACAGCATCCGTACCGGCGGTCTTAATTGTGAACTCGCTCACCTTTACGGTCTCGCCCGCCACCTTGGAGGTCAGGGTGATACCGGTGTTGTCGCCGGCGGCAGTAAACAGACCCTTCAGGTCGTCGTCTGCATTGATGGCGGCAATCAGGGCGGTGGCAGAAGCGGCAGCGGCAGCTCCGCTCTTGAAGGCCACGTCCTTAGTCTGCTCCTTGCCATCCTTATCAATATACTTGATGGTGGCAACAGCATCCTCGTTGCCGGCGGTGCCGGTTTGGGTCAGTGCACCGGTGGTAAAAATGTCGGCGGTGGCGGCGGCGGTGCCCGCTGCTACGCCGTTGAAGGACACATCGTAGTGGCGGGTGGGAGCGGTGTCCAGATTGTCCTTGGCAGTAAAGGTCAGCTTTTTGCCGTCCAGCGCAACATCATAAGTGTTGCCGGCATCGTCGGTGAAAGCGCCGTTCAGCTTGGTTGCCAAGGCCTTGGCCAAAACCTCCTCGCTGGCGGTGTCGCCGTTTTTGGCGGCCGTGCCGTTCACGGCTTGGTAGGCGTCAGCGATGTCCTTCTGGCTAACAGAAATGGCCTGACCGTCAACCGTCAGCGTGAAGGACGCATCGTTGTCATCGGTATTGGTAGTATCTGTCACATCGCTGAAGACATGGGACATACCGTCCAAGTCAACGGAGAAGCCGGGCTTGCCGCCATCCTTGTAGTCGGTTTCGAGGATAGTGCCCAAGCCCACACCGTCGGTAGCGCTGTTGGGGTCGTTGCTGGTGCTCTTTGCCAGCATCTTGCCCTGTACCTCAGCGGAGGTGGAATCCTTGTAGACTGTCTCAAAGGTGGGGTTGTCGATCTTAGCCTGAATGGCGTCAACAGCCTCCTGAGCCTTGCCGACAGCATCGGTGTCCCAAGAGCCGTCCAGCAGCTTGATGCCGTTGAAGTTGGCGCTGTCGGCAATACGGTTGATTTCGTCGCAGAGCTGATTGACCTCCTTCTGGAGGGCCTCACGGTCCACCTCGTCCTGGTAGGTGCCGTTGGCGGACTGGGTGGCCAGGTAGTCCATGCGGTTGAGCATGTCCTGGATCTCCTGCATGGCGCCCTCAGCGGTCTTGACGAGGCTGATGCCGTCCTTGACGTTCTTCTGAGCGGCGTTCAGGCCGGTGATCTGGGCGCGCATCTTCTCAGAAATAGCCAGACCG
>CANPBB010000039.1 GCA_947572235.1 uncultured Clostridia bacterium
GCTTGCTGTCGTCGGGCATGGAGTCGTTGAGGGTCCTGTCGTCGGACACGTCCAGCACGCCCTTGTTGATCCGGTAAACAAACTGGGTTTTGGCGGTAAAGTTTACCGCCAGCTTGGGCCAGGCGGGACGGCCCGCCTCGTCATAGTAGAACTCGCTGGCGTAGATCTCCTTAAAGCACCCGGCGATGGCGCTGCCCTCGATGATCTCACGGAGGCCCGAGGAGATCACATAGTGCTCCACATCCACCTGCAGGCTCTCCCCGAAGCGGGTGATCCGGTCAAACCAGTCGGTGACGCCGGGGAAGAAAGCGATATTCCGCCCGTGACGGCGGAGGGTATCCCGTGTGAAGGGTACCCCCTTCTCCCGGCACTGGACAATCATGGTATACATGTAGGCCAAGATGCCGTCCATCTTCTCGCGCCAGCCGAAAGCGTTGGCCAGACGCCAGAAGTCCTCCGGCGCCATGCCCAAACTGGGGATGAAGCCGTAGTTCTGCATGTCCTGCGTACAGAGGGTCTTGTCGTAGTCGTACAGCAGGGCAATGATGGGTCTTGTGCGCTCCATATGATCACCTCTTTTGGCAGCGGTATCAGAAAACGCCTGCAGGAGGGTGCGGGGCTTCGCCTCACGGCCGGGCGGGCCAAGGCCCTCCGCAAAAAGGCGGCTCATAGAGCCGCCTTCTATTGAGAAGCAGAACCAATAGGGTCAGCACTCAGCTTAGCGGCCAGAATTTCCGCTGGCTGTGTGGAAAAATCTTGAAATACACAAAGCATTCCCGCGGCTTTTCGCCTTGACACCGGCAATTTGGGCCCGCGAATCGGAATACTCCGGCTATTGGTTCTGCTTCTTACTTCTCCTTGTTGTAGTTGCGCCCAAACTGCAAGTCGTCCAAGGCGATAACCCTTGTGTCCGCGTCGTCAAAGTCGTCGGCGCTGGGCGCGGCGCGGGAGGGAGCGGAGCTGTGGGGCCGCTCCTCCTCTTCCTCGTCCTCATACTCGTCCTCGTAGTCCCGGCCCCGGCGGAACAGGTTTTTCAGAAGCCCGCCCCGGTGCTCCTCCTCATAGTACTCCTCGTCCTCCTCCGGCGGTTCCAAGTCCCCGGCGGGCTCGTCCGCCGGCCCCTCCACGATCTCCTCCGCCGGCTCCTCGGGGATCAGGGAGACCACGCGGGTCTCCTGCACCGCCTCCGCCGGCTCCGGCGGGGGCTCCGGCGCTTTGACGGAAGCGGCCTGCACCGGCTCCGCCGGCCGCTGGGGGGGCGGTGGCAGCATCTCCGTGAGCTTGTCCAAAATCTGAAGCTGCTCCTCGCAGCTGCTCCGGGCCAGCTCCATAAACTTCCCCACAGCCGTCCTCGCCCGCTCAAGGCGGTACTCCTCGGCGGCAATGGCAGTGTCCACCTCCTGGCGCTTGTCCAAAAGGCGCTGCTCCTCGGCCTCCACCAGACGCTTCAGCTCCGCCATGCGGGCCTTGGCGTCCTTCTCCGCGTCGCCCATAACGGCATTGCGGTGGGCCTCGGCCTCCTGCACGATGGCGTCCCGCTTGCTCTCGGCGGTGGTGACAATCTCTGTGGCCATCTTCTGGGCGGAGAGGAGCAGGGAGCGGAAGGACTCCTCCGTCTGTCTGGACTCGTCCATCTTCTCCGCCAAGAGCTTGATCTTGGCCTTTAAGGCCATGTTGTCCTTGTAGAGGCTGGAGTAATCCTCGGTGAGCTTGTCCAAAAATTCATCTACGGATACCATATTGTATCCGCCCATCACCGCCTTGGGAAAGGTCTTGCTGCTCACTTCCTGAGGTGTCAGCATCTCTCTGTCCTCCTACGCTTAAAAATACAGGCCGTTGCTCTCCAGCTCGTCCAAAAGATCGCCCACCATCTCCACGTGATAGGGGGTGATGATATAGGTGTTGGCGGCCACCTTCTTGATCCGCCCCTCGCTGGCGTAGGCCACGCCGGAGAGGAAGTCGATGAGCCGCCGGGCGATGTCCTTGTTGGTGGACTCCAGATTGATGACCACCGTGCGCTTCTCCTTCAGGTGGTCGGCAATCTCGCTGGCCATCTCGAAGCGCTCTGGCTTCACCAGCACCACCTTCAGCTGGGTGGTGGCGGCGATGTTCACCACCTTGTTGCGCCGGTCGTCAATGGCGTAGCTGCTGCCGCTCTTCCGGGGCTGGCGCTCGTCAAAAAAGGGGGCTGGTTCCTGATCGTCAAAGCCCTCGTCCTCATAGTCATCTTCGTCCTCGTAGGGGTTGAAGATTTTTTTCACTTCATCCAATAAGCTCATGGCTTCGCACTCCTTATACAGATTTTCCGTTCAACGCCCCGCCAAGCCGCAGCGGAACCGCAGAGACCATTCCAAACCTACCCAAGGCAAATCCCCCTCCGCACACGCCGCGGGAGCCGTGCCCGACCCGCCCGGCAGGGGCTGCAGCGCGCCCGCCGCAAATAAATTAACATCATTTTTCCGGAAACCGCGTTTTCGGAAAAAATACTTCTCAGCCGGCAAGCGCCCGCAGGGGGGTGCCGCATCTATAAGCGGCAGCCCTCCCCGCGCAAAATCCGCAGATTTCACACGAAATAATTCCTCCGCCCAAAGATTGCCGACCCCACTCTGACCAAGGTGGCCCCGGCGGCGATGGCGTCCTCAAAATCATCACTCATGCCCATAGATAGGTATGATAACTTATTATCGTACAATTTCTCCCCTATGTCAATATAAAGACGGGCAACTTCCTGAAAGTATGGCAGATTTTCTCCCGGTGCGCTGGCCGCGGGGGGGATGGTCATCAGCCCCCGGAGGGCCACATGGTTCAGCTCCCGGGCCCGCTCCGCCGCGGCAAAGACCTCTGAGGGGGCAAAGCCGCTCTTGCTCTCCTCGTTCCCCACGTTCACCTCCAGGAGGATGTCCTGCACGATCCCCCGCTTCCCCGCCTCCTTTTCGATCTCCTCCAAGAGGGGCAGGGAGGACACGGAGTGGATCAAAGACACCTTGCCCACCACCTGACGGACCTTGTTGCGCTGGAGGTGGCCGATGAAGTGGAGGGGCGCGCCCTCATAGGCTCCCTCCTCGTACTTTCCCAGCAGCTCCTGCACCCGGTTCTCCCCCAGCGCATCAATACCGGCGGCGATGGCGGCGCGGCAGGCGGCGGCGTCGTTCATCTTACTGGCCCCCACCAGCTGGATCTGGGACACGTCCCGGCCTGCGGCCTGGGCGGCCCGGGCCATGCGGCGGCGGATCTCTGCGATGTTCTCTGCAATACTGCTCATTATCCTATCACCTTTCCATTATATAAATTATTGGCGGTGACGATGATCTCATCTCCGCTGCGAATACTGAACAGTTCCAGCTGCTGGGCGTTGAGGTTCGGCCCCAGAGCCTCCGGGTCCGGGGAGACCAGATAGTAGTCCTCCCCCTCGTAGACCACCTGCACCGGCTTGAGCTGGGCCATGCGGCCCACGCGGCAGTAGACGGCGGTGACGCGGACCTCCTGATCCTCCTCCCCCTCGGCGCCGGGGACGGTGTCCGTCACGACGCGGAGGGCGGATTTGGGTACCCGGATGCCGCCGTAGGCATGGAAGATCAGCTGGGCGTTCTGCCGGCGGAGGAGGGTGGTGATGGAGAGGAAGCTGTCGCTCTCCAAAATCAGCACCTGTTCCCCGTCCTCTTCCTGGCCCAAGCTGTGGACAACCATGGTGATGTCCCGGTTCAGACCGCTGGCGAAGCGGAGGCTCACCTCCTGCCCCTCCCGCAGCCCCTTCACTGCCGCCGAGGACACCGGGGCGGCGTAGTACCAAGTGCTGCCGACAATCAGCTTGCCCACGGAGCTTGCCGCGCCGGGGTCCGGGGCCACGGCGCGGAGCTTGGAGGGGGTCAGGTCCTCCAGAATGGCCGGGGTGAGCACTGTCTCATACCCGTCCACCACCGAGGCGTAGTACCCGGAGCGGGGGGCGGTGATGGGGCTGCTCCCCGCCTGCGCGGAGATCCGGAGGGTGCGGATCTCCGCCTCCAAGGCGGTGATCTGCTCCTCCAGCTCGTCCGTGCCGCGGTAGGTGTAGTCCCGCTTGAGCACCAAGGTCTGGAGGGCGCTGCTCTCCTGGGAGGCGGCGGTGAGGTTCCCTTGGGCCACGGAACCCTTCAGAGCGAAGATGCCGCCGCGGATGCTGTTGTCCAGCTTCAGCATCGCCTGGGCCCCGGAGGCGGCGGATTGGGCGTACTGGAGCTGCTCCAGCCGCTCCTCCAGAATCTCCAGCTGCTTGGCGTCGCTGAGGGCGGCCTCGCTGTGGTAGACGGTGGCCACGCTGCGGCCCTTTCCCACCCGCTCCCCCTCCTGCCGGGTGCTGTAAACCAGACCGCTGTGGTCCGGCAGCAGCTCCTCCTGACGGATCACGTAGCCGGAGACGGTAACTGCGTCGTCGCTCTCGTAGTAGTAGGCGGCGGTGGTGGTCAGAGGGTCCACCAGATAGTCGCCCAGACGGGTGGCAAAGTACACCATCACCGCCAAAAAGGCGACAATGGCAATGGTTTTTGTTACAAAGTTGCTCTCTCGCATGGGCTGCTTGGACTGCCTTTCTCCCCATCCCAGTCGGAGACGTCCACCGCCCGGATGGGGATGATGGTGGAGATCGCGTGCTTATAGATGAGGTTTTGCTTCCCGTCGCTGTGGACGATGACGGTGAAGGCGTCAAACCCTCCGATGGTCCCCCGGATCTGGAAGCCGTTCATCAAAAAGACGGTGACGGCCACCTCGCTGCGCCGGGCTCTGGTGAGGAACATGTCCTGTAAATTCGCTGTCTTACCCATTTGTCTGCACTCCTTTATGTGTATGTAGGCAGACAAGGGCCTGTCCGCCTCGGGTCTATCTTAGCCCAAGACCGGACAAAATTTCTGTCACTTCCTGTAAAGCCTTATCAAAATCGCGCTCTTTTTCCCAATCGAGCCAGTGGATGTCCCCGTTTCGCCGGAGATAGGTGAGCTGCCGCTTGGCATACTGCCGGGAGCGGAGCTTCACCAGCTCGATGGCCTCCTCCTGTGTCACTTCCCCCCGGCGGCAAGCCGCGAACTCCTTGTAGCCGATGGCCTGCAGCGCCGTGCTCGCAGGGGGCAGGCCGGCGGAGAGCAGGGCCTCCACCTCTTGGAGGAGCCCGTCCGCCACCATATGCTCCACCCGCCGGTCAATGAGGGCGCGCATATCCTCCCGCTCCCGGAAGCGGAGGCCGATATAGACAGCGTTGTACTTCTTGGGCAGGGCCGCCGTCTCCTCGTTGTGGGCGGTGATGGTCCGTCCCGTCTCGTAGTAGACCTCCAGCGCCCGGAGAATCCGCTTCTCATCGGCGCTGTGGAGCCGCGCCGCCGCCGCGGGGTCGATCTCCCGCAGCGTCTTCCAAAGGGGCTCGATCCCCTCCTCCGCGAGCCGCCGCAGAAGCTGTTCCCGCACCGCCCCGCCGGCGTGTCCCGCGGCGAAGGTCCGTCCGGCCACAATGGCGTCCAGATAGAGGCCGGTGCCCCCCACTAAAACCGGCAGCTTCCCCCGGCGGAGGATGTCCTGTACGCACCGGTCCGCGGCGGCGGTGAACCGGGCCACGGACCACTGCTCGGCGGGGTCGGCGATCCCCACCATGTGGTGGGGCACCCCGGCCATCTCCTCGGCTGTGGGGGCGGCGGTGCCGATCTCCATGCCCCGATAGATCTGCATGGAGTCCACACTGACCACCTCGCCGTGATACCGCTGGGCCAGCAGCACCCCCATTTTTGTCTTGCCGCAGGCGGTGGGTCCCACCACGCACAGCACTCTCGGTTTTGTCACAGCGGTTCCCCTCCTCCTCTCCGGCAAAATATGTGTCAATCCTCCGGCAACGCGTCCTTGGGCGTAATCACCGGCTTCCCGTCGCTCCCCAGCAGGGGCGTCAGCCCGCCTCCGTTCCAATCCCGGCACCAGAGGTAGTTTATCCCGGTCTCCCGATCCACCAATATCCGCATGGTACCAAAGCCAAAGGATATCTCATCGTGTACGCAGATAAAGCGGTAGTCGCTCTTTCCCATAAAAGATCCTCCCTACGCCCGCTTGAACATCCTCTCAATCTCATACCGGGTCAGCTTCACCGCCACCGGCCGGCCATGGGGGCAGTAGCGGACCTCCCCGCTCTGCACCTTGCCGATCAGCGCCGTCAGCTCCCGCTCGTCGCTTTTCCAGCCGCCCTTGATAGCCGCCTTGCAGGCCATGGTGTGGAGCAGGGCGTCCCGCGCCCCCTCCTTGTCGGCGCCGCCCGCCGTGCGCAGCTTCTGGCCAATCTCCTCCAGCGTCTCCGCCGCCATGGCGGCATCCAAGTCCGCGGGGATGGAGCGCAGAAGGAGGCTCCCGCCGCCAAAATCCTCCGCCTCAAAGCCAAACTGGTTCAGAAGGGGCAGATGCTCCGACAGCGCCGCCGCGTCCTCCGCCGACAGCCTCAAGATCTCCGGCGTCAGCAGCTGCTGCACCATCACCGGCTCCTGATGGGCCCGCAGCCGGTCAAAGTTGATCCGCTCGTGGGCGGCGTGCTTGTCAATAAGCCACACATCCGACCCGTCCTCGGCCACGATGTAGGTCCGCAGCACCTCCCCCGCAAACCGCCAAGGGGCCGGCTCCTCCGCCAGCAGGGTATCCTGGGCCGCCTCCTCTTTGCCGGGAGGCTCCAAGGGCAGAGCCGCCGGCCTCTCCGCAGGAGAAGGCCTCGCCTCCGCTGCCTCCACCGGGGCCGCCATAGCAGCAGGCGGCGTCTCCGCCGCGGAAAGAGGGACGCTCTCCCGCACTGTCAAAGGGCGCGTCTCCACCTCAGGCTCCGCCGGTTCAGGCCGGCGGAATACGTCGCTGACCGTCACCCGCCCCCCCAGCTCCGAGGCAGCCGGCGGCACCCTTGTCACAAAGGCGCCCCTCCGGTCTGTATGCTCCTCCCGGAAGGCCCGGACGTCCATCTGCCGATAGAAGTCCCGCTTGGGTGTCGCTGTGGGGCGCGCCGCCTCCGGGGCCTCCCGCTCCGCCGGAGCCTCCCCGCCGTCCAGCGCGTCCCGCACCACGTGGCAGACCGCGGAGAACACCTCCCGGTCATTGACAAACTTCACCACCGTCTTGGCCGGGTGCACGTTCACATCCACCCGGTCCTTGGGCAGGGTGATGTGAAGCACACAGCCGGGGAAGCGCCCCTTCATGATCTGGTTCTGATAGGCCTCCTCCAGCGCGGCGGTGAGGAGCTGGGACTTCACATACCGACCGTTGACAAAGAACACCTGCATGGCCCGGTTTCCCCGGCCGCAGAGGGGCCGGGAGACGAAGCCCTCCACTCCCACGCCATCCCCGCTGCCCCGGACCGATAGGAGGCCCAAGGCGAACTCCCGCCCCAAGGCGGCGTAGACGGCGTTTTTCAGCTGACTGTCCCCCGGCGTGCGGAACTGGGACTGTCCGTCCTTGATAAAGTGGAAGGCGATGTGGGGGTGGGAGAGGGAGAGATGCTGCACCACACCGGCCACGGCAGCGCCCTCGGCGCTGTCCTTCTTCATAAATTTCAGCCGGGCGGGGGTGTTAAAGAACAGATCCCGCACCACCATGGTGGTGCCCTCCGGACACCCGGCAGCGGTGACGGCACCGGGAAGCCCCCCCTCCAAGGACAGCGCCGCCCCCGTGTCCCGGCCACGGTGCCGGGAGAACACATCCAGGCGGCTCACCGCGGCGATAGCGGCCAGTGCCTCTCCCCGAAACCCCAGCGTCCCGATGGCGGACAGATCCTCCGCGGTGCGGAGCTTGCTGGTGGCGTGGCGGAGGAAGGCGGTGGCAAGATCCTCCTCGGGGATGCCGCCGCCGTCGTCGGAGACGCGGATGGAGGCCATGCCGCCGTTTTGAATCTCCACGGTGATGGACGCCGCGCCGGCGTCGATGGCGTTTTCGATGAGCTCCTTCGCCACACTGGCGGGGCGCTCCACCACCTCGCCTGCGGCGATGAGGTCGGCGATATGAGGGGGGAGCTGGAGGATTTTTTCCATGGTGGTCTCCTTTTTTGTGCCCGGCAGGGCACGGTGCTTTTTTTCACGCGGTTCCCGCGCGAGGGGGGACAGAGGGCCGCCCCCACGGGGCGGCTGACTTTTGGCACAGCCCAAAAGTCAGCAAAAGGCTGCGTAGGTGTCCCGCTCAGACGGGCTTTAGCCCCGCCTGCGGCGGGACACAGCTCTTATCCGCCCCCCTAAGAACCATAGGACGCGGCGCAGCTTCGGCAGGCTGGTGCGAGGGTTTGGTGCGCAGCTTCAGACGCGGCGGCGGCTCTCGCACAGCAGAAGGTATCCCAAGAACGCCCCGCCTTTGGCCCCGCTGCAGGTGTCCGCCGCATACCCTGCGCCTCTACGCGCCCCACCACACATACATTCCATTCACGATCACATGCACCAGCAGCGGTCCCCAGAGATTCCCCGACCGGTCATACACACAGGCCAGCACTGCCGCCGGCGCCAGATACTGCACCAGCAGGATCACCCCGCTGAGGGAGAAACACCCTTCCCCGAGGAACTGCCACACGTGCAGAAACGCGAACAGCGCGCAGGAGGCCCCGTAGGCCGCCAAGGCGCCGTGGCCCTTCAAACCGCCGAAGATGTATCCCCGGAACAGGACCTCCTCAATAAACGGCGCGATAATCATCAGAATCAGCACCGTGGCCTTGGGGGCATCGTGGATCTGGGCGCTGATGGGATAGTCGTTTAGGTTCAGCTGGTGGCCGAACAGGGCCCGGCTCAGGCGGAAGAGCACCTCGTTGAGTCCGTAGAACAGCACCAAGCCCACGCCAACCGCATACAGCGTCTCCACAAAGTTTCCAAAGAAGTACCCGGTGCTCCGGCCGATGAACCCGTAGAAGATCACAAGCGTCACCGCGAAGAGCACATAGTAGTAGATCACATTCTCCGTTTGGGGGCTGATGGATGTGCCAAACAGGTGCTCCACCGCCCGAAACAGTCCGGCACGGATGAAGGGCAGCACCAGCAGGTACAGTACCAGCAGGATTCCCCCGGCGATGACCTCAAAATGGCTGAGGCCCACGCCTCTCACTTTTCTGGCAGCCATAGGCGCCTCCTTTCTGTCAAATTAGGGATTGTCCTCAGTGGTCATTCCCCTGCTCTATTTAAATGTGCCGCCGCAGGCGACACATTTAAAGGACAGCCTCTGCCGCTTTGATTGTCTTTTCATCAATGCTGCAATGCTGCTCATTCAAAACCTCAAAAACATTAGGTGGATACAAATAGTCATCTCCTGTATCGTCAACAACTCTGTACCAGTCCTTTTCCACAGACAAAACTTGGTATATTTTCCCATTCGTAAGTTCCAAAGGAGATGTCTCGCCGATGTATTTTGCTTTCAATCGTATATCCACTCCTTTACTCTAAACTTAACTTTTCCAACACTTTCTTCTTGGAACCAATGGGCCTCCGCTCTAATCTCTTCTCCGTCCACATTTAAAATACCAACAAAATACCAATCCCTTTTGCGTGCTGCCACTTATCCGCAGAACCACCAAACTCCGCAGCCAAGCCTTCGATCACCTCTGGTGCTAAAGGCTTCGCTCCCTTATCCCCTGCAAAGGCCTTTGGATCCTTAACCTTGGTCCCCTCTGCAAATCTATATACAATTCCAGTCTGGCGGTCAACAACGTCCATTCCGAATTTAATAGTCACGAAAGCTTTTGTTTCAGCTCATAGAGAAGCCCTAAGGCCTCAATCGGCGTCAGCGCGTCGGGCTGGGAGCGGCGGAGACGCGCGAGAACCTCCGCCTCCCCTATAGCCGTCAGGGACACCTGGCCCTCTGCCCGCTCCGCCGGAGGCGGGGGACACGCCGCGCCGCCCTCCAGCTCCTCCAGCACCGTCCGGGCCCTGCGCACCACGCTCTCCGGCAGGCCGGCCAGCTTGGCCACCTCGATGCCGTAGCTCCGGTCCGCCCCGCCGGGGAGGATCTTCCGGAGAAAGATGATGTCCTCCCCCCGGGCCTTCACGGCGATGTTGTAGTTTTTCACCCCGGTGAGGCGCTCCTCCAGCTCTGTCAGCTCGTGGTAGTGGGTGGCGAAGAGGGTTTTTGCCTTCAGCCGCAGCGCACAGTGCTCCAGCACCGCCCGGGCAATGGACATGCCGTCAAAGGTGCTGGTGCCCCGGCCGATCTCGTCCAGGATCAGCAGGCTCCGGGCGGTGGCGCAGCGGAGGATGTCGCTGACCTCGTTCATCTCCACCATGAAGGTGGACTGCCCCGAGCTCAGATCGTCGCTGGCACCGATGCGGGTGAAGATCCGGTCCACCACGCCGATCCGGGCGGTCTTCGCCGGCACGAAGGACCCGATCTGGGCCATCATCGTAATGAGGGCCACCTGGCGCATGTAGGTGGACTTCCCGGCCATGTTGGGCCCGGTAATGATGGACACCCGGTCCTCCCGCTCCCCCATAAAGGTGTCGTTGGGAACGAAGAGGCCGGACTTCAGCATCTGCTCCACTACCGGGTGCCGGCCATCGTGTATCTCAATGGCCCCGCTCTCGTCCACAGCGGGGCGGCAGTAGCCGTTTTTCACCGCCACCGCGGCCAGAGAGCAGAGGGCGTCAGTCTCCGCCACCGCGGCGGCGCTGCGCTGGATGCGCTCCGTATTCCGGGCGATCTCCTCCCGCAGCGCCTGAAAGAGCTGGTATTCCAGCGCCGTCAAGCGGTCCTTGGCGGTGAGAATCTTATGTTCCAAGTCCTTCAGCTCCGCGGTGATATACCGCTCGGCGTTGGCCACCGTCTGCTTGCGCACATAGTCCGCGGGCACCTGCCCCTTGTAGGCGTTGCTCACCTCGATGTAGTAGCCAAAGACCTTGTTGAATTTCACCTTCAGATTGCGGATACCCGTCCGCTCCCGCTCTCTGGCCTCCAGCTCCACGGCGAAATCCGCGCCGCTGGTGTGGGCCCGCCGGAGCTCGTCCACCTCTTGGGAGTACCCCTCTGCGATAAATCCCCCCTCCCGGACGGAGAAGGGCGGGTCGGCCACAATGGCCCGGCCCAGCAGGGCAGCGATGTCCTCCAAGGTGTCCAGCTCCTCCGCCAGCTCCCCGAGGCGCCCGGCGGGGAAGGCGGAGAGGAGGCGCTTTACCTCCGGCAGCTTCTCCGCCGCGGCGCGGAGGGCGGCCAGATCCCGGCCCCCGCCGCTGCCATAGACCACCCGGCCAATAAGCCGCTCCATATCGGTGATCCCGCTTAAGGACAAGATCAGCTCCTCCCGGTTCACGGTATCCCTTACCAGCGCCTCCACCGCGGCGGAGCGCCGGGAGATGGCGGCCACGCTCAGAAGGGGCCGCTCCAGCCAAGACCGGAGCAGCCTGGCCCCCATGGCGGTCTTGGTCTTATCCAGCACCCACAGAAGGCTCCCCCGCTTCTCCTTCCCCCGAAGGGTCTCCGTCAGCTCCAAGTTCCGCCGGGCGGTGAGATCCAGCTCCATAAACCGCCCCTGCCGGTAGTACTCCAAATCGTTGATATGGCTCAAATCCGTCTTTTGAGTCTCGTGGAGATACTGCAAAAGCCCCCCCAAGGCCAGCAGCGCGGCAGGATTGTTCCGGGGCAGGGCGTCCACAGGCTCCGCGCCAAACTGGGCGCGCACCAGCCGCTCCGCGCTCTCCAAACGAAAGTACCGCGACCCCACCCGCCCCACGGCGCAGCGGAAGCGGTCCTGCAGCAGGGCGGTAAGCTCCTCATCGGCGGCCTCCTCGCTGAGCACCGCCTCCGCCGGATGAAACCGGCCGATCTCATTGACAATGTGGACCATCCGGTCCTTCCCCTCGAAGGAGGTGGCGTGCGTCTTCCCGGTGGTCACATCGCAGAAGCACACCCCGGCGCCCCGGCTGTCGTTGTAGACGGCGCAGATAAAGTTGCTCCGCCCCTCCTCCAGGGAGGCCGCGTCGGTGACAGTTCCCGGCGTCACCACCCGAATAATATCCCGCTTCACCAGCCCCTTAGCCGCCGCCGGATCTTCCGTCTGCTCACAGATAGCGATCTTATAGCCTTTGGCGATGAGCCGGGCGATATAGGCGTCGCTGGAGTGATAGGGCACGCCGCACATCGGCGTCCTCTCCCCCTCCGGCTTCCCCCGATCCCTCGTAGTCAGCGTAAGATTCAGCTCCTCGGACACCTTAAGGGCGTCCTCGTTGAACATCTCATAGAAGTCCCCCAGCCGAAAAAAGAGGATCGCGTCCGGGTTCTGCTCCTTGATCTCCAGATACTGCCGCATCATGGGGGTGGTTTCTGGTGGCATAGGGGGGCCTCCTTTGTGTTGAGATAAGAATGTGGCGTGAGTGTGGAGTTGGGAGTGAAGCGCAGAAAAAGTAGAGTGCCTATATTTTGAAAGAGAGCAAAAGTCCTCTTTTGCCGGAACGATTCAAATCGTCCGGCGGGAGCCGGACTCATTCACACCGAACTTTTATCTGACGCAGTGTCCAAACAGCGCCCAAGTATTCCTCCCCGCAATCTCCGCCTCCGCATACTGCCCGATCAGATCCTTCGGGCCGCTCAGGTGCACCAGTCTGCCGCCGGCGGTGCGGGCGGAGAGGGGCCACTCGGCGTCGCCGGTCTCGCCGTCCACCAGAACCCGGAGCCGCCGGCCCACGTAGGTCTGGTGGATCTCGGCGGAGATCCGGTTCTGGGACGCCAAGAGGCGGTCGAACCAGGCCTGTTTCTCCTGACGGCTGGCCGGGTCCGGCAGCTTTGCCGCCGGTGTGCCGGGCCGGGGGGAGTAGATGAAGGTGAAGAGGGCGTCATAGCGCACCTCCTCGATGAGGGAGACGGTCTCCATGGCCTCCGCCTCGGTCTCACCGGGGAAGCCGATGATGATGTCGCTGGTGAGTACCAAGTCCGGCATGGCCTGGCGGGCGGCGCGGACCTTCTCCAAGTAGCTCTCCCGGGTATACCCCCGGTTCATGGCCCTCAGCACCCGGCTGCACCCGGACTGGACCGGCAGGTGGAGCTGATGGGCCACATGGCCGCACCGGGCCATGGTGGAAAACAGCTTCTCCCCCGCGTCCTTGGGGTGGCTGGTCATAAAGCGGACCAGATAGTCGCCGGGGATCTTGTCAATCTCCAAAAGGAGGTCGGAGAAGTCCATGGGCTCGGTCAGGTCCTTGCCGTAGGAGTTCACGTTCTGGCCCAGAAGGGTGATTTCCTTCACCCCCGTCTCCGCCAGTTCCCGGACCTCCTGTAAGATCGCTCCCGGCTCCCGGCTCCGCTCCCGTCCCCGGACGTAGGGGACGATGCAGTAGGAGCAGAAGTTGTTGCAGCCATACATGATGGACACCCAGGCCTTGATGCCGCTCTCCCGGAGGACGGGAAGCCCCTCGGCGATGGTGCCGTGCTCGTCGGCAATGGAGAACACCCGCCGGCGCTCCTCCGCCGCCTCCAAAAGGAGCTCCGGAAAGCGCCAGAGGGCCTGGGGGCCAAAGACGATGTCCACATGGCGATAACTCTTTTTAACTTTCTCCGCCGCGCTCTCCTGCTGGGCCATGCAGCCGCAGAGACAGATGAGCTGCCGGGGCTTGCTCGCCTTGGAGTGGGTGAGCTGCCCCAAGGCCCCGTAGACCCGCTTCTCCGCGTTCTCCCGGATGGCGCAGGTGTTGATCAGGACGATGTCCGCTTGGCTGGGCTCGTCAATAAAGGCGCAGCCCATCTCCCGGAGCATTCCCATAAGCCGCTGGCTGTCGGCCACATTCTGCTGGCACCCGTAGGTCTGCACATAGGCGAGAGGGGGCGTGTGCTCCTGAGCGAGGAGGCCGCGGAGCTTCTCAATGGCCTCCCGCTGCCGGCTGATGGCCGACTGGGGGAGGAGAATGGCGTTTCTGTCCAAGGCAGTACCTCTCCTTGTGTAATATATTACTTCCGAACGGAAAGGTCGGAAGTAATTATGTGCCATGTTTTGCGGCTGCCGCCGTAACGGCGGCGAGCAAAACGGCTCACATCAAATGTATTATTTTCAAATTTTTCATTCGGAAATAATATCATAGAAAGATAACAGCACAAAAGCCGCTGCTTTTGTGCTGTTGTGGTCCGTTTTCCCCTCCCCGTTCCCATGGGGGCATGAAAGGGGCGAAAATCAACTATAAATAGCCGCTATGCTGCAATTATAGCATAAACCGCCCCCTGTGACAAGCACTTTTTCCCTATCGGGATAGAATGTCCCTTTCGGCAATAAGCCGCTGTTTGAACGTGCCGGCAATTCCACAGGGTGAACTTGCAACGAGTGGGAACAGATACTATAATGAAAGCAGAAAATCTACGTCTGTAGGGCCGACGGAGGAAAAATGCCCCTTTTGATAACAGGCGCGTCACCTGCTGGCAAAACAGCCCTTGCGCAAAAAATACTCGAAAAATATGAATATCCCTGCTTATCCATAGATCACTTGAAAATGGGGCTGATCCTGGAGCGGAAACACAGAACTTACTCCTACGAGCAGGGGCACTGACCTCACAGCGTATCTATGGCCCATTGTCCGTGAAATCATAAAAACCGCTATAGAGAACAGGCAGAATCTGATCGTTGAAGGGTGCTATATCCCGTTTGATTGGGGGAGGGATTTTGAAAGGGAATACCTTGACCATATTAAATATGTTTGCCTCATAATGAGCGGGACAGATATTAGAAATCACTTTTCTGACATAAAGAGATATGCGGGTGTGACAGAAAAACGTTTGGACGATGAGGATTGTACCATGGAGAGCGTACTTGCGGACAATCCCCGGTTTTTGGAGCTTTCTAAAGAGCACAATGTCAGCGATGTTCAGCAAAAATCAAGCTCCGCTTATCAGGGGAGTGCTTGTAAAGCGGAAATCCCCCCGCCCCCCTTTACAGCCCCCCGCGCCTGTGATACACTAAGCCCACAGTACCAATCTACCACACAAGGAGAAGAACGCTATGGATTACGCAAAAGAGTCCCTCCGCCTCCATGAGGAGTGGAAGGGCAAGATTGAGGTCATCGCCACCGTCCCTGTCAAGACCAAGGAGGACCTCTCCCTGGCCTACACCCCCGGCGTGGCCCAGCCCTGTTTGGAGATCCAGCAGGACATCGACAAGAGCTACACCCTCACCCGGCGCCATAACCTCTGCGCCGTCATCACCGACGGCAGCGCCGTCCTGGGCTTGGGCGACATCGGCCCCGAGGCCGGTATGCCGGTGATGGAGGGCAAATGCATCCTCTTCAAGGCCTTCGGCGGCGTGGACGCCTTCCCCCTCTGCGTAAAGACCCAGAACGTGGATGAGTTCGTCCAAACGGTCTACAACATCTCCGGCTCCTTCGGCGGCGTCAACCTGGAGGACATCGCCGCCCCCCGGTGCTTTGAGATCGAGCGGAAATTAAAGGAGAAGTGCGACATTCCCATCTTCCACGATGATCAGCACGGCACTGCCATCATCACCTTGGCGGGCCTCACCAACGCCTTGAAGGTGGTGGGCAAGCGGAAGGAGGACGTGAAGATCGTCACCTCCGGCGCCGGCGCCGCGGCCATCTCCATCACCCGCCTGCTCCTCTCCGCCGGCTTCAAGAACATCACCATGTGCGACCGCAAGGGCGCCATCTACGCCGGCCGCGACGGCCTGAACTGGATTAAGGAGGAGATGGCCCAGCGCACCAACTTGGAGAAGCGCAGCGGCACTTTGGCGGAGATGCTGGCGGGAGCGGACGTGTTCATCGGCGTCAGCGCCCCGGGGATGGTCACCACAGAGATGGTCAAGACCATGAACCGCGACGCCATCATTTTCGCCTGCGCCAACCCCACCCCGGAGATCTTCCCCGACGAGGCCAAGGCCGGCGGCGCTAAAGTCGTCTCCACCGGCCGCAGCGACTTCCCCAACCAGATCAACAATGTCTTGGCTTTCCCCGGCGTCTTCCGGGGCGCTTTCGATGTCCGCGCCAGCGACATCAACGAGGAGATGAAGATGGCCGCCGCCGAGGCCTTGGCCGGCCTCATCAGCGACGAGGAGCTGACCGCGGACTATATCATCCCCAAGGCCTTCGACCCCCGCGTGGGCCCCGCCGTGGCCAAGGCGGTAGCCGAGGCCGCCCGGAAATCCGGCATAGCCCGGATCTAAGGAACCCCGCCCTCTTGCCGCACCCCCGCAGGGCGCGGCGCTCTCCGTAAGCTGATAGGTAAAAGCCCGCCGGACCAAGGTCCGGCGGGCTTTTCTCCTATTATCCCACCTTCTCCGCCGCAAACCACACGCCATCTAAGTAGAGGATCATATTCTCCGCGTCCTTCACGATGGCGAAGCGGCCAAGTCCGGAGCCGTTGTCCACGGACAGCGTCTGCACCTCCCCCTCTGGGAGGCCCAAATCTCCGCTGTTCACCTGAAACTCCGCTGCCAGCGTCTCGGCAGTGGTGACAGCCTCGGTGTACACCGGGCCTTCGCAGCTCTCCTCCCCCGGCGCATCAAAGGCGGCGGCGCCGTAGGTGACGGTGCTGCCCACCTTTGCCTCCGCCTCCTCCGGACCCAGGGCGGAGATAGCGCAGTAGGCCTGCACGCCGGTGACGGTCCAAGTGCCATAGTAGACGGGGAACTCCTCGCCCTCCCCGTCGGAGGGAAGGGTGTCCCCCTGGGTTTGGTCCTCCGGCTGGACAGCGGGGGGAGTGGTATGGTTTTCCCCCGAGCCTGTACAGGCGGAGAGGAGGAGCAGCGTTGCCGCGGCCCATGCAGCCAAGGTGTGCTTTTTCATGAAAAATCCCTCATTTCAGCGCGTTTATCGCGATAATTTCAAAGCCGTTTTCGGCACTTCCTTCAAACCATATGCCGCCTTGCCCGATCATCACACCGCCCCAGCTGTGAAACAGGTCCTCCGGATCGGCGGCGCACAGGTCCGCTATGGTCTCCGCCCCCATGATCCGGCTGTAGGATAGGAGGAAGTCCTTGGGGTCCTCCAGCTGCACCAGCTCCCCCTCCCGCCGGATCGTCAGGGGGTAGCGGACCATCCCCGACAGCGCCTCGGCATCGCTGCGGGCAGCGGCGGCGCACACCGCCCGGGCGAAGGCGGTTTCGCTTTCAAACCTTACTGTCCCAGCGGGTACAGGCGCCGGCGGCGCGGTGATAAAACAGGGCAGGGCGCACAGGATCAATACCGCCCCAATCCCCCCTGCGGCCCGCCGGGACAGGGGGCGGAGGGAGACCACATGGGCCGCCCGGCGCTCCGCCTCCGTGGCGGCGAAACAGGGGGCGGGACCGGCGGGGGCGGCGAAGTGGAGCATGGCCTCGAAGTAGGCCCGCCGCTCCCCGCCGCCGGCAAACCGGAGGGTCAGCTCGTCGCAGGCCATCTCCATATTCTCCCGGAGCACCGCCGCCGCCAGCCAGATCAGGGGATCCCACCAGTGGAGGGCGCAGACGGTCTCCGTCAACAGCAGCAGCAGGGGGTCGTGGCGGCGGAGGTGAGTCCGCTCGTGGCGAATGGCCCAGCGGCGCACCTCCTCCGGCAGGCGGAAGGGGATATAGACCCGTCCTTGGAAAAGCCCGACGGCACAGGGGACAGCGAGGGCGTCACAGCACCAGACCCCCTCCTCCTCCCGGACGGCGAAGCGCAGCGCCCGGCCCAGACGCCAGCGCCGCCAGAGGCTCCGCAGCAGCAGTGCCGCCGCGCCGAGGAGCCAGATCAGCGGCAGGGCCCCTCCGACCGCCGGCGGAGGGGATACCCCGGCGGCGGATAGGGCCGGCGCGGGGGGGTTGGGAAGCGTCAGTAGCGGCAGGGACAGCGGGCACAGCAGCCGCAGCAGCCACACCCACCACAGGGGCATCACCAGCCGCCGTTCCCGCCGGCGGAGCAGGGCGCCCGCCGCCAGCGCTGTCAGCGTCAGCGCCGCCGCCTGCCCCTCCCAGAGGAGCAGCTCAGCCATCCTGCTCCAGCTCGTCTAAAATCCGCCGCACCCTGTCCAGCTCCTCCCCGGTCAGGGGCCTCCCCCGGAGAAAGGCGGCTAAGAAGTCCGGCGCGCTGCCGCCGCACTGCTTGGCCACCAGCGCGTCCCGCTCCCGGCGGTCCACCGCCTCCTTGCTGACTAAGGCGCGGACCACCGCCCCTTGGTTTTCCACGATCCCCTTCGCCGTCAGACGCTTAATGACGGTGTAGGTGGTGGACTTCTTCCAGCCCAGCCGCTCTTGACAGAGGACCGAGAGGGCGGAGCTGGCTATGGGCTGATGGGCCCAGAGCACCGTGAGAAAGCGATACTCGCTCTCGCTGACCTGCTCCCAACGGGCCTGTTCCATAGGATCACCTCCAGTCTACAGTTGTAGATTAAAATTAGTCTACAACTGTAGCGCTATTTTGTCAAGGGGGAATTTTGTGGGCGTGGCTGTCAACAGACACGGCCCGCCGTCCCCCCAAGGCTCCGCCGCAGAGTATGGGACCGTGTGCGGGCTATCGGGAGCGGGACCAAGCGTCTGTTTGGCGGGTAAAAGGCCCTCCCCCGCGGGGGAGGGCCTTTTGTCAGCTGACAATCTTGTAGTAGGTCCGAGCGGTGAGGAGGTACACGATGCCGTAGACGATGAAGAACACCAGCACCGTATCCAAAGTGCAGATGGCCGTCAGGGGCACATTTCGCAGGGAGAACAGCTGGAGGAGTTTCACCACCATGTTGAAATCGAAGAGAATATGCACCGCCGCCACGGCGATGGGCAGGAAGAACACCATCAGCACCTGCGAGCGGATGGACGCCTTTACCTCCGCCTTCGTGAGGCCCACCTTCTGCATGATCTCAAACCGCTCCCGGTCCTCGTACCCCTCGCTGATCTGCTTGTAGTAGATGATCAGCACCGTGGCCATCAGGAAGATGACGCCGAGGACGATACCAAGGAACAGGAAGCCTCCGGCCATGGCATAGCCGTCCCGCTCCGCCCGGGCCTTCAGGGACACGCTCAGGGACTCATAGCCGCTGAAATCCCGGGGTGTATCGGGGGCAAGGAGGCCCTCCGGCCCCCAGAAGGCGTCCTCGATGAGCGACGCCTCCGCGTCCCCGGCGCTCTCCGACAGGTCAATAAGGCCGAACCAGCGCAGGTTGTATGGCTTGGCGTAGGTGGCCCGCTGGAGGGCGTAGATGTCCATCAGAGCCTCGTCGTCGCTTACCACGAAGCACAGGGGGATATACATATCGGCGGTTTTGCGAAACAGCGGAACACTCTCCAGCCGCGCCGCGATGCGCAGAGTGATGGCGCTGCCGGAGCCGTGGAGGACCACGGTCTCTAAGTCCGTGCCGCCGCCGCAGAGGGCCGCCTCCCCCCTCCCCAGCGCCGGGGCGGGATTCCCGGTGAGCACCGCGTAGTCCGCGGCGGTAAGGATATACAGCGCCCGCCGCTCTCCCCGGTCCGGATGGCTGAAGAGGAAGCCGTCGGCCTTGCTCTCCGTCACAGCGTAGACATAGCGGATGTCCCGGCTGCTGGTCACGGAGAGGCCTTGGGCCTCGATGGCCTTGATGCTCTCGGCAATGATAAGGTCGCTGGTAAGCGCCCCCTGCTCCGGGTCCAAGGGGTCGCAGCGGACCTCGATATTCACGTCCGCGGCCATCTGGGCCTCGATGATCTCCCCGGTACCTAAGTACAGCGACAGCGTGCCGGAGACCATCACCATCACCATGGTGGAGAGGATGCAGATGTTGGCGAGGCCCACTGCGTTGCGCTTCATCCGGTAGAGCATCCCGGAGATGCCGATGAAGTGCCGGGTCCGGTAGTAGAAGCCCTTATTTTTCCGCAGGGCCTTCAGCACAAAGACGCTCACCGCGGTGAAGAGGCAGAAGGTGCCGATAATCACCAGGATCACCGCGACAAAGTACAGCGCCAGCGCCAAGATCGGATCCTCCACGGTGATGGCGATATAGTACCCCGCCCCCAAGGTGAGGACGCCCAAGGCGGTGAGCAGCCAGCGGGTTTTGGGCTCCCGCTCCCCCACGTTCCCGCCCCGGAGGAGCTCCATGGGGTTGGACACCTGCACCCGGAACAGGTTCACCAGCAGCGTGGCGAAGACCATGACGGCAAAGACCGCCGCCGTGAGGCAGAAGGCGGGAAGGGAGGCGGTGACGCCGAAGGGCACGGCGAAGCGGAGCATCCGGTAGAGGAGCAGCGTCACCAAGCGGTGGAATAGAAGGCCGAGGAACAGGCCGCTGAGGAGGCCCCCCAAGCCCACCAGCAGGGACTCAAAGCAGAGGATCAGGCCGATGTGGGCCTTGCCCATACCTAAGATGTTGTAGAGGCCCAGCTCCCGCTTCCGCTGCTTCATGAGAAAGCCGTTGGTGTAGAACAGGATTCCGGCGGTAAAGAGGGTCGCCACGATCATGCCGAGCATCATCATGGACTGGACGTACTCATAGCCCTCCAGCTCTTGGGCGCCAGGGTCGGTGCACAGGGCGCACATGATGTAGAAGGCGGCGGAGGTGCCGGTGATGGTCAGCAGATAGGGGACGAAGAACCGGCGGTTCTTCACGATATTTTGCAGGGCCATCATGGGGTAGAAGGACTTCTTACGCATGGTCCTCACCTCCGGCGGCCAGCAGGGTGAGGGTGTCGGAGATCTTCTGATAGAGCTGCTGGTTGGTGCTCTCCCCCCGGTAGAGCTGGTGGAACACCTGCCCGTCCCGGATAAAGAGCACCCGGCCGGCGTGGCTGGCGGCCTTGGCGCTGTGGGTGACCATGAGGATGGTCTGTCCGGCGGCGTTTATCTGGGCAAAGAGGCGGAGGAGGCCGTCGGTGGCCTTGGAGTCCAGCGCCCCGGTGGGCTCATCGGCTAGGACCAGCTGGGGCTGGGTGATCAGGGCACGGGCCACGGCGGCGCGCTGCTTCTGCCCGCCGGAGACCTCGTAGGGGAATTTGTTCAGCAGCTTAGTAAGGCCCAGCGTGTCGGCCAGCGGCGTCAAAAGGCGCTCCATCTCCTTAAAACTCTTTCCCGCCAGCACCAAGGGCAGGAGGATGTTGTCCTGAATGGAGAAGGTGTCGAGGAGGTTGAAGTCCTGAAAGACGAAGCCTAAATTGTCCCGGCGGAAAGCGGCGATGTCCCGCTCCCGGATGGCCACGATGTCCCGGCCGCCCAGGAGCACCTGCCCGCTGGTGGGCTTATCTAAGGCGGCGAGGATGTTTAAGAGGGTAGTTTTGCCGCTGCCGGACTCGCCCATAATGGCTACGTACTCTCCCTTCTCCACAGAGAAGGACACGTCGCTGAGGGCCTGCACCTGCGTGCCGCCAAAGCGGGTGGAGTAGATTTTTTTGAGGTTTTTTACCTGTAGGATTGGCATAGGGGGTTCCTCCTTGGGTTGATGGGTATAGTATACCGCCTGATGGGAGTTTGCGCCATAGCGGGAGGCTTACAGGTGGCTTACTGTTTTGTAAGGGACGGGGGTTTCGCCCCCCGGGCGGCTGATCTGGGGACAGGGTTCCCAGATCCAGCAGATTTTGGCAAGGTGTCAAAATCCGTCGCCGCGGTGGGTTAATTGAACGCGAAGGAAAACCATACGGTTTTCCTTCACACATCCGTTCCCTTCTCCCCCGCGAGAAAAGCAGGCAAAAGCGCGCTTAGGTGTCCGTTCAGGCGGGCTTTAGCCCCCCGCAGGGGGGCACAGCCCTTATTCGCTCCCCCCTA
>CANPBB010000040.1 GCA_947572235.1 uncultured Clostridia bacterium
TCCACTGCGCGGGCAATTTCGTGCTGGCGCTGACGCTGTTCCGGCCCTGCAAGAAGCTCCTCACCCGCCTGACCGGCGTGTCCCTGCGGGGGAAGGGACGACCTTGATAAGCGCACAACAGAAGGGGTGAAGGCCTACAGGCCTTCACCCCTTTTTCTGACTCAGATCCATTCCCCGGATTTTTTGCCGGAGAGGCAGCACCGCCGCCGGCGGTACGGAGAGCTCGTCAACGCCCATCCGCAGAAATGCCTCGGCCAAGGTCGGATCCGCCCCCAGGTCCCCGCAGATGCCGACCCAGCATCCGTGGCGGTGTCCCGCCTCCACCGTCAGGCGGATGAGCTGCATGACCGCCGCGTGCTGCGCGTTGTAAAACGGCGCCAGCTTCGGATTCTGCCGGTCAATGGCCAGCACATACTGGGTCAGGTCGTTGGTCCCCAGGGAGAAAAAGTCCACCTCCGGCGCCAGCTCCTCTGCAATGAGGGCGGCGGCCGGCGTCTCAACCATGATGCCGACCTCTATCTCCCCCAGGACTGTCCCCCTCTGCAGCAGCTCCTCCCTGCACTCCTCCAGGACCTCCTTGGCGTCCCGGACCTCCCGGACGGAGGTGACCATGGGGAACATTACCGCCACCGTGCCGTAGGCGCTGGCCCGGAGAATCGCCCGCAGCTGCTCCTTGAAAATATCCCGGTGCTCCAGGCAGAACCGGATGCCCCGCATTCCCAGCGCCGGGTTGGCCTCATGCTCCGACGGGAAGCAGGCCGCCTGCTTGTCCGCGCCCACATCCAGCGTCCGGATCACCACCTTCTTCCCGGCCAGGGTCTCCGCCACCCGACGGTAAACCGCGAACTGCTCGCTCTCGCTGGGAGCCTCCGCCGCGTCCAGGTACAGAAATTCGCTCCGCAGAAGGCCGATGCCCCCCGCGTCGTTCTCCAGAGCCAGCCCCACGTCCCCTATACTGCCGATATTGGCGCAGATCTCCACCGAGGCCCCATCCAGGGTCACGTTGGGCTTCCGCTTCAGACCGGAGAGCAGGCTGTCCCGCTTCCGGTCCCCCTGCTGCCTGGCCGCCATGGCCTCCAGCAGCTCCGGAGCCGGGTCCACATAGACGCAGCCGTTGTGGCCGTCCAGCACCGCCAGATGGCCCTCCCAGCGCTCGTCCACCTCCACCCCCACCAGGGCGGGGATGTTCATCGTCCGGGCCAGAATAGCCGCGTGGCTGTGGGCGGAGCCGTGGTGGGTGATAAAGCCCAGGAGCCTCGAGCGGTCCATACGCACCGTCTCGCTGGGGGTCAAATCCTCCGCCACCAGGATGGACGGCTCCTCCCAGGGGAGATCCTCCTCCCCCGCGCCGATGAGGTTGTTGACCACCCGGCGGGAGATGTCCTGCACGTCGGCGGACCGGGCCTTCATATAGCTGTCGTCCATATCGGCAAAGACCGCCGCCAGGTTGTCCCCGGTGACCGCCGCGGCCCGCTCCGCCGTGACGCCCTGCGTTTCCAGGATGCTGCGCACGGAGTCCAGGTAGTTTTCGTCCCCCAGCATTACCTGGTGGATCTCAAAGATGGCGGCGTCAGTCTCCCCAACCTGCTCCAGGGCCTTCTCATAGAGGGCCGAGAGCTGCTCCAGGGACTTCTCCCTGGCCTGTTCAAACCGGTCCCACTCCTCCGCCGCCGTCAGATCCGAGGACACCTCGGCGAGGGTATTTTTTCTCCGCCGATAAAAGCGCAGCGGCCCGATCGCCACGCCGCCCAGAATGGAATCCCCCATCGCCACACGCACAGGACCGCCCCCTTTCCGCAAAAACGCCCGCTGTTTCATTTTCCGTTAATTGGTATTATACGAGCAATTCCCGGAAAACTCAAGCCTGCAGCCGGCCGGAAGCGGAAAAGTTTGTGGAGACTTTAACAATTTTATTGGTAATTTTGCTGGAATCAGGGGGATCCGGGGGCTTGGGTTCGGATATCCTCCTAAAATTTTTCAGTCCATTGGCGCCCCCGCTCCGGATGATTCTCCGGTCCATAGCCCTCGGAGAGGTCACGGAAAGAGACGGCCCGCCGGAAAACCGGCGGGCCGTTCTGTATGCGCGATTACCTCTGCGGGCTGGGGACAGGATTAGTCCTCAAACTGGTCCACGTTGTCGATGGTGACCACGGAGACGCCGGTATCGACCTGGGTCTCGCTGAGGGCCTCGCCCTCCAGCAGGGCCACGGCGGCCTCAATGGACTTCTCGCCCATGACGTTGGGGTTCTGGGCCATGAAGGCCAGCAGGGAGCCGTCACGGACCAGGCCGCGGTTGGAGGAGGAGTTGTCGAAGCCCACGCAGATGATGCTGTTGCCGTTGCTGTTGGCCTCCTTGGTGGCGTTGCCCGCGCCGGTGGTAGCACCGTCGTTGGCGCCGTAGACAGCGATGACACCGTCATTGATGAGGGCGTTGGTCAGCTCCTGGGCCTTCACGGCGTCGCCGTCGGAGTACTGGACCTCACTCATAGTGAACTTGCTGCCCTCGAAAGCGGAGACAAAGCCGTCCACACGGTCGATGCAGGACTGCACGCCGGCCTGGGCGGACACTAAACCGATGGTACCCTCGCTGAGGCCCTTGTCGGACAGGTAGCCCAGCATGGCCTTGCCGGCCTCGGCACCGGCGGCGTAGTTGTCAGTGGCGAAGGTGGCAGAGGCCTCCAAGGTGGAGGTGGCGTCCACGTAGATCAGCTTGATGCCCTTGTTCAGAGCCTCCTGCAGAGCGTCGTTGCAGGCGGTGGAGTCGTTGACGGCGATGATGATGACGTCAGAGCCGTCGTTGACAGCGGCCTCGATCATGGCGATCTGCTGGGCGTTGTCCTTCTTCTCGGGGGCAGTCCAGTTGTAGACGATGTTCTTGCCCTGGCCGGCCAGCTCATCGACCTTGGCCTGGGCGGCCTTGGCCAGCTTCACCCAGTGCACGTCCATCTGGTCCATGGTGATCAGGGTGATGCGCATCTCCTCACCGCCGGTGGTGTCGCCGCCGGTAGTGTCACCGCCGGTGGTGTCACCGGCGTTGCTGCCGCCGTTGTTGCCGGCATTGCCGCCGTTGTTGTTGCCGCAGGCGACCAGAGCGAAAGCCATGGTCAGTGCAAGGACAAGTGCTAATAACTTCTTCATGTTTCATTCTCCTTTTTTTGATGATATATTGTTCAGGGGGACCGCCCCCCTGCAACAACCAAGATTGCTTGGGGATAGGATTTGCCATGTGGGAGCTGTTTCTCCCATATTGGACGTGCGTGGCCGCGGTTTTGTTCCGCAGAGGGGGCGCACGGTCCTGTTTTTTTTAGAGGATTACTTGGCGGCGCCGGCCTTCTCGGCGGCGGGCTTTTCGGAGTTGTTCTTCTTGCCGGTCTTCTTGCCGTTGCGGCGGAGCACGTCGAAGAGCACGCAGATGACCACGATCAGGCCGATGACAATGTTACGGAAGGCCACGGGCACGTGGGCGAAGGTCAGGCCGGACTGGAGGATGGCCCACACCGCCGCACCGGCGATGACGCCCACCAGCAGACCGCTGCCGCCCAAGGTGGACACGCCGCCGATAACCGCCGCGGCCACGGCGTACATCTCGTAGCTCATGCCGGCGTCCATGGAGCCCATGCCGGACTGTGCCATGGTGACAAGGCCGGTGAGGAAGGCGCAGAAAGAGGAGACCATATAGGCCTTGGTGGTGGTAGCGAACACGTCCACGCCGGAGAGGCGGGCGGCGTCCACGTTGGAGCCGATGGCGTAGATATGGCGGCCGGAGCGGGTGAAGCTGAGGACATAGAAGAACAGGGCCCAGACGATCAGGGCGATCCACACGCCGTTGTAGAGGCCTAAGAACTTGCCGTAATAGAAGAGATTCTTAAAGGCCTGGGCGGCGCCCTCGGAGCCGATGTTGTCGGTGTTGTAGTTGTTGTTGGCCAGCTGGGCGATGCCGCGGCCGATGGTCATGGTGCCTAAGGTGCCGATGAAGGGGGGCAGCTTGAACTTGCCTACCAGTACGCCGTTGATAAAGCCGATGGCCATACAAGCGACGAAGCTCACCAAAACCGCCACGATGGGGTGGGAGCCGTTGCACATCATGGTGGCGGAGATCATGGCGCTCATGCCCAAGACAGAGCCGATGGACAGGTCAATGTTCCCGGTGATGCAGACGTAGGCCTGGCCGATGCCCACCAGCAGGAAGGGGACGATGGAGCGCAGCAGGGCCATGATGGAATCGCCCTTGATGAAGTTGGGGTTCATGATGGAGAAGACGATCATCAGCACCACCACACCCACAAAAGCGGTGATCACAGAGGCCACGCTTTGACTGATGCGGATCTTTTTCGTATTCATTATCCTATACTCCTTCTATTAAGTTAAGAGAACCACGGTGACGGAAATATATAGGCTACTCGTTGGAGCCGAACTGGGTGGCGTAGGTCATGATCTCCTGCTCGGTGGTGCTTCGGGGGTCCACCTCGCCGGTGATGCGCCCGTTGCACATGACCAAGATCCTGTCGGAGATGCCCATGACCTCGGGCAGCTCGCTGGAGACGATGATAACCACGATGCCGGCCTTCTTGAGCTGGTTGATGATCTGGTAGATCTCCACCTTGGCGGCCACGTCGATGCCGCGGGTGGGCTCGTCAAAGATGACGACCCGGGAGTTCCGGGCCAGCCACTTGGCCACGACCACCTTCTGCTGGTTGCCGCCGGAGAGGCTGCCCGCCTCCACGTCGGCGCTGGACATCTTGATGGTCAGGGAGGATTTTCCCTTCTCGATCATGGTGTTCTCTTTTTTGCGGAGTACGGTGCCGATCTGGCTGCAGATCAGATCCAAGTTGGGCAGGGCGATATTGTCCCGGATGGAGAGCTTGGTGCAGAGGCCGTCCTTTTTCCGGTCCTCCGGGGCCAGCACGATGCCCTGCTTGATGGCGTCGGCAGGGGAGTGGATGGTGAGAGATTTCCCGTCCAGGATCACCTCGCCGCCGTCCTTGAGGTCGGCGCCGAAGATGGCGCGCATGGTCTCGGTCCGGCCCGCGCCCACGAGGCCGGAGAAGCCCAGTACCTCGCCCTCGTAGGCCTCAAAGCTCACGTCCTTTACCGCGCGGCCGGCCTTGAGATGGCGGACCTCCAGCACCTTCTTGCCCCGCTCCACCGTGTCACGGGGGAACTGGTTGGTAATCTCGCGGCCCACCATGTTGGCGATGATCTGCTCCATGGTGAAGTCGGTGAATTTACCCTCGGTGATATAGTGGCCGTCCCGCATGATGGTGACGCTGTCCACGATGTGGTGCAGCTCCTGGAGACGGTGGCTGATGTACACGATGGCGCAGCCCTGACTGCGCAGCTCCTTGACGATGCGGAACATCTCCTCGATCTCCGCGTTGGAGAGGGCGGAGGAGGGCTCATCCATCACCAGCACCTTGGCGTTGACGAGGAGGGCCTTGGCGATCTCCACCATCTGCTGCCGGCCCACGGGGAGGTCCCCCACGATGGTGTCCGGGGCCAAGTCGTGGATACCTAACTTGGCCAGCTGCTCCACCGCTTGGCGGTTCATCTCGGCGGTGTCCAGACGTCCGCCCTTGACGATCTCCCGGCCGAGGAACATGTTGTTGGCCACCGTCAGGTGCTGGCACATGTTCAGCTCCTGGTGGATGATGGCCACGCCCAGCTCCTGGGCCTGCTTGGTGTTCAGATCGCCCTCCACCTTGTGCCCGAAGATGGTGATGTCGCCGGAGTCCCGGGTGTACACGCCGGAGAGGATCTTCATCAGGGTGGACTTGCCGGCGCCGTTCTCTCCCAGCAGCGCCATCACCTCGCCTGTTCGCAGATGGAGCTGTACATCGTCCAGAGCCTTTACGCCGGGGAAGGTCTTGGTGATGTGCTCCATGGAGACAGCATATTCGCTCATGTTCTGACCCCTTTCCATTATTTCTGCCCCTCAGGATAGCCCCGCGCCCGCTTCACAGGGTTTGTGAAGCGATCATGCCCCGGGGCATGACGGTTTTTGCTTAGCCGCTCAGTCCTTTGCCGCAGGGTACTCGTTGCAGAGCAGACGGTAGGGCGGCTCGTCCTCCTCGATGGTGGGGAAGCGGCCCAAGGGCTGGTAGAAGCGGTTGTCGGTGTTGTCGTCGTTGCACATGGACACCTCGCCGATGATGGCGTAGCCGGTGCCCGGCTGGATGTAGAACTCGTGGTAGTAGTAGGGGTACAGGCTCAGGGACTCGCCGGGCTTCAGCACGATCTCACTGCCGGCGGGGACGGTGTAGCGCCGGCCATCCTGGCAGATCTCCACGTCGGTGTCGGCGAGGCCCTCATCCTTGGTGGCGTTCCACAGACGGAATACCAAGTTGCCGCCGCCCCGGTTGATAATGTCCTCCATCTTGTTCCAGTGGAAGTGGTTGGGGGACACTTGGCCCTCCCGGAGCATCATGATCTTCTCGGCGTAGGTCTTGGTGTACTTGGCATTATGTACGTTGCCGTTGCGGATGGTGATCAGGCTCAGGCCCAAGGTATCGAAGTGGCCCTCGCCGTAGTCGGTGACATCCCAGCCAAGGGCGTTGTCCCGGATCTCGTCGTACTCGTGGCCCTTGGAGGCCCACTCCTCCGGCGTAAAGCTCAGGAAGGGGGGCAGGGCAAACTTAAACTCATTCAGCTTGCTCTCAAAATCCTTGATGATGGCATTGATCTCCGAACGCTTCATAATCTCCAATCCTTTCCTTTCATTCCCAAACGGTATCCCGAAAACGGAACACCGCCAGCTTACCGAACATTCCTAATTCCTAACGCCTCATTCAGCAGACGCCTGCGGCCAAGCTCGCCTCCACCTGCTCCTTTGTGGGCAGGGCGGCGATGGCGCCCTTCTTTTGCACACAGAGGCCGCCGGCGGCGTTGCCGTAGCGGAGGGCCTTTTGGAGCTTCTCCTCCGTTACGTCTTCCGGTTTCTCCACCCCTTGGAAGCGGAGGGAGGAGAGGAAGCCGCCCCAGAAGGCGTCCCCGGCGGCGGTGGCGTCCACGCAGGTGCATTTCTCGGCGGGGCAGCCGAAGGTCTTGCCGTTGTAGTAGCACCGGGCGCCGTCACCGCCCAAGGTCTGCACCACCAGTGTCAGGCTGAAGTTCTCCATCAGGGAGGGGATGTGGGCCTCGCCGCCCATCATCTCCACCTCTTGGTCGGAGATCTTCAAAAAGTCCACATAGGGCAGGACCTCAAAGACCTTCCCGGCGCAGGCGGCGGCGTCTCCGCCCCACATCACGTCCCGGTAGTTGACGTCGAAGCTGACAATCTTTCCTAAATCATGGCCCAAGCGCATGGCCCGGGCGGTGGCCTCCGCCGCCGGGGAGGCGGAGAGGGAGCAGGAGCCGGCGTGGACAATCACGCTGCTTTGGATGTCCTCCTCCCGCACGTCGGACTCCTGAAGAAACATGTCCGCGCCGGGCTTTCGGGCGAAGGTGAAGCTCCGGTCCCCATCGGGGAAGAGGGTGACAAAGGCCATGGTGGTCATGGCTTGGGCGCACAGCTCCTCCTTGATGCAGCGCACGCCGTTCTCCCGGATGGTGTCGTAGAGAAAACGGCCGAAGTCGTCGTCGCCTACGGAGCAGCACATGCCTGCTTCCAAGCCGTTTTTCACCACGGCAAAGGCCACGTTGGCCGGCGCGCCGCCGGCGTTGCGAATGTAACTGAAGGGCTCGCTTCCGGGGGTAAAGTCGATCACCATTTCACCGATGCTGTACAGATCCATCAATCTCGCGGCTCCTTTCGGACACTCAATTTACTAATTGTGATGTTACCATATCACAAGATATAGTGTACTGTCAACAGAGAATTTGTGCCGTTTGACTGTGCCGGCGGGGGCTTTGTGGAAAAAGCACAGGATTTTGTATGGCGGGAAAAGGGCGTTTATTCGCAGTTTTTTCTGGATTTTCTTAGGAATGGCCGGTTAATCTCAGGATTAACAATCTCTGCTTGTGCATTTCATAGAATTTTAACATTTATACCTTGGGATAAAAAAGCGGCGGAGGGATTGTATCCCTCCGCCAAGTCGGCGGTGATTCTCCGCCGGGGCGGTCGCTTTATTCGGCAGGCGCACGTGGAAAAGAGGTTGGGGTTTAGTGCATGTATTCGCTAAAAAATCAGATTTCCCGCAAAAATAGAGGCCGCCGCATTGCAGGCGGCGCCCATCAGGGCTGCGTCCTGCAAAAAGTACGATCTCTTTACTAAAATAGGGGTGTCCCAGTCCACAAACCGGCGCTGGTTGACAATGTCCTCCAGCATACGCAGGTACTCATCGTGCCAATAGGCGCTGCTGTTGCCCAGCAGGATCAGCTCGCTGTTGAGGATGTTGATGGTGCTGATGATGGCGGTAGCCAGCTTGTTCACTGCGTCCACAAAGACGCTCTTGACCATGGGGTCGTCGGTCATGGCGCTGAAGGTCTCATAGGTATAGAACTTCCCGGTGTGGTAGCGGAGCTTTTTGAGCATCTCCGGTGTGCGCACATAGGTCTCCACACAGCCGCGGTTGCCGCACTCGCAGGGGCGGCCCTGTATGTCCACGCTGACGTGGCCCAGCTCCGGGGGCAGGCCCCGGCGGTTGCAGTAGAGCTGGCCATCGGCCAGAATGCCGCAGCCTACGCCCTCCGCCACACCCACGAAGAGGATGTCCCGGTAGCCGCGGCCGCTGCCATAGAGGCTCTCCGCCAAGACGGCGCTCTGGTTGTCGTGGTCGAAGAACACCGGCAGGTGGTAGCGCTCCTTGATGATCTGAACAATCTTTACATTTTGGATGCCGAAGAAGTAGAAGGGCTTGAGGATCATACCGTCGGCCACGCTGATGGGGCCTACACAGGAGAGACCGATGGCTATGACGTCGCCGCGCCCTTGGAGGATGGTGTCCAGAAGCTGGTAGATCAGGTGGATCAGCTTCTGTTCGTTCATGCCCTCCATGGTGCCCCGCTCCCGCTGGAGGACCCGCAGCTTCAGATCGCAGAGAACTGCCTCGCAGCGGTCACGGCCGATGGAGAGGCCCACCACCTTGGGGGCGGCGGGGGACAGGTCCAAGCCCACAGGCCGCCGTCCCAGTTCCTCGCTGCGGGCGGTTGAGGTCTCCACCAGCAGATTTTGGCCCATCAGCTCTGTGACGATGTTGGAGATGGCCATTTTGCTCAGACCGGTGCTGTGTACCAGATCAATACGGGTGGCACACTGGCCGGTGGCGATCATCTTCAGCACCAGTCCGCGGTTGACGCGCTTGTAGTCGCTCCTGTTTTTGCCGGCTTTCTCTGTCATGGGGCGCTTCTCCTTGCTCTGTTCTTTTCTTCCATACAGGAGAGGGGGAACGCTAATATTGTACTGCAAGTGTATTATCTCTGTCAAGGGGGGAGGCGTGTCAGGGGATAAAAGGGCATCGGGGCGCCTTTGACAAAAGGTACCCCGATGTCCTTGGATGGATGGTTCAGGCTAAAAGCATTTTCAGTGTCTCGAACATGGTCTCAATATTGATGGGCTTGGCTATGTGGCCGTTCATGCCGCAGCTGAGGGCCTGACGGCGGTCCTCCTCGAAGGCGTTGGCGGTCATGGCAAGGATGGGCACCGAGGCGATCTCTTGGTTCTCCAAGGAGCGGATGGCTCTGGCGGCGGTGTAGCCGTCCATCACGGGCATCTGGATGTCCATCAGCACCAGCTGGTAGGTTCCCGGGGCCGCGGCGCGGAGCTTCTCCACGGCGATCTGGCCGTTTTCAGCCACATCTACGGTGAAGCCCGCCTCGGTAAGGATCACCGTGGCGATCTCTTGATTGAGCTCGTTGTCCTCGGCCAAGAGGATGCGGCCGGTGTGGAACTGGGGAGGAATCTGCGCAGGGGCCTTCTGCGTCTCCGGGGCGATCTCCTCCGACAGCTCTTCGGCAAAGTCCACCACAGAGCACAGGCAGCGGCGCAGCTCCGACATGAACAGCGGCTTGCAGCAGAAGGCGGTAACGCCGGCCTCCCGGGCCTCCTCCTCGATATCGGACCAGTCGTAGGCGGTGAGGACGATGATGGGCACGTCTTCCCCCATCTCCTTGCGGATTCGGCGGGCCACCTCCACGCCGTTCATATCCGGCATCAGCCAGTCGATGACATAGACGCTGTAGTTATCTCCGCGCATGACGGCCTGGTGGGTGCGGAGCACCGCCTCACGGCCGGAGAGGGTCCACTCCGCCCGGAGGCCGATCTGCTGGAGCATGTAGCTGACGCTGTCACAGGTGTTGAAATCGTCGTCCACCACCAGTGCGCGGCAGCCCTTCAGCGCCGGGATGGTCTGGGGCATTCTGGGGCCGTTGTCCAAGCGGAAGGTGAGGGAGACCTTGAACTCGGTCCCCACCCCCTGCTCGCTGCTGACGGAGATGGAGCCGTTCATCATGTCCACAATGTTCTTGGTGATGGCCATGCCTAGGCCAGTGCCCTGGATGCGGCTGATGGTGGAGTTGCGCTCCCGCTCAAAGGGCTCGAAGATGTGGGAGACGAACTCCTCGCTCATGCCAATTCCGGTGTCCTTCACATAGAACTCATAGTTGGCGTAGCCCGCCGGCGCGCCGGGCTTCTCCAGAATGCGCATGCTGACAATGCCGCCGGCGCTGGTGTACTTGATGGCGTTGCCCAGCAGGTTTAAGAGCACTTGGTTCAGCCGCAGGCGGTCGCAGTAGATGTCCTCACTGAGTACGTCCACCGCGTCGATGTAGAAGTCCAGCTGCTTGGCCCTGATGTCCGCCTGTACGATGCTGCGGATGCCGTGGAGGATGTCCGGCAGGCTGCACAGGGACTCCTCCAAGTGCATTTTGCCGCTCTCGATACGGCTCATATCCAGCACATCGTTGATGAGGCTCACCAAGTGGTTGCCGGAGGTGAGGATCTTTTTCAGGTACTCCTCCACTTGGTCCTTCTGGTCGATATGCGTGATGGCCAGAGTGGTGAAGCCCACGATGGCGTTCATGGGGGTGCGGATGTCGTGGGACATGTTGGAGAGGAAGACGCTCTTGGCCTTGCTGGCCCGGTTGGCTTGGGAGAGGGCGTCCTCCAGCAGGGTCTTTTTCTCCATCTCCCGGCGGGTGTCGTCGTCCACGTTGCGGAAGCCCAAGACCACCTCCCGGTGGCCCGCCTCCCAGTCGCCGGTACGCACAGCCTTCATCTGGAAGAAGCACATGCCGCTGCCGCAGAGGGTGCGGTAGTTGATGTAGGTGATGGGCCGCTCGACCAGCTCTGCGCGCAGGTTCTCCAAGGTCAAGGCGTGGCGGAACATCTGCTGGTCTTCGCTGTAGACGCAGCGGCTGATGTAGGCCTCCAGATTTTTCTGAAGGGGACGGTCCGCGGTGAAGATCTCCTCCAGGATGTTATAGGGGCAGTTGTGCAGGCGCAGGGCCTCTCCCCGGCCTGTGTCTAAATCCCAGTGGCACACCAAATTATAGTCCACGCTCAGCGCCTGCGTCAGGGAGTTGTGGCGGCGCTCGGTCTCCGTGCGCTCCTGCTGTTCCCGGAGCTTTTGCTCGGTGCAGTCCAAAAGAAGGCGCTGGTAGTAGATCTCCCCGTTTTCCTCTATGAGCTTCAGATTGCCCATGATGTGGAGGATTCGCCCCTCGGAGTGGCGCACCCGGTACTCCACGCTGGTGCTGTCCCCCACCTCGGTCAGGCCTTGGATGGCGCTGCGCAGCAGCGGCTTGTCCTCCTCCAGTACCGAGGGGGCCACCAAGAAGAAGCCCTCCTTTGTCACATCGTCCAAGGAGGAGAAGCCGAGGATGTCCAAGGCGGCTTGGTTGATGCTGAGAATCCGGGAGCCGTCCCGGGTGTGGCAGATGACGCCGCAGTCCAAGGAGGTGAAGATGGACTCCAGCATGTCATTTTTCTGCTGGAGCTCTTGGCGGTAGGCCTCCTCCTGGGTGATGTCGATGGCCACGCCAACGGTGCCCATGACGCTGCCGTCGCAGTCATAGAGGGGGGATTTGTAGGTGGTGAGGAGCCGCTGGCCCATGCCGGTCATGATGGTCTCTTGGGAGATGCGGGTCTTTTGGGACTCCATGACAATCCGCTCGGATTCGATACAGGCGGGGTCGTCGGCCTCCACGTCCCAGATGTAGGCGTGGCGCTGACCTTGGACCTGCTCCTTGGTCTTGTTTACGGTGGTGCAGAAGCTGTCGTTGACCTTTTCGTGGACGCCGTCCCGGGTCTTGTACCAGATCAGGTTGGGGATGCTGTTGATGGCGGCCTCTAAATACTGGCTGGTCTGCCAAGCGTCCCAGCGGCCCTTCCAGTGCTGCTGCCAGCGGAGGAAGCGAAAGCGGATCTCCGCCTCGTCCATGGGAAGGGTCCAGATATCCAAAAGCTCCGGCAGGTAGGCGGAGAGGAGGGGGAACTGATCCGGCTGAGCCAAGAGGATACACTCTGTATCCGGCCGTTTGCCTTGGAACAGGATGGGGAGAGCCTCCTCGGGGCGCAGACTCCGCAGGTCCGCGAAGAGGATGTCCGCCCGATTCAACAGCGCCGGAGCCGGCGCTGCGCTGTCCGTAAAGCTATGTGTAAAGGACTCCAGAGGCAGGGCCTCCCTGATGATAGAGAACTCCCTGCATGGCTCCCCGATCAGATAAAACTGAGTATGGCAATGATACATAATTACCATCTCCCTCCCATATGCCATCTGCCCAGTCGGAGGGGGTATTCCGCTGGATTCAGATTGATGATATACTTCCCTATTTTACCAACCCCGCGGTGGTCTGTCAATGTTTTGGCTCTTTTTATTTTGGGGAGGCGATGGTGAGGGAGCGGGGGCCTTCTTTTGCCTGCGCTTCGTGCGGACAAAAAAGATCCCGCTTTTGGGGGCTCCTATAAGGAAGTTAATCCCTGCTGAGAAGCGTTTGCATTTCAGAAGGGGGTTACGTTTTTTTTCAGCTTCAGACCAGCTTTGAACGCTTCCCCAACACGTTCAGTTACCTTGTAATATTTATGGGTGTACGGATCAAAAGCAATGGCATTTACCGGCGACATATCAACCCTGCCGTCTACCATAACGCTTTCGTCGGCGGTGATATTGACAACCCTTCCAATCACTCCGCAGCCATATGTATTGTCCTAATATTCAGCAAATTCACATTCGAGAAACAGCGGAAGCTCATTTATGACAGGAGTGTCCACGGTTTCAGCTTTACTAACAATAAGCCCGCTGCGCACGATTTTGTCAGCGGTTCTGCTTCCGGATTCCACACCAAAATAGTCCGCCTCCGCCACATGAGCGGCATCGGCTATACTGACAGTGGAAACGCCTCTCGCTCTGATATTTTTCACGGTTTTATGTGTTTTGGTCAAATTGAGGGCTACAGTTCCCCGCTCCTGCATGGTGCTCCAAGCGGCGTTCATCACATTGACTCTGCTAAGACATGTACTATCTGAAAGGATAGCTGACGATGATAAAGCAATGTTTGTAAAACGAACGCACGGCCAGCCTTGGCCACAGGGCTGTTCACGGGGTTGAGGCGCGGCCCCAACGAGCAAAAATGAACTTCCGGTGGTCACGCTGGAAGTCCATTTTGAGCATTTGTGGGAACAAATGCACTGCTCTCTACTACTATCAACACCTATAGATGAGGGTTGAATATCGTTTGTATTGGTGGTATACTCTATTCAATAAATTAGACTTGGAGATGATAAATTTTGCAGGAAAAAGAGAGCATAATCCGCTTGTGGTTTGATATGTGGCTACGACAAGAAGACAAGGGAATTGATCATATTTTTGCGGAAGATGTTGTTTACATTGAAAGTTGGGGGCCCCAATATGAAAGCCGAGCAGCCGTAAAGCATTGGTTCGACGAATGGAATACACGGGGAAAAGTTGTTATATGGGACATAAAGCAGTATTTCCATAAAGGCAATCAGACAATTGTAGAGTGGCATTTCAAAAATGAGATGAACAGTGGGGTTACAGAACAATTTGATGGTATGACCCTTATTGAATGGACTCAGGATAGTAAAATAAGGTTTTTAAAAGAATTTGGATGTAATATAAGCAACTACAATCCGTACCGAAATGGCGATACACCGCAGTTCAGAGACGAAAAGGCGAATTGGTTTTGATTGGATGATCTCCAGCAAGGGGGATTTCATCTTTTGGGTGAAATCCCCCTTGCAAATGCTTTCTTGGAAGATATTGTTTCGCTGTGACACTTTCTTTGTGTTATAGCGGGTTATTCCGTGCAGAAAGTGACAGGCAAACCATTGGGGTTTGTCTGTCACTTAGCTTTGCTATAAACCCTTCCCTTTTAGTGCGGTCTGTGCTGCAGCGCTTGGTCGATCAGGGACAGGGAAATCTGAAAGGCTTTGATCCGCCGGGCGGTGAGCGTGTGCTGCGATCCGCCGGGGGTCAGCTTCAAAAGAGCTTTCTCGCACTTGCTTAGTGTGGAGGCTATGGACCGCTTCGCCTCCAAAAGCTCCTCGACTGTGTACTCCATAAATACTGCTCCTTATTGTTTTGTTAGAAAGAACATGGGCGTTTTCGTGGCCTTTTGTCAGTCTTTAAGTTCCTGCTCTCTCGCCGCACGGCGCAGGAAGCCTGTCAGCACCGCAGTGGAGGAGACGGCCATGATCAGCTCCGTGGCGGGCTGGGCATAGGCCAATCCGTACAGGGGGGAAAGGGTGTTCAACAGCAGGAGGAAGGGGATCTCCAGTATAATCTTGCGCAGGATGGCGAAGAGGAAGGACTCCCGGCCCATGCCCACCGCCTGAAAGACGCCTACACCGAGGAAATCCACGCACAGGAAGGGGGCGGAGAGGCTCAGGCCCCGGAGAAAGCGCATCCCGTAGGCCACGGTTTGGGCATCGTCAATAAATAGCCCCACAAAAAAGCCGGGGAAGAGGAAAAGAAGCGCCGCCAAGGAGGAGAGCAGCAGCAGGTCCAAGCGGAGGGTGAAGCGGATGGCCTCCTTCATCCGGCGGATGTTCCGGCTGGCGTAGTTGTAGCCGATCAGGGGCATGACCCCTTGGGAGATGCCCATGGCCACATACATGGGCACCATGGCGATCCGGGAACAGATCCCCATAGCGGCCAATGCTTGGGCGGCGTGGGGGGCCGCCAAGTTGTTGAGGAGCGTGCTGCTGGTGACGTTGAGCAGATTCTGGATGGAGGCGGGCACACCCACCGCGCAGACGCCGCCTGCGATGTCCCTGCGTAGGGTGAAGGCCTTGGGGGAGACGCAGACCAGCGTGGTTTTCCGGCGGACGGTCAGGTAGATCAGGAAGTAGGCCAAGGCGCAGCAGTTGGAGAGACAGGTGGCCATGGCCGCTCCCACAGAGCCTAAGTTCAGCCCCCAAGGCAGGATGAAGAGAGGGTCCAGCAGGATGTTCAGCAGGCACCCGCTCATGGTGCCGACGCTGGCGTGGAGGGCCGCCCCCTCGGAGCGGATCATGTAGGCGATGACCACGTTCATAATCGCCGGCACCGCGCCGAAGGTCACTGTCCAAGTGAGGTAGCCGTCGGTGCCCGCCCAAGTGGCCGGGTCTGCCCCCAGCAGGGAGAGAAGGGGAGTGCGGAGCACCGTACACAGAAGGGAGAAGAGGGCGGCGGAGAGGAGGGCGCCGTAAAACCCGAAGGCGGAGCTGCGGCGGAGGGTGTCGAAGTCCCTGCGGCCGTAGGAGCGGCTCATCATGCTGGAGCTGCCCACACCGAAGAGGTTGTTGACAGCGTTGAAAGCCAGCAGCACCGGTGCGGCCAAGGTGACGGCAGCGGTCTGGACGGGGTCGTTGAGCAGGCCCACAAAGTAGGTGTCCGCCAGACTGTAGAGCACGGTCACCAAGGAGCTGAGCACCGTGGGCACCGACAGTGTGGCCACCGCACGGGGGATGGGACAGCTCTCAAAGATGGCCTGCCGGTTTTCTTGGGGGGAGGGCATGGGGATCACTCCTTTGGATGGGTTAGGTCCGCGGCCATGTCAGCGGTATCTGCCGCCGCTCCTGACTGCTCTTCTGCGCGGCCTCCAAAATGCGGAGTACCGCCACGGCCTCCTCGGGGCGCACCAGAAGGGGGGCGCTCTCCCGGATGGCTTGGCAGAGGTTGTCGTAAAAGGCGCCGTAGTTTCCAGGTTCCGTGGGGACGCGGGCCTCAATGAAGGAGCCGTCCTCTTGGAGGGTGCGCAGGGTGCCGTGGCGCTCCGGTTCCTCTTGGCCCCAGCGGGGGTCTCCCGTCGGGCGCAGGCCTTGGACCAATCGGGCCTCCTGTACGTCCCGGCCGTATTTCACGTAGCTGCCCCGCCGGCCGTGGACAGTGAGGTGGGGACCCTCGATGGCAGAGAGTTCTCCGGCGGAGAGGACCGCCCGCAGCTCCGGGTAGTACAGCGTCAGGGTAAAGCGGTCCACGCCGGGGGACTCGGGGCGCTGGCGGCGCAGATCGCCGCAGACCGCCTCGGGCAGGCCGAAGAGGGTCACTGCTTGGTCGATCAGGTGGACGCCGATGTCGTAGAGCAGATCCACCCCCCGGCCGCCCTCCCGCTTCCACTGCTTGGCGCGGTAGCCGGAGACGAAGCGGTCGAAGCGGCACTCATAGTCCACTACCTCGCCTAAGCGGCCCTCCTCAATCAGGCGGCGGGCGGTGAGAAAGCCGCCGTCTAAACGCCGGTTCTGATAGACGGTGAGGATTACGCCCTGTTCTTGGGACAGGCGGCATAGGGCCGCGGCCTCCTCGCGGGAGGCCGCGATGGGCTTCTCCACCACCACGTGCTTTCCCGCGCGGAGGGCTGCCTCTGCCATGGGGACGTGGAGTGCGTTGGGGGTGGTGATCACTACTAAGTCGATGTCTTTGGTCAGCAGTGCCTCAAAGCTGTGGACCACCTCTGCCTCCGGGTACTCCTCCTTGGCCCGCTCCGAGGCGCGCTCGTAGACGCGGCGCAGGGAGAAGCGGGGGTTGGCGTGGAGGAAGGGGGCGTGAAACAGCCGGCCGGACATGCCGAATCCGGCCAGACCAACATGGATGGGGGTACATGTGTCCATGGTTTTTTCCATCCTTTCTGATCAGATGATTGGTAGACCCATTATAAAAAGAAATGATGGGCCTGTCAAGAATGGGAGTATGCGGGAAAAGGGGCGATTTTCTGTCGTGGGCTCTTGTAGTTTGTCCGATTTTGCGGTACAATGTGGGTACATTGCTGGTATATCTATTGTCAAAATCGGGAGGTGCGCTATGACGGAGCTGGAGACGCTTCGGCGGGCCAAAATGTATTTGGATCAACTGGCTGTGGGGGTAAATCCCCTTGACGGCAGTGCGGTGCCGGCGGGCGATGTGGTTCGTCAGGCCAGACTGGTACGCTGCTTCCAGTATGTCTCCGGCGTTTTGGGGCAGGTTATCGACCGCGGAGGGACGGAGGCGGCGGTCAAGAGGGCGAAAAAGCGCCCCTATCAGGTTCCCTTGGAGCGGCGGGCGGCATTCCAGTTCTCCGATGTCCCTCTCGCCGCCAGTGAGCTGGCCAAAAGGCTCACCGCTCTTAGGGAGGATGATATGCGGGGGCTGAGCTATCGGACGCTGACTGCTTGGCTGGTGGCGGCGGGGTTTTTAGCTGTGGTTCACAGCGAGGGCGGCGGGGGACAGAAGCGCCCTACAGCCGCCGGTTTGGAGTTGGGGCTCTCTGTGGAGGAGCGCACCGGTGCCAAGGGGCCCTACCAAGTGGTGGTGTATCATCGGGCGGCCCAGCAGTTTATTGTGGACAATTTGGACGCCATTATCAGCGCCGAGGAGAATCGGAGGGGGCAGCTGAAACGCCCTTGGGACAAGGAGCAGGATGATCTACTCATTCAGCTCCGCCGAGACGGGGCCTCTCTCCAAGAGATTGCGGACCGGATGTATCGGACGCCTGCCATGGTCCGCAGGCGCTTGGAGGGGCTGGGGCTGACGCCGCCCTGAGCTGGGGAATGAATCGCGGAAAAGAGCACATGGGATGTTAAATACCATCCCATGTGCTCTTTGTATGCTTGCCGGGGGGCCGACTTACACCACATCCAGCTTGGTCTTTTTTTGGGGGGCGGGAAAGGTGTGATCCAGAGCGGACAGCTCCTCCGGGGACAGGCGAATCTGGGCGGCGGCGTTTTCCACTGTGTGCTCAGGCCGGGAGGCCCGGGGAATGGGGAGTACGCCCTTCCGGGAGAGCAGGAAGAACAGAAGGATCTGAGAGAGGGTGGCGCCATGGGCAGAGGCGGCGCTCCGCACCGCCTCCGACTCTAAAAGACCTTGGCGTAGCTGTCCGGCTTGGGCCATGGGGCGGTAGGCCATCACGGGGATCTCCCGCTCCTATAGGTAGGGGAGCAGATCATACTCGACGCCCCGGCTGCCCAAGTGGTAGAGCACCTGTTCAAAGGCGGCATCAAATCGAATGGTTTCCCATCCGGTTTCCCGTGCGCCGCGGATAAATTCATCTGCCAGCAGAGCCGATGTGCCATTTTTGTGGGGACTGCCTGTTATAACAGTTACTTTCACAATGACCTCCCCGCCTTACCGTTTTGGGGACGGCAGGCGATTGTTTTGAAATATTGCACAGGGGCCGGAGCTTTATACTCCGGCCCCTGGCGGTCAAATAAAGTTATTCTTTCAACTTTTCATAAGCCGAATCGTCCACGGCCTCCAGCCACTCATTGCTACCATTCTCCCCCGGCACTTCTATCGCCAGATGGGAAAACCAACTGTCTGCCATGGCGCCGTGCCAGTGCTTGACACCCACGGGGATATTGACCACATCCCCCGGATGGAGCGCCTGGGGTTCCTTACCCCATTCCTGATACCAGCCTTGTCCGGCGACACAGACCAGAATCTGTCCGCCGCCCTTGTCCGCATGATGGATATGCCAGTTGTTGCGGCATCCCGGCTCAAACGTCACATTGAAGATACCCACCTGCTGGGTTGAGAGCGGCGCAAGGTAGCTTTGTCCAATGAAATATTGCGCAAATCCATCGTTAGGCTGTCCAATAGGGAAGATCATAGCGTTGGCATGGGCGGACTTTGCATCGGTTTCCTCATCCGTCCAGACCTCTTTCGCCATGCGGAACGCCGCCCACGCCTTGGACCAGCCTGCGTAAAAGGCCGCGTGGGTCAGAATTTCCGCAATCTCGGACTTCGTGACGCCGTTCTGTTTTGCCGCTGTCAGATGGTACTGGAAAGAGGAATCTGTCAGGCCTTGGGCCATCAAAGCCGTCACCGTGACCAGAGAGCGATCCCGCAGAGACAGCTTTTCCTCTCTGCTCCACACTTCTCCAAAAAGCACGTCATCGTTGAGTTGGGCAAACTTGGGAGCGAACTCCCCCAGACCATCCCGACCTGCCGTCTGTTTGATTGCCATAGATCATATTTCCTTCCATTCAGATACGTTTTATTCAGCGGTAATATCCAGCCCCAAGCCGTTTACCCACTGGATCATTGTACTGCGAGAAGTTCCGCCGCCGAATCTCTGGCCATTCAGCCAAGTCGCACCGTCTGTCAGGCTGTGCAGGTTCGTGGCACTGGACCCGATGCCGCTGCTCCCGGAGGTGCAGAAGGGAACAATTGTCTTTCCGCTGAAATCATAGCTTTCAAAGAACGTACTGACGATCCGGGGAGCCTGCCCCCACCAGATGGGATAACCGATAAAGACAATATCGTACTGCTCCATATTGCTTACATTCCCGGAAATAGCAGGACGGGCGTTCGGGTCATTCATCTCCACGGTAGCACGGCTGGAGGAGTTGTTATAATTCAAATCTGCGGACGTATAGGGTGTTTCCGGGACGATCTCATAGAGGTCGGCGTCCAGTCCATCGGCAATATACTCTGCCAGGGGTTTGGTGGTATTGGTAGCGGAGAAGTAGGCGACCAGCACCTTGGTTTCGTTGCTTGCATCAGGAGTGGCCGCAGGAGTGGACGAAGAATTAGAGGCAGGAGTGAAGTCCAGGCCCAGGCCGTTGGCCCAGCTTGCAAGAGTGCTTGTGGTGTCGCTGCCGTAGCAGCGGCGTCCCTCCATCCAAGTCGCATCGCTGACCAGTCCACGGATGTTGGGCACACTGTTGGCAATGCCGCTGCCGCCGGAGGTGCAGAAAGGAACAATAGTCTTGCCGCTCAGGTTTTCGCTCTCCAGGAAGGTGTAGATGATACGGGGCGCATCGTTGTTCCAGATGGGATAGCCCAGAAACACAACGTCATAGTCGCTCATGTTTGCAACGCTGTTAGCGATTGCAGGACGGGCATTGGGATCATGCTGCTCGGTGACAGACCGGCAGTTGGAATTGGTGTAGTCCAGATCAGCCTCCGTATAGGGCTGCTCCGGCGTAATCTCATGCAGCACCGCCACATCGGAACCCAAAGCACTCACAATATTTTGGGCCACGCCTCTGGTGGTGCCAGTACCGGAGAAGTAGGCCACCAGCACTCTGGCTCCGCTGCTGGGGGTTGTATCCGGTGCAGGAGCGGCCTGCTGTGTACGGTCAAAATTCATCAAAGCATCAGCGACCTGGGCGCGGGTGGCGTTGCTCTTGGGCGCAAATGTACCACTGGATACCGGGCGAACGACATTGTTGGCACTGGCCCAATTCACGGCAGAGACGGCATAAGCGGCAATCGAGGCATGATCGCTATAATTGTTGGCCTCGCCAGCCGAGGGACTTCCCGCATAGCGCCAGAAGATGGTGGTCATCTGCTCACGAGTGACAGGATCATTCGGTCCAAACAGCCCGCCGCCATAGCCGCTGATCAATTCCTGCTGGGAGGCCCACAGCACGGCATCACCGTACCACGCGCCGTCAGGTGTGTCCGCGAAAGCGTCTGTACCCGTTACTGCCGGGGTCCCCTCAATCCGGTAGAGGACAGTAGCAAGCTGCGCACGGGTCAGATTGCTTTCCGGGGCGAACTGGTTATTGCCGATTCCGGCCATCAGGTTATGCTCCCGGCAGTACATAACAGCTTCCGAATACCACGCACCGGCGTCCACATCGGAAAAGCCGGTGTCCGCCACCGCCGCAAAAGCGGTGGCGGACAGTGAGAGGATCAGGGCCGCAGCCAAGAACAACGCGGCAAGTTTTTTCAAGTTTCGCATACTTTCATACTCCTTTTTCGTTCTATATTTGGATCACCACATGGGCGTTTTGCGCAGAATTGCTCACAAATCAAAATAGGCGTGTATTTCAGTCATCCGGTCGGATTGGGCCACATGGAACGGACAGCGGTTATCACAGTGACCGCATCCAACACAGTCGCCAGCCTTTTTCTCCAACTTGTCGTAGTGGCTGTGGGCCAGTTGATCTCCGGCCTTTGCCAGATCATAATATTTGTTGATCAGTCCCACATCCAATCCTGCCGGACAGGGCTGGCAGTGATTGCAGTAAACACATTTCCCCGCCGCGTCCTGGGGCGCGAAGGAGCCGAGAATGG
>CANPBB010000041.1 GCA_947572235.1 uncultured Clostridia bacterium
CTATGTTCCTGCGTCCAAGGAGGTAAAAAAACAAGATGCAGGAAAAATACAATGTTGGAATTTATTGCAGGCTCAGTCGTGATGACGAAAGAACCGGGGAGTCCGTGTCCATCGAAAATCAAAAAATCATGCTCAGCCGCTATGTGCAGGAGCAGGGCTGGAACCTCTACGCCGCCTACTGTGATGAAAGGATTATATTAGGAACAAGTCAGGAAGTGCTTGCCCCACAAGGCTTTCCTGATTTGGTCCTAATTTTTATTTGGCCCGAAATCAACGGGCCATATGGGAGGCTGATAAGGAAATGTGTAGAATTATCACCGTTGCCAATCAGAAGGGCGGCGTAACCAAGACCACAATCTGCCAGCATTTATCCTATTTACTGGCCGAACAGGGGCGGCGTGTCCTCTGCGTAGATTTCGACCCGCAGATCAATCTGACCTCCACGCTTCTTCCTGATGGACAAGCTGTAGGAATGGACATCAGCGGCGTCATGGCCTGCCTGCTGGAGGACCAGGATCTGCCCGTTCCCAGCAGTTACATTCAGCGGTGCGGCAAAGCAGACCTGATCCCCGGCAGCAAGAACTTGGGCAAGCTGGAGACCAGCCTGCTTACAGAAATGGGGACGGAGCGCTTTTTGCAGGAGATCCTTTCCCCACTCCGCGCGCACTACGATTACATCCTCATTGATACCAACCGGGCCGCCAGCCCCCTTATGACCAATGCCCTGACAGCGGCGGACAGCGTGCTTGTTCCCATCTGCCCGGAGTTCTACTCCACAGAGGGTCTGAGCGATCTGATTGCCAGCGTCTTGAAAAACAGGCGGCGGTTAAATCCCCATATCCAATTTGAGGGGATTGTCTTTTCCCGCTGCAACCTGCGGACAAACCTTTACCGCACTACGCGGGCCAATGTGGAAACTGCGTTTCGGGGAGAAATCCGGGTGTTCAAAACGGCAATTCCCGATACGGTAAAGGTTGGGGACGCTATCAGCCGGGGCTTGACAGTGATGGAGTATGCCCCTGAATCCAAGGCCAGCAGCGCATACCGGGCCTTTGCAAAGGAGGTGCTTGCAAGTGAAACGGAACGCGCCCCCGCCGAAGGGTGTACGATCCATGTCCTCTCTGACAGCGGAGTGCGCCGGGTTGGATAGCGGCCCGGAGCAGGAAATCACGAAAAAAGGTGTTCGGCTGGTGTTTATTGCCTTTGCCCGAATCCGCCAGTTCCAAGGCCACCCTTTTCGGCTTTACACTGGAGAACGGTTTTCAGATATGGTGGAAAGCATCCGGCAAAACGGGATACTCATGCCACTGATCGTCCGCCGCATTTTCGGAGACCCGGCACACGATTATGAAATGCTCTCCGGACACAATCGTATGAACGCGGGACAGTCCGTCGGCCTGGAGGGGGCGTGGTGCGTTGTAAAGGAGGGGCTGTCTGACGCGGAGGCAATGATGTATGTGATCGAGACCAATCTGCTTCAGCGGTCCTTCAGTGATCTGCTCCCCAGCGAAAAAGCGGCTGTGCTGGCGCTCCGCTATTCGGAAATGTTCTCACAGGGAAAGCGGAATGACATTCAGCGTGAGCTGGAGGCCCTGGAGTGTGGCGATACTTGTGGAAGTGACTTCCACAAGTGTGCCGATGAAACTTGTGGAAGCGACTTCCACAAGTCCAGGAACCGGGATGTTCTGGGCGAGGACTACGCGCTGACCGGGCGGCAGGTAGCGACCTATCTGCGGATCAACCGTCTATGCGACGGGCTTAAACTCCGGTTAGATGAAAAGCAGCTGACCCAGGCGTCCGCTGTTTCTCTTTCCTATCTGAGCGACTCTGACCAACTGGCAGTCCATGCCGCGCTGCTCCGCTACCAGCGCAAGCCCGCCGACGCGCAGATGGCGGCGGTGCGAAAGCTGGCGGAGACCGGTCCGCTTACAGAAGACAGTATCATGGGCCTCCTTCAAAAAAAGGCGTCGTCTCCACCACCCAAAGCACTCAGCATCCAATCGGCGGTCTATACCCCCTATTTTGCTTCAGGAACGCCCAAAAAAGAGATTGAGCGTGTGATCGGGGAAGCATTGGCGCTCTATTTCAGTCAGCCAAGGGAGGAATCCGCATGACGACTACAACGCCTGTTACGCTGTCCGACTGCCCCGCCGCGCTTCAATCAATGGTATGGGAAAAGCAGAGTGAGGACGACAGTGAAATACTTTCCATCACGCGGACAGAGAGCACCCCTTTCAAAGACAAAAGCATCGTGTCGATCCAGTACCGGGTCATCATGAACCGCCTAAACCTGATAACCGTTCTGCATTGTCAGGTGGATGGGGTTTTGAAGGACAAAGTGTTTGTCAATTCGCTGATTTGGGGCGATGTTCTGGAGATCATCCGAACAGCCCCGGATGGCTCATCCCTGGCGGAGCTGCGGCAGGCAGTCCCGCCGCAAACCAGAAAGCTCTTATCCCTATAGCCAATTCCATTACAGCTTGGTCCCTGTGCGGTTTCCGCACAGGGACCGGGCTTTTCTTTTGCCCAAAATGAGGAGGTGTTGAGCATGACAGAACAACTTACGAAGCGGCGGCCAGATCCCTTTGACGGCTCCGCCGGCGCCCGGCTGTGCAGAATGGGCCTGCTGACCGCAGCCGGAGATGTAGAGGAAGCCGCCATGCAGGTATGTACCCATATTTTTGCGGCTTCTTTTTTTGATGATTTGTGCGACGTATATGCGGATCAGGCGCAGATGCTCAGAATTATGGATGCGTTCCGCGAGCTGGCGGAGCGCAAAGACCCCCAGCGCATTTTCCTGCTGCTGTCCCTGCAATACGACGGGCTGTGCAAGCCGCTGCCCGATCCCGTCTGGTGGCTGGCAGGATACCCTCCGGCGCTGACCCGGTTCTCCCTGGGCTTCGCCGCTTGCCTGCTTCATCTGATGGAGGATATGGAGAAAACCAAAAAGGAGGACGACCTTGGTGAAATTATGGATCACAGCTCCCAATGATGGGACGCCGCCGCTCTATGCCTTCCTGGACACGCTGGAGGAAAAGCAGCGGCAGAAAATATTTTCCCTGCTGGCCCTGCTGCTGCAAACGCCGGAGACCGCCATGCGGGAGCCGTATGTCAAGCACTTCGGCATCGAGCGCTATCGGGCGCTCTATGAACTGCGGGCCAAGAGCCGGAATCTGGTCCGCATCACCTTTACGCTGCGGGAAAACGGCGACCTCCTGTTCCTGGTCCCTTTCATCAAGCGGCACCGGCGGGACACCATGCAGGCGCTGGACGCCTCGCTGCGCCTGTTGGCGCAATGCAGAGATGGTTCATGCTCCGTTCAGGAGCTGTCCATAAAATCTTACGTCAATGGAGGAAACGCAACATGAAAACCAAACTGATCCTGGCAGGAGTCCTGCTGGCGCTCCCCGCGCTGGCAATCGCTTTTTGGAGAGGACGGTGGTGCAAGGTATGAAACGGATCATTGCGCTTCTTGCGCTTCTGGCGCTGCTCACCGTATCCGCGTCCGCCGCCTACATCCCGGAGGATGTGCTTACAGAGAACAGGGACGGCAGGCAGTTGGTCATCAAAACCTACACGCTGTCCCCCCAAGACGACCCGGCGGATCTGGTTCAGCCGCCTTTTGATCTTGACGGATTCCACTATGAGCATATGGAAACGGTCAAGGAGGATCTGACGTTTCAGGACGCCCGGCAGCACACCGAGACGGTTACGCTGGAGACCTCTACAGACGGCCTGGCGGCAATCCTGGCGGAACTGTCTCCATCCATGGAGTACGCAAAAGACGGGTATACCGGCGTTCTTATGCTGGATCATACCACGCTGAAAACAGAGGCGTCCGGCTATACCACCAAGACCTACACCATCAGCGATACCCGCCAGTACACCGGTCTGGACCGCAACGACCCATCCTATGTCCCCGCCACTGTGGTGAAAAACGGCACTACGCTCTCCCTCAGCAATATCACCTGGAATACGACCGGGACGGGGATCTATGGCGATACCCTGCTGCCCACATCCTACACCGCCACCGCGACCTATACCGCCAGTGGAAGCCGCAAAGTAGCGACGGGCTATGTGACGACGGCGAGCTACACCGGCGAGATCACAGCGGAAGGGGTGCAGGCGGTACGGTATACCGTTACCTATCTGGGCGCCCCTATCGAGGGAGCTACGCCTGAAGCAAAAGAAGGCGTCTCCATTTTCCCATGGGTCATCATTCTTCTGACGCTCACCGCACTGGCGGGAGGAGGCGCGGCGGCGTTTCTTTTCCTGCGGCCCAACGCTGTGATCTACGCGATGAACGCGAAGGGCGTGGCTTACAAACGGCTGGGGGCGCAACGCCTTACGGTCCGCAAGCCCAAGCTGGACTTTACCAGGTTGCGGGAGTATCCGGCGGCGGAGGCCAGCGTGGAGTTGAAACGGCAGGTGGCCCACAAGCTGTCCGGCCGCCTTGTCACCATTCAGCTCTATGACGGAACGCGCACCCATCTGGTAGAGTGGAACGACGGTATGGACAGCTACTGGTTCGCGGTCAAAGACGACGATAAGGAGGAAAACGAAACATGAGGAAAATAAACAGATTTTGGGGGCTGGCCCTGACAGCGGCAGCGATGCTGTCTCTGGCCCTTCCTGCCCATGCGGCGGACTATTCGTTTACCACAACCGCGCCGCAGGATTACTATGGCGATACCTCCTATGAGGAGGTCTACGGCTCGCAGTATAATTACGGCGGCCCCAATGTGGTGGATTTTCTGGACCCCCTGGCGGAGGGCGCGCCCGCCGCTTCCAGCGCCGGCTCTCTGGAGTACGGTCTGAGCGGCGGCAGCGGCGGGCTTTACGCCGACAGCACCGGCAGCGGTTTCCCGGTAGAGTGGATGGAATCGCCGGCCAGCGCTATAACGGTCACCCCTTCGGTATCTACTACCACATCCTTTACGGACGCCGGCGGTATGACCCGCTCAGACGGCAGCATCGGCACGCTGGTGATCCCCAGCCTGGGAATCCGCTATAAAGCTTACGAGGGGACGGACTCCGCCACCATGCACAAGGGCGTGGGCCATTTCCCCAGCACCAGCGCATGGAATGGAAATATCGGACTGTGCGGGCACAACCGCGGCTCCCGCCACAGCATCGGTTCCATCAAGGACCTCAAGGTGGGCGATACGATCCAGTACGAGACCTCCAGCGGGACCCGGACTTATTCGGTCAGCTATGTGGGAACCATCGAGTGGACAGACTGGAGTTATCTGAACGCCACCAGGGACAACCGCATCACGATCATCACCTGTCTGGCGGATCAGCCTACAAAACGAGTTTGCGTCCAAGCGACGGAGGTGTATTCATAAAAAGTTCAAATATCACTTTTCGACACATGAAAAGGCGGGATCTTTGCAGAATGTGTCCAGTAAAGAACAAATCGCCTCCTTTTAGTCATAACGGTAAAGTCGTTTCAAAAAAACCTTTGACAAGCACGCTTTTCCAGGTTATTTTGTGATTACAGGAACATTTTTCAAGGAAAAGAGGTGTTTGTCATGGTAAGAGAATTTCCTGGGCACACAGCCCCAAACGCCGGCAGTGAGGAGTTCCGCATTACGCTGGATCTGACCGTTGACCTACCTAAAGAGGTCGCGGATCAGCTGGAGATGTGGGGAGTCAACGAGTTTGATTCCTGTGCGGTTGACCCAAACCGGCGTCAAGTCAAAATGAGCGCCAGGACAACGCTTTACCGGAAAGGAGCGTAATGAGATGAAGAAAACAGTATGTGCGCTGCTGTGCGCGGCGCTGGCAGTGACGCTGGCCTGCCCCGCTTTTGCTGCGGAGCAACCGGCGGAAGTCAACGAAGCTGGCGCGTACCTGCGGGAGCGGGGCGTGTACCGGGGGGACAGCACCGGCAGTCTGATGCTGGATAAGGGGCTGACCCGCGCTGAGATGGCCGCCGTCATCACCCGGCTGCATGGCGAGGGGGAGGTCAACCCGGAGCATTACACCTGGGCCTGCTATTTTACGGATGTGCCCGCCTGGGCCAAGCCCTATGTGGGCTACTGCATCGCCAATCTGCTGGTATCCGGCTATGACAGCTCCCGGTATGGGCCGAATGATCCGGTCAATCCGGCAATGGCCTGTACGGTGGTGCTTCGGTGCTGCGGGTACGCGGACGGCGAGGGCAGCGCGTGGAGCTACAGTACTGCCTGTGACTACGCGGTCAGCCAAGGGCTTATCAGCCCGGCTACCGCACAGTCCCCCACCATTACCCGGGGCGAGATGGCGGTGCTGATCCGGCGGGCCCTGCAAAAGCAGGAAGCCGGGCAGCAGACGCCGCCGCCAGTGGCGGTGGAAGCCCAGATCGGCGCCTATCAGACTCATCCGGACGGCAGCATTACCATCAGCGCGGATTCTTGGAGCCGGGAGGACTTTTCCCAGCAGGCAAACCCGGCTGTATTCACCGGCTACTATACCCGGGAGCTTTACAACGCGATCCGGCAGACGCTGGTGGACTACGGCAATCAGGGTTCCCCGGACTACCGCTTCGCCTATACGATGGTTGCCAAGGGCGATGCGTACAGTGCGGTTAAAAATGTGGTGGGCCGTATGAGCGGCGTGCTGCGATACGAGCATTACGCGCCAAAGAATTTGGCTAACTACTGGCAATACCTTGATTACTATGCTGTGGATGCCAAAGTTCAGGAAAGTTACCGCGAACCATTAGAATTTATTCAGCCAGTGATTGCGGAAGCCAACCAGTTAGCATCAGACCGGGAAAAGGTAGAATATCTGCATGACTACCTCTGTACCCTGCTGGCCTATGAGGAAGGGGCCAAGGCTATGCCTCCCCAGGCTTTTGCGCCACACATCGGAGAGTTGAAGGCCAACTGCGGGGCCTACGCTGTGGATTTCAAGTTCCTTTGCAGTGCAGTGGACATCCCATGCTTCACTATCAGCACAGACATCCATACTTGGAACATGGTCTATGTAGACGGCAAATGGCTGCATGTGGATGTATCCCTGAACGATCTGACTCACAGCCGCGCAATCCTGCTTTCCGAAGACTATCCCAGGAAGATCGACCAAGCGCCGGAGGCCACAGCCTTTATCAAAGAACTGCTGGTTCCCGGCTCCACAAAGTAATTTCATACCATACGCAAGATGAAAGACAGACCGGTTACGGCCTGTCTTTCATTTTGCCCAAACACGAAAGGAGTTCCCATGAGACAACACAAGAAATTTTCAAGGATTCTCTCCATGCTGCTTGTCGTGGCGACACTGTTCAGCCTTTTGGCGGTCCCGGCCAACGCCGCCAGCCTGAAAGACAGCGGCAGTGTAACGCTCCAGCATCTGGGCCGGGATGAGTTTCTGAGTAAGAGCAGCGGCGGCAGCTTAGGCGGCGGCCGCTGGAGCTACACCAGCAGCAAGGGACTGACCGGCACCGCCTACTGCGTCAATTGGGGGCTGAGCGCAGTCTCCCCCAGCAAGGCGCTCACATTGCAAGAATATAACCGGAACCCCAAGACTATGGGCGCGTTCGCCAATGGGTATCCGCAGCGGACGCTGGAGCAATTCAAGGAACTTCACACTGGGGATGTTCGTGGCATTGCCGGCCTGACCGAAACAGAGTACCAGTATGCCACGCAGGTGGCGGTGTGGGCCACCTGCGGCCAGCTCTCCGTCCCCGGCACCGCGTTCTCCGCCGGCCGCGCGGCGCTGGTGGAACCCACCTCTGACGCCCAGAAGATCCGGATATTTGACAGCGTAAAGGCAATCCTGAGATTGGCCAATGGCTGGACACAGTACCTTTATACCGGGATGTATCTGCGGGCGGAGGAGGACCAAGATGTTCGTGGTGTTGATATTCTCAATGAAGATGGATTGGAAGGTGCAGCTGAGGAAGGGACAGACGGCATCAAAAAGGAAACCATCGGCGGACGGGAGTATTACACCCGCGTGATGTATGTGGCCTCCGCCACCTCCACTTGGATCGACGGCTATACCACCAAGGTCTACTCCACAGACGCCCCCCAAGGGACTATCTTTACTGCGGAGAACGGCTCGTCTCTGGAGACTGTTCAGGAGAACGGCGCAACCTGCTACAAGGTGGACACCAGCAAACACCGCGATACCAACCTGAATGCAAATGGCAGTGAATACTACGGCGCGTTCAAGGTCTGTATTCCCTGCGATAACGCAGCCGAGTCGGGTTCTTTTTCTATTAAAGCCATCGGCGGGGTAGGCCAGTTCAATCTGTTTTTGGCCTACAACCCGTCGGCTTCCGAACAGTCCTATATCGTGGCCGACCCCGGGTATACCACCTGCGACGCGGTGACTACCTTCAAATGGACCGGAAGCGAAAGACCGGACAGCGCCAGCCTCCAGGTCGTCAAGACCGGTCCGGGCGGCGCACCGCTGGAGGGCGCGGAGTTTACGCTCACCGGCGACCAGGGTACTACGCTCACTGGCACCAGCGACCGGAACGGCCAGGTCATTTGGACCGATCTGGACCCTGCTGAAAAGTATACCCTGACAGAAACCACCGCCCCGGAGGGGTACCAGATTATGGCTCCAGTGAACGTCACACTCACCGCCGGGCGTACAGAGTACCTGACGGTGGCGGACGATACGGAAAAGGGCTTCACCATCAAGAAGATCGACGCGCAGAACAAGGCTTCCCTGCAAGGGGCGGTATTCGTTTTTGAGCAGATCGACGGCGCCTACAAAACGACCGGCACCACCGGCTTTGACGGTACCATCTCCTTCCAGGGCGATGAGCTGCCCTACGGCAGCTACCGGGTAACGGAGCAGTCCGCTCCGGACGGCTATCAGAAGGATACCCGCGTAGAGACGGTGGAGTGGGACGGCACCAGGGACGTAACGATTACCTTTGAAAACGTCCGGGACATTGGGCTTACCATTGTGAAGCGGGACGCCGATACGGATGTCTGTCTCCCCGGCGCCACCTTTGACGTGTTCGCTGATGGAGAGAAGATCACCTCTGTCACAACCAACGACGCCGGCGAAGCCTATGTGACCGGGATCAAAAAGGAAGCGTACATTGAGATCGTGGAAACGGCAGCCCCAGCGGGGTATGTGCTGGATAAGACGCCCCATGGCATCCACATCGACCCCTATAATCCGGCTATTCAGGACGATCCCGTTCTGACTGTTACCAACCAGTGCAAAGCCGCCCTGCGAATCGTGAAATACGATCAGCAGAGCGGCAATCGTTTGTCCGGCGTCACCTTTGAAATCTATAAGGATTCCGAGCTGTTTGATACCAAAACCACTGACGGCAATGGCGAGATTTTCCTGTATGATCTGGAACCGGGCACCTACTTGGTGCAGGAAGTCTCCACAGACGACGCCCATGTGGTCAACTCCACGCCCCAGCAGATCGAGCTGAAAGCAGGCCAGACGGGGACACAGACGCTGATTTTCTTTAACAGTCTGAAGCCGGGCATCCATCTTGTCAAGGTGGACAGCGTGACGATGAAATCCCTGCCTAATGTGCGCTTTGAGTTTAAGAAGGTCGGCGGGTCTTACCGGCAGGAATTTCGGACCGACATCAATGGTGAGATCGACCTCAGCAAGCTGGAGCCGGGGGCCTATGAGGTTCGTGAGCTGGAAGCGCCGGACGGCTATCTCATCGACGACGCCGTTCGCGTGGTGCAGATCAATCCGGATGAAAACGCCAATTTTGTATTCACCAACACACCCAAGCCGGCTTTGCGGCTGATTAAGACCAGCTCTGACGGTTCCCGGCTGGGCGGCGTCCACTTCCGTATCGCCAAAATCGAGGATGGGACGCACTATCTGGACCGTATCACCCAGCCGGACGGCGAAATCAACATCGACAATCTGGAGCCGGGCGTCTACTCGGTCAAGGAGACCGCTACTGTCTCCGATCACATTATTGACGTGCGGGAGTACCATGTGGAGCTGTTCCCGGGCAAAACTTCTACTTTGACGATTGAGAACCAGAAGCGCCCGAACCTGATTGTCTATAAGCACGATGCCGACACCGGGGAGCCGGTCCCGGATACGGTGTTTCTGGTCAAGGCGGCGGACGGCCACAGCGTCAATGAGATCAAGACGGACAGCGAGGGCAAGGCCACGCTGAACAATCTCCTGCCGGGCGTGTATGAGATTTCGGAAAAGTCCGTTCCCGCCCCTTGGCTGATGGACGCCCCGCCCCAGTTGGTGACGCTGTACCCCAACCGGGATCACGAGGTTTTCTTTGAAAACCACAAAAAGCCCACCCTTACCGTCAACAAGGTGGACAGCATCACTGGCAGCCCCATCAAGGGGGCCAAGTTCGAGGTCTGGTACGGCTCCAATAACACGACCACCGGGGAGCTGAACAGCTTGGGCACTTACTTTTCCGATGAAAACGGCCAGTTCTTCATCGACCTGCTCCGGGACGGCTGGTACAAAGTGACCGAGCTGGAGCCGGCGGCCGGTTTCACCATCAAAGAGCCGGTTATGCAGGAGGTCTATATCAAGGGCGGCGAAAGCAAGGTTTTGACCTTTGAAAATGTGCCCAAGAACGCCATCATTGTAGAAAAATACGATTCCGTTACCGGCGAGGCGCTGCCCGGCTGCACCTTCCAGCTGCGGTATCTTGGCGGGACCTCCGGCACCGGCGGCACCGCTATCGGTCAGAAAGTCACCGGGAAAAACGGAACCGCCATCTGGACGGGCCTCAATCCCGGGGCCTACGTCCTGGAGGAGGTGGACCCGGCGGACGGGTACAACATCATCCAGTCCTCCGAGACCATTATGCTGGCGGACAGCGGAGAGCAGAGCGTTGTCACTGTCCGTTTCAAAAACGCGCCGGACGGCACGTTGCTGATTCGTAAGGTCTGTGCCACCAATCCCAGCGTGGCGCTGCAAAACGCCGAGTTCAAAGTGATGTACGCCGATGGAACGCTGATTGGCGACAGCAACGGCGTTTACCGCACAGACGAAGCCGGAGAGATCCGCATTACCGGCCTGAAGCCTGGCAAAAGCGTGGTAGTCACCGAGACCCACGCCCCCGCGGGGTTCATTCTGGATACGCAATCCCAGACAGTGCAGATTAAAGAAGGAAAGACCGTATCTTTGACCTTCAAAAATCAGCCCAAGGGCTCTTTGATTATCCAAAAACGGGATTCTCAGACTGATGCGCCTTTGAGCGGAGCCGAGTTCCGCGTGACAACGGCGGCAGGCTGCGAGGTAGGGCTGGACGGCGTGATCGGCACGTCCACTTTAACCTCCAACGGCATTTTCACCACCGACGCTCAGGGCGAGATTCGTATTTCCAACCTCGCGCCCGGCGCATACGTCATTTCTGAAATCAACGCCCCGGATGGAGGGTACGTCATCGACACCCCCTCCACCAATGTAGTCATCGGGCAGGGCGGCGATACCCAGACGGTGATTATCAAAAACACCCGCAAGGGCGGCCTCATTGTTGAAAAGTACGATTCTGTCACAAAGCAGCCCCTGGCCGGCGCGCAGTTCAAGATCATGAACGCCAACGGGGAACTGACCCCGGACAACGAGGGCCTGACCTCCTCCAACGGCCTGTATACCACCGATCGGAACGGCCAGATCGTGCTGTCCAAGCTGCTGCCCGGCACCTATGTAGTGTCCGAGGAAAAGGCGCCGGACAATTACCGGAAGGACCCCACGCCCCAGACGGTAGTGGTGAACGCCGGGGACACCCAGACCATTCGCTTTTATAACGATCCCCTCTGTACGCTCACCATTTTGAAGCGGGACGCTGTAACCAAGAAGCCGCTGGCCCACGCGGAGTTTACCATCCGGGACAGCGAGGGGAAGGCCATCGGTCCCAATAACGGCCGGTATGTCACTGGCACTGATGGTACTGTCACCGTCACTGGGCTGGCCCCCGATTCCACTGTGGTGGTCTCCGAGAGCAAAGCGCCCACCGGCTATATCTTGGACGAAACCCCGAAAAATATTGTGGTACGTTCCGGCGTGGCCAACAGCCTGACCTTTGACAACGAACCGGGCACTACCCTTATTATTCGGAAGTTCATTGAGGGCACTGAGAACGAGCCGCTGTCCGGCGTGGCCTTCAAGGTCGTGGACGGCAACGGCGGCGCTGTCGGCCCGGACGATGGTGTGTATTACACCGACAAAGCTGGCGAGATCGTGCTGGACGGCATTGAGCCCGGCACCACCGTTATCGCCCGGGAGATCAAGACTGTGGAAGGTTTCGTTTTAGACGGAACCCCCCAGGACATCCTCATCAAGGGCGGCGAAGTGCAGCAGCTGACGTTCTGGAACAAGCGGGCCGGGACCCTGGTGATCCAGAAGAAGGATAAGGTATCCGGCAATCTGATTTCCGGGGCGCAGTTCCAAGTTACTTACGCCAACGGCGGCTATGTGGACAATGACAACGGCCACCTGTCCTCCAACGGACTCTACACCACCGATGACAAGGGCGAAATCCGCATTTATGGCATTACTGGGACAGTGGTAGTCAAAGAGACCAAGCCTGCCCCCGGCTATGTCATCGACCAGAGCACCCAGACCCAGACGGTCACTGTCAATCCGCTGGACACGCAGACCCTCACCTTCCTGAATGAACCTCTTTGCTCCCTCACGCTCACGAAAAAGGATTCCGTCACCGGAAAGCCCGTACCAGGCACCGAGTTTACGGTCAAGGACGGCAATGGGACTGTGCTGGGCCGTTACACCACCGGCAGGGACGGCACGGTGACGGTCACCGGCCTTGTTCCCGGCAGCACGATTGTGGTTGTGGAGACCAAGGTCCCCTCCGGGTACGTCCTCGACACCACACCCCAGACCATCATTGTCAAAAACGGCTCCAACAGCGTGAACAGCGGCGGCGCCGGGACCGTAGGCGGGACTACCAATGTCACTCCTGGCGGCAGCACGAACGTTGGCGGCGGGACCAATGGTGGTAATGACCTCACTTTTGAAAATGACCCCACGACCCGCCTTATCATCGAAAAATATGTTACCGGCACCACCACCCCGCTGAAGGGCGTTGCCTTTCTGGTTACGGAGTCCAATGGACAACTTCTGGGACCCAACAATGGCGAGTATGTGACGGACGAAAATGGCCGGATCGTGATTGAGGGCCTGGAACCCGGCGTGACTATCGTTGCCAAGGAGATCCGCACGCTGGACGGCTATATCCTCGACACAACCCCCAAGACCATCCAGATCAAGGTGGGAGACGCCCAGACCCTGAAATTCTATAATACCCCTATCGGCGGTCTGGAGCTGATTAAAGTATCCGAGAGCAGCAAGAGCCAGCGCATCCCCAATACCACCTTCGAGATCCGGCGTATGGACGGCGGGCTTGTGGACACTGTGACCACCGACAAGCAGGGCCGGGTCCACGCGGACCTGGACGCCGGAGACTACTATGCCGTTGAGATCGAGGCGGCGGAGGGCTTCAAGATTGACAGCACGCCCCACTACTTCACCGTTCAGGACGGGAAAACAACCACGCTCACCGTCACCAACGCGCCCTTCTCCGGGGTAATCATTCATAAGGTGGACAGCGTTACCGGCGAGGGCATCTATGATGTAAAGTTCCTAATTTACGATTCCAACAAGAACCCCATTGGGGAATACGCAACCGACGATCAGGGCTACATTTACCTTGACGACCTTACCGTGCAGGGTAAGGGCAAGCTGTTCATTCGGGAGCTGGAGGCCGCCGAAGGGTACGAGCTGGATAAGCAGTACAAGACGGTCTATGTGCAGCCGGGAAAGACAGTGGAAATCGAGTGGGCCAACACGCCCATCACCGGCCAGATCCAAGTCTATAAGTACGCGGCCGAGGCCAACCCCGTAACTGGGGACCCGGCAGGAAAACCGCTCCAGGGCGCGGTCTATGAAATCAGTCAGGTACGCAGCGGAAAAGTTGTGGATTATATCACCACAGACGCCCGCGGCGTGGCCGCTTCCAAGCCCCTTCCCTTGGGCCGGTATAAGATTGTCGAGGTCACTGCCCCGGCCTATTATCAGCTCAGCGGAAAGACCTTTGACGAAACCCTGGAGTATTCCGGCCAGATCATCAAGGTCAGCGACTACGACAAGCCCGCCAATCTGAAAGTAACCATCACCAAGACGGGCAACAAGCAGCTGCTGGCCGGCGACTCCATGCGCTATGATCTCACAGTGTCCAATACCTCCAATGTGGCGCTGGACAACTTCTTCTGGCACGACCGCTTCCCCACCGACTGCGCCACCGCGAAATCTATCACCACAGGCACCTATAACACGCGGCTGAACTACCAGATCACCTATAAGACCAATTACAACGACTACCGCGTGCTGGCGTCCAACCTTCTGAGCACCAACAATTACGCCTTTGATCTGGCCGCCATCCCGCTGATGCAGGGTGAAGTGGTCACAGACGTGCGGCTGGAGTTCGGCAAGGTGCCCGCCGGCTTCGCTTCTGTGATGAAGCCCACCGTTACCGTCCAGACCCGGGCAGACCTGGCAAACGGCTACCAGGTGGTCAACCGGGCCGACGCGGGCGGCCAGCATATGAGCCAGTGGGAGACCGGTATCACCGCATGGATCACCGTTATCATCCGGCTCAACCAGCCCAATCTGCCCAAGACAGGCTACTAATCCTCAAAGGGGCGGCTCCGCAGGGAGCCGCCCCGCCCTATACGACAACAGGTGGTATGACTATGGAAAGTAAAATGACACTTCCGCTTTTGAATCGGTCGCAGCTGCTGATTGACCGTGCGCCCTACAGTATGCAGCCGCAGTATCTACCGGAACCGCCGTCCGTGCGGGGCATTCCCCGCTGCCGACAGCCTGATACCGCCGCGCCTCCATGTCCTGTGCGGCATATCAGCATCATTTTTCTGGCGGCTGTTCCAGAGGCTCACGCAGGCGCGCCGCATACTCCTGACGCTCCGCTTCATCCGCGGGACGGACAGCATATTTCCCGCAGTCCGGGCACTGCTCCGGCTCAACGGTCCTGCTGAAAAGAAAATGACAATTATCACAGGCAAAAATCATGTTCATCACCGGAGAGCCAGTATAGCACCTTCACCGCTTTTTTGCAACCGGCCTAATGCGGCAGGAAAAGCGGCCCTGCCCGTTGGCTTCTGATTCGAGAGGAGGAATCTCTTTGAAAAAACATTGCTTCTGGGAACGTCTGGGTCCCAGGCTCCCCCGCTACTATGTCCAGATTATGACTGTAATCGTGCTGTGCGCCTGCATGGTCACGCCAGCTTTCGCGGTAGACGATATGTGGACGGTGGCAAACCGGATCATCGTGGACGTCTACAACAAGATCGCCGGCGTGAGTACAGTGCTGGCCGGCTTGATGTCCGCTGTCGCTGTGGTCGGGGCCAAAATCTCCAACAATCAGCACAAGGTCGATCAGAGTTGGGATTGGCTCAAGCGCATCTGGATCGCTTGGGCGGTCATCAACGGGATCGGGGCCTTCCTTGCCTATGTCCGGCCGCTCTTTGACGGCCTCAACACCATTCAATAATCGCCGCATGGCAAACGAGCGTATTCTGCGGCGGATAATAAGACGCTGCGGGAAAGTCGTTTGGCGCGGCCGGTACGCTGCATGGAGAGGGGGTGGTCGAAATCCGTGCGGCATCTGTAATTCTGTTTCGATAAAGCATCAAGAAGCGGCATAGGAGGTGGCAGCGATTCTTGAAGGTATTTTTAAGGGATTTGCCCAGTGGCTTTATGGCCTCGGGCTGGAAATCGTCCAGTATATCGCAAATTCCCTGCTGAATGTGTTCACAATGGATCTTTCCTATTTCCGGCGGGTTGCCCCGGTGACAGACGATATTTTATCCATCATCCTGGCGGCGGGCTGGGCGCTGCTGCTGGGCAATATGGTGTTCCAAGCCACAAAGAGCATGGCGACAGGTCTTGGCTTTGAGGGCGAGGACCCGAAGCTGCTGTTTACCCGCACCTTTGTGTTCGGCTTTTTTCTTCTGGCCAGCCAGCAGATCTGCCAAATCGGGCTTGGAATCTCCAATCACATTATCACGCTGCTTCAGATCCCGTCCAGCGTGACGGTCACGCTTCCGGATGAAAACTGCTTTGACATCGGGGCCTCATGGCTTTTAGTTATTATTGTGGGCATCGTCATTATGTGGCAGGTGGTAAAGCTGTTTTTTGAGATTGCGGAGCGGTATGTGGTGACAGCGCTTCTGGTGATTCTCTCGCCGCTGGCCTTCGCCATGGGCGGCAGCAAAAGCACCGCCGATATTTTCAAGGGCTGGTGCCGGATGTTCGGCTCCATGTGCGCGATGATGGTGCTCAATGTCATATTCCTGAAGCTGCTGATTTCAGCCATGGGCTATATGCCCTCCGGGGTCGCGGTACTGCCATGGATGCTTCTGATTGTCGGCATTGCCCGCACAGCGAGAAAAGCGGACAGCATCATTGCCCGCATGGGCCTGAACCCGGCGATTACCGGGGACGGCCTGGGCCGCGGCCTGCCCGGTATGGTGGCCTATGCTGTGATAAGGAGCGTAGGTTCTACGGTGACAAAAACCATGCGTCATCCGGCAGGAAAAAACAATACGTCGGGCAGGAAGAGCGCCGGCGGCCCCGCCCATGGAGGCCGCTCCACGCCGCCGCCCTCTCCGCCGCCATCCGGCGGCTCAGGGAACGGTCAGAGCGCACCGCCGCCGTCAGGAGGAGGCCAGGGCGGTACTGCCGTGAACGGGACACCAAGAGCCGCGGCAGACCATACCCGGCAGGGCGCGGGCGGCACGCCTCCCGGCGGGACGGGGACAGCAGGGACCGGCGCCAATCCCGGTACAGGCGCAAGACCCACCCAGGGCGGTCAACAGCCGACAGCCGGGCAGCAGCCAACCCAGAAACCTGCGCCCGGCAGCGGGGCACAGGCGCGCCCGGCAGCACAAAAAGGCGCGCGGAGATCTTCTGTGCGCCCCGGCTCAGGAATGGGAACGCAAAGCGGCCAAAACCCGTCTGGCGGGGCAGGCGGTACAAGCGCCCCCGCCGCGGAAGCGTCAGGCGGCGGCGTTTACGAACAGCAGGAAGCGCCGCAGCGCCCGCCAATTCCTCGTGTACGGCTTGGTGCGCAGCCGCAGGCTGGTGGAAGCGGCAAGCCGGGAACGGGAGAATCCCGGAAATCGTCTGTCGTACATACGGCGTCGGAAACAGTTACCAGCTCGGCTTCCTTCGCGCATTCCAGCACCCAAACCAACACACAGCAGACGCGGGCGGCAAAGCCCATTCGCCAAGACGGGACGCCAAAGATTTCCCCGCCGCCCGGAGTTACCGCTGTTGGGCGGGGTGAGCGCCATTCGCCTGGTACAGCAGGAATACGCAGAGTTTCCAACTCCGCACAGCCGCCCGTTGGCGGCAGCGCGTCTCCGTCCGGTATGGCAGGAACGCGCAAGGCCCCCGGACTTGCACAGCCGCCCGTTGGCGGCAGTGTGCCCCCGTCCGGTATGGCAGGAACGCGCAAGGCCCCCGGACCCGCACAGCCACCCGCTGGTGGCAGCGTGCCCCCGTCCGGTACAGCAGGAACGCGCAAGGCCCCCGGACCCGCACAGCCGCCCGTTGGCGGCAGCGTGCCCCCGTCCGGTATGGCAGGAACGCGCAAGGCCCCCGGACCTGTACAGCCGCCCGCCGGCGGCAGCGTGCCCCCGTCCGGTATGGCAGGAACGCGCAAAGCCCCCGGACCCGCACAGCCGCCCGTTGGCGGCAGTGCGCCTCCGTCCAGTACGGCAGGAACAGCGGTGCCGGATGCAAAGAAAAACTGCGGGACCAAGCGGATCACACAAAAAACAAGTCAGGCGCAAATGACAGGCGGCGCCAGGCAGAAAAAGACCGGCAGGCGGAGGAAAGGAGGGACGAATATTGGATAGCCAATCCAACACAGGGCAAAAAGCGGCCCGGGCCGCGGCTGCTGCCGCCAATATTGCGCGCGGGGCGTCATATGGCGGCATTTACGGCGCTGCCGCCGAAGCGGTAAAGTCTTTTTTCCCCGAAATCGTGAAGGCGGCGGTGATTCTCCTATTTGTTATCATTCTGGCTCCGCTGCTGATTTTCACCGCGCTGCCGAATATCGTATTCGGCTATGACAGCGCCAGCGCGCCGGATATTGTGGACTTCACCGCGTCGGCCTATGAGCTGGACGCGATCTACCAAAATATCAACAGCAAAAACCAATCCCTCATTGACCGTCTGATCGACAGCATCCTCCCGAACTTCTGGACGGACGGCGCGGCGGACTACGATGATTACACTGTAGAAAACGCATTGGGCAACGTCAACCAGTATTGGCTGGTGGCCATCGGCTCCGTCCGGTATAAACAGGACCTCTACACCATGGACGAACCGGCGGTGGAGGCCCTGCTCTATGACAAGCTGGACTACTCCGCTTCCATCACAGACCGCATCCTGAACATCTCCGTCTGGGATCTGACCCCGGAGGCGTATATGGACCGGCTGGGCTTTTCCCAGGAGGAAAAGGACTGGGCAGCTCTGCTGTACTCCACATTGGCGGAGGATCAGAATGTCACGCTGGGCGACAGCGACGGGGATGGCTACTACAATACAGACTACGGGGACATTGTATTTTCCAATGCGGAAACCCCTGTCGTCTACTACAATCAGACCGATTCCCGCTGGGGAAATAAGATGTATGGGAAAAGCGGCACCATCGGCGCGGCCGGCTGCGGCCCCACCGCCCTGGCTATTGTCGTGGCGTCCCTCACCGATCACCAGGTCACGCCCTATGACGTGGCCCAGTGGTCGGTGGAGAACGGCTACCGCTGCGAGGGGAATGGAAGCTATCACAGCTTGATGCCGAACGGCGGCGAGCATTATGGCCTGACCGTTACAGGCATTGGGAACGACAGCAAAAAGCTGGTAGAGGCGCTGCAAGAGGGAAAGCTGGTCATCGCGATCATGGCAAAGGGCCACTTTACCAGCGGCGGCCATTTTATCGTTCTGCGGGGCGTCACCGAGGATGGCAATATTCTGGTGGCCGATCCAGCCAGCGTGAAGCGAAGCAATCAGGAGTGGGCCTTGGGCATCATCACCAATGAGGCCAGCCGGAAGGCCGGCTCCGGCGGTCCCTTCTGGGTCTTTTCCGCTTAGAAGGTGGCCGCTATGCTGAACTACACCCCCTGCCGGGCGAGGAGGCTGCGCCTGCGGTATAGGATACCGCTCTCCGAACTGGCGCAAGCGGCGGGCGTCTCCATACAGCTCATTAACAAAATAGAGCTGGAACGGGAACGCCAGACCCCCGCCCATGAAAAACTGCTTCGCAACGCTTTTACCCTTATCATTGAATGCCGCCGCACACAGTTGGATGCCTTGGAACGGGAACTGGCACAGTGCGGCGGCCTGTTTCAAACCGTAGAGGGAGATGACTATGGACTCTGAAACCTATTACATTCCCGCCAACTATACTGATGCGGGAAAGCTGTTCGGCCTGTTTGAAATCCGCAACACCATTGAAGCGGTACTGGTGGGACTTCCGATCCTATGCTTCTGCGCGGCCTTTCTGCCGCTGGAGCTTACCTGGAAGATCATTGTGTCGCTGTTTTTGCTGGTGCCTGCTGTGGGCTTTGCCCTGATCGGCCTGAAGGACGACAGCCTGACACGCTATTTACGGACTTGGTGGACCTGGCGCCGGCACAGGCGCGTGATGACTTATCGAGGAGAGGTAAACGAACATGAATTTGAAAGAACTTATCTTCGGCGGCGGCGTAACCGGCGTCAGTGACCGGGGCGGGGCCTATGCCGGGAGTATCCAGGCGTGGCTGCCTGTCAAGGATATTCTGCAAGGCGTGGTCCTTACCCGGGACAAGCGGTTTATTAAAATCATGGAACTGCTGCCAGTGAACTTTTACACAATGTCCGAAATGGAAAAAGGCTCCGCCATCGCGGATCTGGCCGCCTACCTGAAAATCGCGCCTGCCAACTTGCAGATCAACGTGCTCACCCAGAAGTTTGATCTGAACAGCTACATGAAGATGCTGCGCGCCGCGCTGGAGCGGGAGGGGAATGAGCGGTGCCGGGAGATGATCGAGGAGAGTATGTCCTATGTGCCCCAGCTGGTGGAGCGGGAGGCCATTACCCACCGCTTTTTCCTCTCCTTCTCCTATGACCCCAGCATGAAGGCGGCGGACAATACGCCCGGAGCCATTGCCGCTCTGCTCAATGAAAAGGCGGAGGTGGCCCGGCGGTATCTGGACCGCTGCGGCGTGACGGTGCTGGAGCCGGAATACGCGGACAACGCCATCTTGGAACTGCTGTACCAGCTTGTCAACAAGCATACCTCCCAGCATATCCGGCTGCCGGAGGGCGCTTTCGATATGCTGGGCATGGTGCATGGCGTCTATGACGAAACCGCGTTGCGGAAAATGAGCGCCCCCGCCGCCGCGCCGGGAAAGCAGCGAAAAAAACGGTTCGGGAAAAAGCAGGCGCCCGGCGTCAATCTTCTGGAGGCCGGAGCCACAACCATTCCCGACCTGATCTCCCCCTCCTCCATTGACAGCCACTCCCCCGACTATCTGCTGCTGGATGGGGTCTACCACGCCTACCTCTACATCGCCGGCTACGGCTATGCCACAGTGGTGGGCAAGGGCTGGCTGACGCCGCTGATCGAGGCTGGCGAGGGCGTCAGCCTCAGCTTCCAGCTGCGCCGGCAGCCCAGGGAAAAGACGGTCAGTTCCATTTCCCAGACCACTATGGTCAACCGCTCCCGGATGCGGGATGTGGGAGATACCCGACAGGACTTCGAGGAGCTGGGGGACGCCATCTACGCCGGGACCTACCTGAAGGAGGGGATGAACCGGGAGGGCGAGGACTTCTACTATATGCACACCCTGATCGAGGTGGTGGCGGACAATCCCGACACGCTGGAGCAGCGCCTCGCCTCAGTGGAAACGCTGTGTGTGGCGTCGGATATGCTGGCAAAGCGGTGCGAGTTTAAGCATGAGCAGGCGTTTTTATCCTTTCTGCCCCTGCTGATGACCGACCCGGATATTGAGCGGAAAAGCCGCCGCAACGCCCTGACACAGGGGGTTGCCGGGGCGTTTCCCTTCGCGTCCTACGAGCTGAGCGATGCGGGCGGCATCTTCCTGGGGCTGAATCTCTACAACCGCTCCCCGGCATTTATGGACTTCTTTGACGACTACAAGTACACCAACGGCAACTTCGCCGCCTTCGGCTCCAGCGGCGCGGGCAAATCCACCATGCTCCAGTGCATCGCCAAGCGCCTGCGGGAACAGGGCCGGAAGATTATCTGCGTCGTGCCGGAAAAAGGCCACGAGTACCGCCCGCTCTGCGAGGCGGTAGGCGGCCAGTTTATCAAGCTGGGGCCGTC